>CABXSA010000040.1 GCA_902514765.1 uncultured SAR86 cluster bacterium | reverse complement strand
ATAAGTACCGACTCTGGCATTCCTGATTTCAGAGGGCCTAATGGTTTTTGGAAAAAAAATACGCCAATTTATTATCAAGATTTTATATCTTCCAATGATATGCGAAAAAAATATTGGGAACAAAGTGTAAATTTCAAAAGTAATTTTTCTCAATTTATGCCCAACAAGGGTCATGAAGCTATTGCAACCATAATTGGATCCAAAGAAAACGGACATTGTGTTACCCAAAATGTTGATAATTTACATCAAGCAGCAGGTCTGACAGATGACCAGGTTACAGAAATTCATGGTAATGCAACCTATGCGGTATGTTTGAACTGTGAAAAGAAATTTGAGCTTGAACACATTCATCAGGTATTCAAAGAAAATCAAGAACCGCCTACTTGTCAGAATTGCAAAGGTTTTATAAAAACGGCAACCATATCTTTTGGTCAGCCCATGCCAGAAAAGGAAATGATGCGTGCTCAAAATGAAGCAGAAAACTGCGATCTCATGATTGCAGTAGGTTCATCACTTGTAGTTTATCCAGCTGCAACGATTCCTTTGATTGGTAAGCAGACTGGTGCCAAGTTTATAATTTTGAATAACGAGCCTACCGAAATGGATCAGTTTGCGGATTTAGTTATTAATGCCAATATCAGTGAAACTTTTGATGCCATTCTTTAAATACATTCTTCTTATAATTTTTTTTATTTTCTTTTGACCGTTGAGGAAGAATTTTATATATTGATTTGTCCCTTGTGCTCTTGGGGGAGACTTGTGCAAGGGGCTCAAAAAAAAACCCTAGCTTAAAAAGCTAGGGTTTTTCTTTTTCAGGCTGAAACTAAGCTGAATCTGCTTTAGCTGCTGCCCAAATTGCTAAACCAAATGCTGTTTTGTTGATCAAATCAGCTAGGTTATAAACAATGTTTAGTGCTTCGTTGTTAACTCCGCCAGCAAAATAACCAAGCGCGTAACCAACTGGGTAAATTGCCCAACCTACAGTTACGATCCATTTAATTGTGTTAAATGCGCTTTGACTTGCAGAGTTTCCACTAGAGGCATTGGCTGCGGCAGTCTCACCAAGAAATATTTCATAGATGATGTATACCCAAGCAATCATTCCAACAGCAAAACCTACTGAAGGCGCCCATAGTCCTGTTTCACCAAGATAACCACCAACAAGCATTACAATTGATGCGATAAGTAAACGCCAGAATATACCTGCGCTCACCGCTGTGACAGCTGCAACAATTAAGTAAAACTCAATGATTTGAAGTGGTACTGTGATTAACCAGTCAATGTATCTAAATACCGTAGGGGAAGCTCCCATGTCTG
This sequence comes from uncultured SAR86 cluster bacterium, assembly GCA_902514765.1. Taxonomy (GTDB): domain Bacteria; phylum Pseudomonadota; class Gammaproteobacteria; order Magnimaribacterales; family AG-339-G14; genus MEDG-81. The sequence goes on along the minus strand of CABXSA010000040.1, from coordinate 817 downwards.
ACCACATTCCTCTCATGTAAAGGTAATGCCAGAAAGCAATACCAGTAACAAGACCAGCAACTGTAAGAGAAGTTCTCCACTTACCAGATACGTCTTGTCTTTCTACAAAGAAGAATACTGTCGACGCTAACATAATAGCAGTCGCAATCCAGAACGAGATACCTACGTAATCATTTGTAGCTAAATAGCTCATAAATCCTCCCAAAAGTGATTTAATTTATAAATTAACTCTCCTAAATGAGTTATGTTTTAGATAATATACGGATTTTTTAAAAAACTCTAGGTTTTAAGTTTTATCCACCGACCAGATTCAAAGCGATATGTAAAGAGAATTCCTTTAACAATATAATCGATAATCAAACTTCCAAATATATATTCAATAGGAAAATCTAACCAGACAAAAAATCCAGCAAAAGTAAGTCTAAAGAATACTAAGCTAACAGTAATAATATAAAGAGGTGATTTGGTATCACCCGCACCTCGAAGAGCTCCACCCAAAGCAAATTCTAAGGCCATTAAAGGTTGCATAATACCTAATAACCAAACAAACAAAACCGTTAAACGTATTACCTCAGGATCATCAACAAAATACCCAGCAATTGGACGAGATGCTAAAGCTAAAATTATGCCTAATATCCCCATGGAAACCATTGTTAATCCAGCTGAGCGCCAACCACTTCGTTTTGCTTCTTTTGGATTTTGTGCTCCTATAAATTGTCCGGTTAAAGTGGCGCCTGCCACAGTAAATCCTTGCCCAACCATAAATGAAAGCATCAATATATTAATGCCGACGTTGTATGCGGCAATAGGAGCATTG
>CABXSA010000039.1 GCA_902514765.1 uncultured SAR86 cluster bacterium | reverse complement strand
GTAAATTAAAATTATGTTAGACTAAAGTATGAAATATTTTTATTTCATCTTCCTTACCTTACTGGTTTCAACTTTTTTTATTTTTTCAAATCTTAATTCAGATCTAATAGAATTAGACTTATATTTTTTAAGTTTAGAAGGTATTTCCATAGGATTTGCAATAGTATTTTCTGTATTTTTAGGAGCGATTATTTCTTTTATTCTTCAAATACCAAAATTATTTAAGAGAACTTCGAAAGCTAAGATTGATAAGGATAATGAAAATCCTTAGCCCTAAACAAGCAATAGTTGCCTTGGATTTTGATTCATTCGAAGAGGCAGATTTTATCATCAACTTCTTAGATCCTGATAAGTTTAGACTAAAAGTTGGAAAACAGCTTTTTAGCAGTGAAGGTCCAAAAGTTTTAGAAAAAATAAACAAAAAAGGATTTGAGATATTTCTGGACCTGAAGCTACATGATATCCCTAATACTGTTTATAAAGCTTTAATAAACCTTCTTAGACATAATGTTTGGATGACAAATATACATCTCTTGGGTGGCGAGGAAATGATTAAGGCAGCGGCTGAAGCTAAAAATGATTCCAAAAGTAATACTCTTCTAGTTGGAGTTACTCTCTTGACGAGCTTAAATCAAAATAATCTAGACAACTTAGGATTAAATATTTCTATTTCTAAATTAGTAGAAACACTTTCTATGGTAGCTAGAGAAAATTTTATAGATGGAGTAGTTTGCTCTGTTGAAGAAGTCTTGAGTTTAAAGAAAAATATTGGAAAAGACTTTATTACTGTAACTCCTGGAATAAGAATCAATGAAAAAAGCGGTGATCAATCTAGAGTAGCAACTTTAGAAGAGGCAGTTACAAATAACAGTGACTTTATTGTTTTAGGCAGGGAAATTACTTCCTCAAAAGACATACCTCAAATGATAAAAAAAATCGAATCATATATAATCTAAAGATGGACAATAACTGGCACGTAGTAAAACAAGATGATAGATATATTGTTTTAGATAATGATTCATTATCAAAACTTGTTCCCAGCATCACAAAACTTAATCCTGATAAAAGTACATCAGGACATAAACATGAAGGCCAAGAGGAGGTATATGTTTTCTACAAAGGAATAGGAATCATGCAAATAGATGACATAAAATTCGAAGTCAAGCAAGGAGATGTTATCCCTGTGCCTGATGGTGCATTCCATAGAGTTTTTAATGAATCAAATGAAATTCTAGAATTTGCTGCAGTTTTTAATGGTGAAAGGCACACTGAAGATACGCCAAAGTAACAAGTCAAATTCTTATAGACTTCCGAAAATTACATTTCTGGTAATTTTATTTTTCTCTAATTTAGTCTTAACAGAATCCCAATCCTACGCTGTTGCTACAAGGCATCATATTGCGACTGATATTGGAATGAAAATCCTTGAGGATGGAGGGAATGCAGTAGATGCAGCAATTGCAGTTGCTTTTGCCTTGTCGGTTGTAAACCCTTCAGCAGGTAATCTTGGGGGTGGAGGCTTTATGATCATTCACCTATCAAATTCAAAAACAACTTATGCTCTTGATTACAGAGAAAGAGCTCCAATTAATTCATTCGAGGAAATGTATCAAGATGATGAAGGTAAGGTTATAAAAGGATTAAGTTTGAATTCAACACTTGCTTCAGGTGTTCCTGGGACAGTATCAGGGATGTTTTATGCATCAGAAAATTTTGGAACAATTGATATAAAAGAATTGATCGATCCTTCAATAAAATTGGCCAGGAATGGATTTGTTTTGTCTAATTTTCAATCAAAAAATCTCAACAAGTATAAAGAGAAGTTTTCACGATATCCAGAAGCAAAAAAAATCTTTACTAGGCCAAATGGATTTTCTTCAGGAGATATTCTAATTCAAAAAAATCTAGCGAATACTTTAGAGAGAATTTCTAAAAATGGGAAAAAGGAATTCTATTTTGGCGAAACTGCAAAAAAAATTGCTGATTTTTTTCAAAAAAATGGAGGTATTCTAAATCTTGAAGATTTAAATGAATACAAAGTTAGAATTTTGGAACCAATTTGTGGAAGCTATAGAGTTTATAAAATTTGTTCAATGCCACCTCCAAGTTCAGGTGGAATAGCCTTAATTCAAAT
>CABXSA010000038.1 GCA_902514765.1 uncultured SAR86 cluster bacterium | reverse complement strand
ATACTCTATATGCAATCAAAAGGCTTATTGGAAGAAAATTTGACGGTGAAATTAAGAAAGAGGCTGAATCAACTCCTTTTAAAATAATCTGAAGAATACTGAGAAGGATTTTCCAAGCCTTGAGGAAATACTTTAAAAATGTAAGAAAAAGCCATTCCAGCAAAAACACTATAGTATGAAAGAATAATTACTCCAGCTAATGCTCCTAAAACTCCTAGAAATTTCCAACTTAAATTTAGTTTAAATTCTTGAGTAATTCTCACTAGAGAATTAATTGGGCTTTTTCTTGCATATTTTCCTATTAAAATTTCTGAGACCATTACTGGAAATCCAATTGCCAATATGCAAATAAGATAAATTATTACAAAAGCACTACCTCCATTTGATCCAACCATATATGGAAATTTCCAAATATTACCCAAACCAACTGCAGATCCTGCTGCCGCTAATATGAAAGTCATATTTCCTGTCCAAATTTTGTTGCTACTCATCTGAAATAATTTTATTAAACTTTTATCAAGTTATACTAATTTAATGGTTCAAAATAAGAAACTTAATAAAAAGCCAGTAATTGAAAATAGACAAGCCAAATTTAATTATGAATTAGGAGAAAATTTTGAAGCTGGAATTTCCCTTTTAGGATGGGAAGTTAAAGCAATTAGATCATCGCAAGTTGATATAAAAGACAGCTTCGTTTTGATGAAAAAAGGTGAAGCATGGCTTATCGGCATGTCAGTTACTCCTTTGAAGGAAGTTACACAGGAAGTAGATCCGTATAGGACTAGAAAATTATTATTAACTAAATCGGAATTATCAAAGATATTTAAAGCTACTCAGGAGAAGGGTTTAACATGCCTTCCAATTAAAATTTTTTGGAAGGAAAATTTAGTTAAGTTAAAAATAAGTTTAGGAAAAGGTAAATCAAAATTTGATAAAAGAGAAAGTATTAAGCAGAAAGAGTGGAAAAAAGAAAAAGCTAAAACTTCCAAACTAAATAGCAACTTTTCATAATTTATTTAAAATAGAGTTCTATTTGGGGGCGAAATGGATTAGACATCTGTTTTTGAACTTAAAGTGCATGTCGAGAGTGTAACTATCTCGTTAAATAAAGTTATAAAAAAATTAGTTGGCAATAAAGCAAACTACGCTCTAGCCGCATAATTTGGCTAGCTTTCTTTACCTAACACCTATTAAGGTAATAGAAAGTCGATTAATAGGTTGCTCAAAAGAATATTTCTGTGATTTTTTTGAAAAGCTTTTTACAGAATACTTTTTATCTATCCTGCTCATCGGAGAGTTAAATAAGGAAATTAAAAGATGAACCTAAACATGTAGAGCTGATAGGAATAGATTGATGGACGCGGGTTCGATACCCGCCGCCTCCACCATAATTAATTTTTGTAACATTTAATTAAAACTGAGTTTTCGGAAGCGATTTTTGCCAAGGTTTTCTGGGATTTTGACCAGAATGCATTTGATGATTTATGGTAAAGGTTATTGTCTTCCATCAACCCTTTTAATATGGTGTTTTTTATCCCAAAATTTGAATTTTGAGCAACGACACCAGTTTCTTTAATTAAATCTTCTGATTTATAAGTTGCAACTGCGATACCAATTATAGAGCCATATTTATTGAGAATTGGTCCGCCACTATTTCCAGGTTGGATGGGGGCAGTAAATTGGAACATTGAGGACGCTTGTCCTGGCCCTTTAAGAGCACTTACATTACCTGATGTAAAATTTAGCCCTTTTAAATCACTGTATAAAGGAAATCCAGCGACATAAATTTCCTCTCCAAGAACTGGGGGATAGGGTGAAATGCTTAAAGATTTATTTGATTTAGATCCTTCTAGAATTGCCAAGTCATTCATCTGGTCAATAACTTTAATTTTAAGTGAAGTTTCATCAAAGTCTTTTAAATTGTCACATGCTTTAATGACGTGATAATTTGTAACTATATTTTCATGATTGACATAGAAACCTGAACCGGTTGAAACAAGTTTTAAATTTCCTTTTTGTGTTTTAATATTTTTATCTTCTGGAATTCTCAAAGACTGAAGCACAACCTGAAGGGCTACTAATAATTTTTCGCTTGGGAGTCCATCAACCTCAATATCATGAGTTATTTGAAAAGCTTTAATTGCCGCTGATGTTTTTTGTCCCATCATGCCATCGAATGGCCCTGGAGAATAACCAAGTTCAGCCAAAAGCTCTTGAATTGATAGAATTAAATTTGATTTTTCGTTATTTCTAGTTGACCACTCTGGTGTTGTGTCTTTATTTACTAATGCAACGAAATTATCCCAACTTTGCTCTAGTTCCTTCCATTTCTCATTTAAAGTATCAAATTGATTGTCCAAAACATTTTGGATCCTTTTGAGTTTTATCTCATCTTGATAAGTCATATTTAATGCATCTGACCTATTTCCATTTCTATATGAAAATTTGTAAGTATCTCCGGTAGAAAAAAGGTAGTAAGCATCTCCATCTAAACGGTCATTTAGCATGTATCCCCACCAGATTTCTCCATCATTACGTATTTCTCTGTATTCTCCTCCACATTTTTTATCTCTACGAAAACATTCTTGTGTTTTTGTATCCTCTATGTCTCTTCTATCACAAATACGATATCCATAACTCTCAAAATCATCATTGAAATACCCGTAA
>CABXSA010000037.1 GCA_902514765.1 uncultured SAR86 cluster bacterium | reverse complement strand
TTGAAAAAAAGAGCGACTAAATATGTTTGGGAAATCTGTTCTGATATGTCATACCCAGTAATTTATCTATATGATCGAGCACTAACCTGGTTTTGGAACTCTAGATATGAGAATTTAGAAGTTTTAGGTTTTGAAGAAATTAGAAAAATCGCACCCAGTACTTCGTTAATTTTTTCACCCTGCCACAGATCACATATAGATTATCTCGCCCTGTCTTATTTGCTCTATTATAAAGATTTGATGCTCCCGCAAATAGTCGCAGGTAAGAATTTAAATCTTCCGATAGTTGGTCCACTCTTGAGAAAGGGAGGTGCTTTTTTTATGCGCCGCTCATTTAGCGGCAATCGCTTATATTCAGTTGTTTTTTATGAGCACCTTAGAAAGTTGATGCAAAGAGGCCACTCTATTGAATTTTTCCCTGAAGGCGGTAGATCACGATCAGGAAAACTTATGCCTCCCAGGCCAGGAATAATTTCTATGATACTTAGATCTTTTTTAGGTATGGACGAAAAACAGGTAAGTTTTGTGCCTATTGCTATTAACTATGAAAAAGTCCTTGAAGGCAATTCCTACATAAGCGAGGTCATGGGAGCAAGCAAGAAAAAAGAAAATTTAAGAGATATTTTTTCTGTTTTTAAAGATTTTAGAAACTATCTAGGTGAAGCCTATTTACAATTTGCAGAGCCAATTAACTTAAACATATTTTTAAAAGAATATCCTATGGAGGAATACCAATCTGAAAAGGATTGGCTTTTTAAGGTAACTCCAATGCTTGGAAAGAAAATCATGAGCAGTATAAACGATGCCACAATTGTTACATCAACTGCATTATTTTCAATGGCAATTCTTAATAGCGATGGTTTTTCGATTTCAAAACAAGAACTAAATAACAGAATTGAACTATTAAGAGATTTACTAATGGAAGATAGGTATTCTTCAAAGACCTTAATCTGCGATAAAACAAGCGAAGAAATAATAAATCAAATGAAGAAGTTGAACTTTATTTCAAATGAAGATATCAATACTAGAATTTCGCTAACCAATCTTGAAGCAGCTAGATTAAGTTTCTATCGTAATAATATATCTCACCTGCTAATTTTTGAATCATTAGTCTGTGGGTATTTTCAATATCAAAAAGAAATACTTAAAGCGGATTTATTTGAGTCCATAAAGATAATTTATCCATTTTTAAAAGAGGAATTTTTTCTAAAATGGAGTGAATCCGAATTAGATAGTCTGATTGAGGCAAAACTTAAAAAACTTATAAAGTTTAAGCTCATCATTGAGGAATCGGACTTACTTAGAAGAGCTGATTTTAAATCTAAAGGGTTTTACGAAATTCAATCTTTAGGAAGACTTGTTCAACCATCAATAGACAGATTTTATGTCTTGGTATCACAATTATGGAAAAGCTCTGAATTACACATATCTAAAAACGACCTAGAAAAGAATTCCTTGAAAATTCTTAAAAATCTTGAACAAACTCATGCTCGTCTGACCCCAGAATTTTCTGAAAAATGGATGTTTGATATTTTTTTAAATAGATTAATTGAAAATAAATATGTACGTGAAGACGATTCTGGCAAGCTTTATCCTACGAGAATTACGCAAAGACTAGAAAAAGATGCTAATAAGTTTTTAGAGCCAAATTGGCTGAAAGAACTTTCCAAAGGTAATGCATAAAGTCTTGAAAAAATAAAAAAAACCTCCATATAAATATTGCAAAGATTGCCATTAAGGGATCTTTCCATAGGTTGACATGCTCGAATGAGGTGTCTTTATTATCAACTTGCTTAAATTTAAGGAGTATTATGAAAAATAGTGTATTAAATTTATCAGATCCTTTCTTCTCAACGAGGTTTTTAGGATTTGATAGTCTATTCGATTCATTGAGAACATTTAGTGAGATAGGAGAAGATTCAAGGTCTTATCCACCATACAACATCAAACGCGAAGGGAATGATATTACCATCGAGGTAGCAGTTGCGGGTCTTAGTGAAGACGATTTAACCGTCGAAACTAAGGAAAACAACTTGAGCATCGCTCACGAAGGCTCTAAAAATTCTTCTGGAGAAGTCTTACATCAAGGTATTGCTGCGAGAGCCTTTAAATTGCAATTCTCTCTTGCGCCTGAAGTTGTTGTAAAAACAGCCGATCTAAAGAATGGATTATTAAAAATAAATCTAGAAAGGATTATTCCAGAGTCGGAAAAAGCAAAAGTTATTCAAATTAATTCGGGTGAATTAATTACAGAATAATCTCCCCAAAACATGCCGTCGTCAAGGCGGCATGGATTATAAACCCAAAGCTTTTTTGATATTTGGTTTGAAATAAGTCTCTGGCTTCATAATTTTCCCAGCATCATTTTTAATGAATTTTCCATCAACAAATTTACTCATATTTGAGCTTTTCACCTCTTCCCAAATCTTATCAAAGTCTATGCCAGCACTATTGCACATACCCATAATGACCCAAACCATATCTGCTAGACCATCAGCAACCTCAACCAGGTCTTCATCATCAAATGCTTTCGCGGTCTCGTCAAACTCCTCTTTGATCAAATTCATATAAAGCTGAGTTTGCTCATTTTTAAGATTTAGATCTGAAGCTATTTTTTGTTCTCCTAAGATCATAAAGTTAGATACATCTTTTTGATAATTCATTCGCTCTCCTGGTCTACAGTAAATATATTGTATTTAAATGCTTTCCCTTTTATAACACGGGAAGGCTTTAAATTGATAAGTGAGCTAATATTGCTATGCAAAGCTGATTTATAAATGATTTTCTTAAAATTGTTTTTTTTTAGGGACTTTTTAAAT
>CABXSA010000036.1 GCA_902514765.1 uncultured SAR86 cluster bacterium | reverse complement strand
TGGTATGACTCTAGATGATTATTTTACAAAACATATCTTCAAACCCCTTAAGATGAAAGATACTGCTTTTTATGTTCCCAAAAAATAAAATTAAAAGATTTGCAGCATGTTATGAAAGAACGCCAAAGGAATATCTAAGACTGCAAGATACAGGTAACAGTAAAAGTGGCTATTCAAGCTCTCCTTTACACTTATCTGGTGGTGGAGGCTTGGTTTCTACTACAGAAGATTATTATAATTTTTGTCAAATGCTTTTAAATGGTGGAACTTTTGAAGGAAAGAGGCTTTTATCAAGGAAAACAATTGAATTGATGACCTCAAATCATCTTCCTGAAAATCAAGACATGGTAACCATGGGTTCTGAGGGGAGTTTTAGCGAAATAAGATACAAAGGTGTTGGCTTTGGTTTGGGTTTTGGTGTCAATATTGATTTAGCTGATACTCAAAATTCTGGCTCAGTTGGTAGCTATAACTGGGGTGGTGCAGCTAGTACTTTTTTCTGGATAGATCCTCAAGAAGAATTAATATGTATTTTAATGACTCAGTTAATGCCCTCAGGTTATTATCCAATAAGAATGCAAATGCAATCTATGGTATATAGCTCTTTTATTGACTAGCTAGAAATCTTCAAAATCTTCATCTTGAGAAAGATCTTCCTCTGATAATCCATCATTGACTTCGTATTTTCTTCTCTCTAAGTATGCATCTCTTAAAAAAGCATATTGGTCTTTGCTTTCTATATCTGCAATACCTGTAAAAGCTGAATAAGTATTTATTAGATCTAGAGAAATAAGACCTAATCTTGCAGCATTATCATCTAAAGACAAAGCTGGAGCTAAGGCGGTATCGCCCACAAAAGTAAAAGCATCTCTAGTGGTACTTGGTCCTAGAAAAGGAAGCATTAAATAAGGTCCGGGTTTTGCACCCCATTTACCTAAAGTTTGTCCAAAATCTTCACTATGTTTTTCTAGACCCATTTCCGAGGCAACATCAAAAAAACCTCCTAATCCAAAAATAGAGTTTATAAAAAACCGTGTGACATCACTCATGGATTCAACTATGTTTCCTTGCAATAGGTTATTTATCGAAATTCTTATATCATCCAAATTAGCAAAGAAGTTGGTTATTGAAGTTTGAGCAAATTCAGGAGTAGTCTCAGCATAAAAGTCAGTAAGCGGTCTTAGAAATAATTTATCTATTTTGTTATTAAACTCAAAGACTTTTCTATTGCTTTTTTCATAAGGATCATCAGGATTGTAATCACCTGATAGATTATTAGTTGTTGCACAACTTGTAGTTACCAATAATAAAATGAAAAGAATACTTCTAGTATTTAAGATAAAATGATTTCTCTCCATGGTAATAGCTTATTCCTATGACAATGAAAAAAAAAGATCTAATTGTTACTAGTGCCCTTCCCTATGCTAACGGTCCCCTTCATTTCGGACACTTGCTAGAACATATTCAAACTGATATCTGGGTCAGATCTCAGCGTATTTTAGGAAATCGTTGCATTTACCTTTGCGCCTCTGATGCTCACGGTACTCCGATAATGATGAAAGCCGAAGAAGAAAATATTTTGCCTGAAAAATTAGTTGATAAATACATGAAAGCTCATAAAAAAACCTTAGAAGCTTTTCAGGTTAGTCATGATTGTTATTATCAAACGCACAGTGAAGAAAATAAAAAATACAGCGAGCTTATTTACAATACAGCCTTGGAAAATGGCTACATTAAAAAACAAAATATAAAGCAACTCTATGATGAAAATAAAAAATTATTCCTAGCTGATCGTTACGTTCAAGGGAATTGTCCAAAATGTAACGCGCCTGATCAATATGGCGATAACTGCGATGTTTGTGGAGCAAAGTACGAAGCTACCGAATTGATTAATCCCTTATCTATTTTTTCTAAAAATCCTCCAGTAATAAAAGATAGTGAACATATATTTTTTTCCTTAACAAAATTAGAAGCGGAAATAAAGCAATGGATAGACGAGTCCTCTTTACAAGAAAGTGTAATTAATAAACTTCAAGAATGGTTTAAAGATGGATTAATGGATTGGGATATATCTAGAGATGCACCTTACTTTGGATTTAAAATCCCAGGATTTGAAGACAAATTTTTTTATGTTTGGCTTGATGCGCCTATTGGTTATATTGGAACTCTAGAAAAATTCTTAAAGGATTCAAAAAATAAAGCTTCTGCTAAAGATCTTTGGAGTGAAGATTCAAAGCATGAAATTTATCACTTCATAGGAAAAGATATTCTCAATTTTCATGCTTTATTTTGGCCAGCTTTATTGCATGCAGCAGAATTTAAAAAACCATCTAATGTTTTTGTACATGGTTTTTTAACTTTGAATGGAAATAAAATGTCCAAATCTAAAGGCAACTTTCTTCTTGCAGATCAATATTCTGCAGAATTAAATTCTGATTACTTAAGATATTATTTGGCTTCAAAACTTACCAATAAAATCGATGATATTGATTTTGACCTGATAGATTTTCAAAAAAAAGTTAATACTGATTTAGTAGGAAAGTTCATTAATATTGCTAGTAGAGTACAAAAATTTTTAAAAACCAACGACAATAAATTAGGTTCAGATTTAGAAGAAAATCTTATTGATGAATTCAAGGAAGAAGCAAAATTGATATTCCAGGATTATGTAAATTTGGATTATTCCAATGCCTGCAAAAGAATTATGAAACTAGCAGATTCGGCAAATCGATACATCGACCGCAATCAACCTTGGGTATTAGCTAAAGAGAAAATCAACGATAAGGAAGTTATAAAAATTTCTAGTACTGGCATGAATTTATTCAGAATATTAAATATTTGCTTAGAACCCATAATCCCTGAAACAGCATTTAAAATTAAAAGCTATTTAAATTTAACTGAAGATAATTTTGAATATATAACGGTTTCAGTTAAAAATCATGAAATTCAATCTTTCAAGCCCTTAAT
>CABXSA010000035.1 GCA_902514765.1 uncultured SAR86 cluster bacterium | reverse complement strand
ATCTGTCTCCAAGGCTAAGCCAAAAACACTCTCTCCATTTTTTTCTAAATGTTCGTTAACAGTTTCTGCAAGGGGCCCGTCATCATTTACAGCAATCAATTCAAAATACAGATTATCTAGGGGAAATAGGGCGTTTTTCGTTCCCAGAGATGGATGACTTCCTTGCCAAGTAGGACCATAGCCAAAAACAAGTGAATAGTTTTTTACAGCTTTATCCAAATCTTCTACTGCGACTAATATGTGATCGATGGACTTAATCATATGACATGTATTATTTTGACATATAGGGTGTCAAATTTTTTAAAAACTTGTTAATATTTTTTTTCTTAAATCAAGAGGATATATATGGAATTTCAACACACGGATAAAGTAAAAGATTTATTAGAACGCGTAACAAAGTTCATGGACGACCACGTCTATGAAGGTGAAAAAGTGTACGCGGACCAAATGACAGAATTTAGAAATCAGGGAAACCCTTGGCAAGTTCCTCCAGTATTAGATGAGCTTAAAGCAAAAGCAAAAGCTGAAGGCTTGTGGAACTTATTTTTGCCTGACTCTCAGTGGGGACCAGGACTGACAAACTTAGAATATGCTCCTTTGTCAGAGCAAATGGGTAGATGTGGGATCGCATCGGAAGTATTCAATTGTTCAGCTCCAGACACTGGAAACATGGAAGTAATAGATAAGTATGGAAATCCTGAGCAACAAGAACAATGGCTAAAACCTTTGCTTGATGGCGAAATCAGATCAGCTTTTGGAATGACTGAACCAAATGTTGCTTCATCGGATGCAACAAATATTGGTAGCACAATTGAAGACAAAGGTGATAGGTATGTTATCAACGGTGAGAAATGGTGGACTTCTGGCGCTGGCGATCCTCGTTGTAAAATCATTATATTCATGGGAGTTACAAATCCAGATAACCCCAAACATCAAAGACAGTCTCAGATTCTTGTCCCAATGGATACTCCCGGAGTCGAAGTTTTAAGAATGATGACTGTTTTTGGAAACGACGATGCTCCTCACGGACATGCTCATATGAAATTTACAGATGTTGAAGTACCAAAAGAAAATCTTCTTTTAGGTGAAGGCAGAGGTTTTGAAATAGCCCAAGGTCGTTTAGGCCCAGGAAGAATCCATCACTGTATGAGAACAATTGGAGCTGCGGAAAGAGCTTTAGACTTGTTATGTAAAAGATCTCTAAATAGAACTGCTTTTGGAAAAACGCTTTCGGAATTGGGTGGAAATTATGATGTCATTGCTGATTGCAGAATAGAAATTGATATGTGTAGGCTCCTTACTTTAAAAGCTGCGTACATGATGGATACAGTTGGCAACAAAATTGCTAAAAGTGAAATTGCACAAATCAAAGTTGCTGTTCCTAATATGGCACTTCGCGTTATTGATAAAGCAATTCAAATTCATGGTGGCGCAGGAGTTTCTCAAGATACTCCTCTTGCAAGGCTTTATGCTGGAATGAGAACTCTTCGTTTAGCTGATGGGCCTGATGAAGTTCACAGAAGAACTGTTGCGAGATTGGAACTTGGTAAACATCAAGCTGAAGAAGCAAAAACAGAAGAATATATCGGCAGACCAAGCTAATGTTTAATGACTGATCATACAACGTATGGATTAGTCTGCTCTGAGCTCTCCGAAGATTTGTCTAAGACAAATTTAGGAGAACTCAAATTAGATTCCTTTCAGGATAATTCGGTCAAAATTAAAATTAAGGCCGCTTCACTTAATTTCCCTGATTTACTCATGACTCAGGGTAAATATCAAAATAGACCTAATCTTCCATTTGCTCTTGGCATGGAAGGAGCAGGAATAGTTGAAAAGGTTGGATCTAGAGTTTCTTCTTTAAAAGAAGGTGATGAAGTTATGTTTGGCGGTTGGGGACATGGTGCGATTGCCGAATCAATCATTCTTCCAGAAGGATTGGTCTCTTTGAAACCTAAGTCATTAAATTTTTCTGAAGCAGCCTCCTTTAAAACAGCTTATTTGACTGCTTATGTTGGTTTGATCAGAAGAGGCGAATTAAAGCACGGCGAGATACTACTTGTTCATGGTGCTTCAGGTGGCGTAGGAATGGCTGCGGTTCAAATGGGTAAACTATATGGCGCAAAAGTAATTGCAAGTGGAACTTCGGACGAAAAATTAAAAATTGTAAAAACTTGGGGTGCAGATGAAATCATTAATACAGGATTAGAGGGTTCTGTTTCTTTTAGAGAAGAGGTAAAAAATCTAACTAATGGAAAAGGGGCAGATGTAATTTATGACCCAGTAGGCGGTGATGTATTTGATGAATCTATTCGATGTATAAATTGGGGAGGCAGATTGTTAATAATTGGTTTTACTAGTGGCAGAATTCCAACAGTTCCAGTTAACTATCCTCTCATTAAAGGATTTTCAGTTATTGGTGTAAGGGCAGGTGAATTCGGTAGAAGAGATCCTGAGAAAGGAAGAGAAAACAACGAAATTATTATGGAGCTAGCCGAATCAGGAAAACTCAAACCCCATATTTGTAAAGAATTTCCTTTAAAAAATTCAAAAGACGGCCTGGAATATTTAAGAGATAGAAAATTAGTAGGAAAAGTTGCAGTTATAATGTCTTAGACTTGTTTCTTTTACAACGTTCACTACAGTACAAAACATTTTCCCAATCTCTTTCCCATTTTTTTCGCCATGAAAAAGGTTTTTTACATACCTTGCAAATTTTTTCCTCTTTATGTTTCATAGCGAATTTTTCTTAATAAAGTCATCCGCAAGACCAAAAATTCTTTCCTTTCGTTCTGGATCCATCTTATCCAGAGAACGAGTCAAAATTGATAATCTAGGGTTTGATTCATAAAAATCTCGACGTTTTTCCGTAAATCTCCAATAAAGACCATCTAAAACTTCACACCAAGGTCCTTTTTTATAATTACTCATTTTTAATACATAATTTGAACCGCATGTATAAGGCTTAGTGGACATTATCCCTCCATCAGCAAAAGTACCCATACCAAAGACATTAGGCACCATTACCCATTCAGAAGAGTCGACAAACATCTCCATAAACCATCTATAGATTTCTTTAGGATCAATTTCACAAAGAGTAAAAATATTTGAAAGTATCATCAATCGGGGTATGTGATGGGTATAACCATACTCATTCACCATTCTTATTACATCATCCAAAGGGTCAAGTCCTGTAGAGCCATCGTACCAATTTGAATTAATTTTATTTTTATGGTCCCAATAGTTACTTTTAAATTCAATTTCACTTTTTTCTTGATAGACACCTCTTATAAACTCTCGCCATCCAATAATTTGTCTGACGAAACCCTCCAGTGAGTTCAAGGGAATATCATTTGATTCAGCATGGTTTAGAGCTGAA
>CABXSA010000034.1 GCA_902514765.1 uncultured SAR86 cluster bacterium | reverse complement strand
GAACTAAGGCGTTCACCACAAATCCATTCACTTCTATGATCTTCTTTGCTAAAAACACTTTTCCTGGTTAGTTTTCCTGAAAGAATGCCTGACGCAAGAGGCGACCTTACATATGAGGTGCTATATGCATTTTGATATTTGAATAGATCTTCTAAAAATAACAAGTTACAGTCAAATTGGATCGAGTCAAAATTTGGAAGGTAATTATAATTAAAACCTTTTGCAACACTTAAACCGGAAAATTTTATTAATTTTTCTTTTTTTAAATCAGACATTAAGTTTTCTATAGGCCCATAATCACTTATTTCATCTCTTGGATTATGTAAAAAAAGAGTATTGACTCTATCTATCTTAAGTTTAGTTAACGAAGTCTCTAAACTTTTTCTTAGAGAGGAAATAGAAAAATCTTTTTTACCAGACCTATTATTTCCAAATTTGGTATTAATAACCATAGGCATCTTGCCCTCATAAACCTCTCCTATGCTATCTTCAACAAATCCATTTCCATAATTTGGAGCGAGATCAAATATATTTAAGCCAGAAGTCAGACAAAAATCCAAAGTCTTTTCAAAATCATAAATATCTATTTTTCCAAAATCTCCACTCAAGGGCCATAAGCCAATTATAATTTTGTCTTTCATCTAGGTACTTATTGTGGGAATGGAACCTTCTTCTTCAACAATTCCATAGTCTTTTTTTATTTTCAATAGATCTTTAAGGCCATTAATTAAAAAAAAGTTAAATTTTTCTTTGTAAAATTCCAACAATTTAGGGTCTAAAAGGGAATCTTTACTAAGCGTTCGTAGTTGTCCATCTACTTCATACTCATAATCATCAAAATATCCCAATTCTTTAGATTTTAGTTGTTGAGCAGTCCCAAGGTATGGAGAATAAAAAGCAACAGTGGCATTATCTGGTTCTAAAGCTCGATTAAACTCTATGGTGCTAAGAATAGATGCTTCATCCTGCTCAGGCAAACCTATAATATTGTATGTAGTTCTCTTGATTCCAGCATCTTTGAGAAGTTTAAAAGCTTTGACTATTTTTTCTGTAGATGCAAATCTTCTCAATTTATCCTCTCTAAAGTCGTCTCCGGCCAATTCTATCCCCATACCTACGCCGTCAACTTTTAATTTTTTTAAAAGTTCTATGACCTTTTCGTTTATTCCTTCTGGCCTAGTTTCAATGTAGAGTTTAATTTTTAAACCACTTTTTGAAATAAGTTCAGATAATTCAACTAAAGTTTTTCTATCTATAGTTAAGAAATTTGTATCTTGACATCTAAATAACTCAATTCCTTTTTCTCTATGAAGTTCAGATATTTCTTTAAATATATTTTTTGCTGACTTATTTCTTAAATAACTTCTTGCATTGATAATCGATCCTTTTTTCGAGACATCTTCAAATCCATAATATTTTTGAATAACTGTTTCGACACAATATTCGCATGAATATATACATCCTCTAGATAACTCATAGTCTATAGCTCTTAGAACTTCTCCGTTATAGGGTCTAAAAAATGTTTGATCATCAAATAATGAGTAATCATAAGGACTTAAATCATCTAAATTACTAGTTATTCCTTGGGGCTCATTGTTAATTAACTTTTCTGACTTACGGTGAGTAATTCCTTTTAAGTTGTAAAGCTTCTTTGAGTTTAAAGAATTTGCAATTTCTAACAAAGTATTTTCAGATTCTCCTCTGACAAGAATATCTATCTTGTCCATTAAGTCCATAATTTTTTTAGGATCAGATGTGGCTTGAAGCCCGCCTGTGATTAACATGGCACTTGTCTTAAGATCAGATAAAAGCTCGTAACCATACTGAATATTTACATACTCTCCTTCGCCATGTATATGAGAAGAGATTGCCGACCAAAATATAATATCAGGCTCGAAAGTATCTACTTTACTTTGTAAAGATTTAAAAACATCTTCATCAGAATACTTAATGAAGTCTTTGTAGCTAGTTTCTTTATACTGCATATTTTTAGTGTTGTATGCAGTTTCATCTACAGTCCAATTGCTATAAAAAGTAGCATCAAAAAGTTCTACTTTGTGGTTATTTTTTTTTAAAAGGCCTGAATGAGAAGCTATCCATATTGATGTAATTCCTCTGCCCCATTTGTTTGGATTTACTAATAATATTTTGGCCATTGGGTAAATTTTAGTTTGAAATTAACTCAAAAAACTCTCGAATTACGCCGAACCCACCTGGGGTAGTTAATAATGTTGTAGCAATTTCTCTTACTTCTTTTGAAGCATCTGCAGGACAAATCGAATATCCCACTTCCTTCATTACTTCTAAATCATTTATGTCATTACCGATAAAGCAAGTTTCATCTAAGCTTACGTTGTATTTATTTGCAATTTCCTTTGCTTTAACCAGCTTGTCATCTAAAGCCTGAAAACATTTAATTCCTAGTTTTGAAGCTCTTTTAGATACAACCTTATTTTTTTCAGTACTCAATATAAATTGCTTAATTCCCATATCAGAAATTAAACGAACAGCAAGGCCATCAGATCTATTTACCTTTACAAATTCCTCTCCATTATCATTAATAAAGACGGTATTATCTGTCATGACCCCGTCAAAATCATAAAAAGCTAGTTTTATATTCATGATGTTTATTTATTATAATGTTCTTGCGGGATTTATAATATGTATTTACCCTGGCAATAGTTCTGAAATTTGCTGGATGTTTAGAGCTAAGTACCTAGCAAAAGATAGTGAAAATTATTAGCAAAAACAAAAAACTTCTTTGTCCTAATTGTTCTTCCAACAAAATTAAGAAACTTAAGCTATATCTTTCTGCAAAGGATTTTGAAATCTTTACGTGCATGGCTTGCGATTTATCTTTCAAAGAGAATACAAATGAAGACAAAGAACTCTCTTTTGAAGATGGAGATTACTATTCAAAAAAAAATGTTGGAGATAAGGTGAACCAACGATATAAAAAACATTTTTTAAGAAGAGCTAAAAATCATATTGATCATATTGAAAACTTCATTGGCAAAGATTTAAATAAATCCGTTTTAGATATAGGTTGTGGCGCTGGATTATTTATTGAGCATCTTCAATCAAAAGGTTGGAAAGTAGAAGGTATAGAGCCTGATCCAAATATGTTTAATCATGCTAAGAACAAATTGAATTTAAATGTACAAAAAAAACTTTTCTCTGAATGGGAATCTGAGCAAAAGTTTGGGCTTATTTATCTTTCACATATCTTAGATGATTTGCCTAATTTAAAAGGTGTTTTAACAAAGATTAATGCCTCTCTTGAAAAAGAAGGTATTTTATTTGTAGAGGTACCAAACTTGTCATCAAAATTAAGAATTAATTTTGAAAAAGAAGCTGAATTATTGGCAGGAAAATACTTTTTTTCTATCAACTCTCTAAAAGACACG
>CABXSA010000033.1 GCA_902514765.1 uncultured SAR86 cluster bacterium | reverse complement strand
TTTTGGTCTTAATTTTTGGAGGCGCCTTTCTTTACAACTTTTATCATACACAGTTGGAAAAAATGCAACATTCTGTTGAACATATGATACACCGCCACTAAGCTAGCTTCTAAAAATTACTGAGGTATATAACCTGCTCCGCGACAATTATTCCTCATTGCAGCTTCCTTAATTGCTACTAAATTACCTCTTAATTGTGCTAACTCTTCAGCTTGTTCCTTATTAGGTTTCATCCCAGCCAGAAGAGGCAAAAAGAGCACTGCTCCAGTTGATATCCAAACATCATTGTCTTTCTTAATTTTATCAATTTCGTTTTCAAGTTGTGGAACCTTAGCAATTAAATCGGCAGCCTGCATTTCAAGCTCATCACATGAAAACTTCATATACATTGCAGGTGAAACATATGCTGGTTTGATTGTGGTTGACGAATTTGTAAACTGGCCTCCCGCACAAGCAATAAAAAATGATACTAAGAAAATATATATTATGGGTTTTTTCATTTTTATCTCCTAAACAATAATTTATTTCAAAAAAATAAAAAAATCTATAACAAGTCTTTAACATCGCTCCTTTCATCAAGAAGCTCCTTAGTTGTTAGATCAATTTTTTCCTGAGCATAATCGCTTATTGGCAAATCTTGGACAATTGAAACCTTTCCATTGGCATTTGTCTTCAAAGGAAAGCCAAAGATTAAGCCTTCTGGAACATTGTAACTACCATCGCTTAATACTGCCGCACTAAACCAGTCATCTGCAAGAGTTTCTGAAAGTGTTGCCTTTACTGTATCAATTGCAGCATTAGCCGCTGAAGTTGCAGATGAAGCTCCTCTGGCATCGATAATAGCTTTTCCACGTTGTTGAACGATTCTGAGAAAATCACTCTCAATCCAATTTTGATCATTGATCCAGCCGCTAGCCGATTCGCCTTTGATTTCCGCATTATCTAGATCAGGATACATGGTTGGACTGTGGTTTCCCCATATAGTCATTTTCTTGATATCGGAGATATCTAAATCACATTTGTTTGCTACCTGAGCTTTAGCCCTATTAGCATCTAGGGCAGTCATTGCCATCCATGTTTGAGACTCATTGTTGCCATGCTTGCAGCCAATTAAAGCATTGGTATTTGCTGGGTTCCCAACAACAAGTATTTTTGCATCTGCCTTGGCATTTTCTCCCAAGGCTTTTCCTTGTTCAGTAAATATACCGCCATTTATTTTTAATAAGTCTGCGCGTTCTTCGATTTTTTTTCCATTGATAGTAATACCTCTTGGAATACTACCTACCAAGAGAGCCCAATCTATATCTCCTGAAGCTTCATTCATATCGGAAAAGTTTTTTACAGTCCCTAGGGTATTAAAACCACAATCTTCTAATTCCATACGAGAACCTTCAAGCCTGGATACGACTTGAGGTACTTCAACGAGGTTTAAATTAACTTTCACATCCAGACCGAAAGTTTCACCACTAGCCAATCTAGTCAGTAAAGCATAACCGATTTGACCGGCAGCTCCGGTTACTAAAACATTTACTTCTTTCATATATCTTTCCTTAAATTAAATTAAAAATATTCTTTCCTTTTTTTTGAAAAACGAATACTTTGGCATCCAACATCTCCTTTTTAATCATGCTATTTAGAAGAGTCTCATCTTTTTCGCTATTAGCAATAAATCTAGTTCCGTCTTCTAAAGATCCGATTATTAATGCAAATTCTAAACCCTTTCTTCCATTGATGACGGTATAAGTATCTATCTTTCCATTACCTGAAGGAGTTTCCGTGAAATTTTGAATGGCTTTTGAGTTGATATCCTTTTGAACAGAACTATTATTTATTTTTTCAAAAGGTTTAGCTGGGATTGTCGACATGACAAGAGCTGCGTGTTTAGTGATAAACCATGAATTTGCAGTAAGCAACCCATAAGTTTGAGGTTTTTTTCTGAGCTGTCTTACCATTTCTGTAGTAGAAAACATCGTGTATGAATTTCCAGGACCTCCAAAGTAGGGCAAACCTCCCGTAACCGTTAAATCTTTTTTTTCTTCCGGGATGCCCAATTCTTTTTTTGCAATTTGTACTGCTGAAGGGAAGCATGAATACAAATCAAAGTATTTTATGTCGGATAAAGAAATTTCAGCTTGATCCAAAGATTGATTAACACAAGTTTTGATTCCAGGGGAAGAATGAAAATCAGGTCTTTCAGTAACGTTCCAAATATCATTGAGAATAGAGCAACCATGAACATAAACTCTTTTATTTTCTGCAACGTTTAGTTCATCAGCTTTACCTTGTGACATCAAGATAAAGGCAGAAGCCATATTTACTCGAATGACTGAATTTAAATATTTTGTATAGGGAAAACCAACCATTCGATTGTTTGATGTTTCTTCTGCAATCTCGGTTGCGCTGCGATAGGAAGGAAACCAAGAATAAGGATTTTTAGATGCAATCTTGCTGAATTCGCTGAATAAGGCACTACATTCATCAAGATGAGTAGGCGCTGTTTTTTTCTCTTCTTTTCTCAATGCTTGAGCAAAAAGAGGGTATACGTTAGTTGGTAAGTCCATTCCATGTAACTTTTCATGATCTGAAAAACCAATTTCATTATTACCTATCATCTCCGGTGAACCTCCTGGCTCATCTAGCCAATCCAATGACATGCCGGCTTTAAGCTTCGCAATCATTGTTTGAAGAGCTTCACCACCACTAAGCAAAGCACAATCTGTTTCCCCAGTGGAAATTTTAACTAGAGCATCCTCCAACAATACTTGAGGGCTATTTCCACCCATCGGCGCATATACTTCATTTTTTGCTGAGATATTTAGTTTATTAGCGAGAGTTCTTGGAAAATTTGAATATTGAAAATTTGATTGGTTGGTAGCGGTAAGAAAATCTACGGTAAATCTAACTACGCCCATATAATCAATGTGCTTATTCAATTCTTTGATACCAGAGTCTTGAATCGCATTCTCACAGGCTTTTGCAAGTAGCTCTTGAGGGTTTAGCCCATCTTCTTTGGATCTATCAACCAAGTCACCGACACCAACGATGACAGGAGCTCTTTTATCAATTTTTTTATTTTGCTTACGTTCTGACAAGATGTAATATTACCGACTTGAATTAATCAAACGCATATTAAATAACAAGGAGAACTAAATGACTATTAATTTTGATGGAAAAGTTGCCATTGTAACTGGAGCTGGTGGCGGATTAGGAAGATGTCATGCTTTAGATTTAGCAAAGAGAGGGGCTAAGGTTGTTGTTAACGATCTTGGTGGAAACGTAGATGGTTCTAATGATGGTTCTTTATCGGCAGCAGAAAAAGTTGTAGAAGAAATTAAAGCAGCAGGTGGAGAAGCAATGGCGAATGGAGCTAGTGTTACTGATGTTGCTCAAGTCGAGGAAATGGTTAAACAAACTATGGATGCCTACGGCAGAATAGATATCTTAATCAATAATGCCGGAATTCTTAGAGATAAATCTTTTTCAAAAGTTACTGATGAAGATTT
>CABXSA010000032.1 GCA_902514765.1 uncultured SAR86 cluster bacterium | reverse complement strand
CCAAGTATGAGGAAATTTATTCTTTCAAACGAGATTTTGATTTAACGGACCTTTTTATGTTTACAAAAGGTCAGCCATATGAAAAATTTACTGAGTTAAGAAAAGAAGCACCAGTATATTTTCACGAGACAGGACCAGAAGATTCAGAACCAGGTTTTTGGGTTTTAACAAAATATAGAGATATAGAATTTGTTTCAAAAAATCAAGATATCTTTTCATCTCAGCTAGCTGGCGGAACATCTCTTACTCATGGATTTACTGCATTGGATGATTCTCCACTTTATAGATCTACTATGGATCATATGCTGAGCTTGGATGGTTTGTTACATTTAAATATGAGAAACCCTCATATGGCCTTTTTTAATCCAAAATATGTAAGTTCTTTAAGAAAGAAAGTAGAACAAAAAGTAGACCAACTACTTGATGAGATTGCTCCTTTAGGCCAATGTAACCTTGTTGAAAGTGTTTCAGCGGAATTACCGTTATTTACACTTTGTGAAATGTTAGGAGTCCCAGAATCTGATCGTCCTAAAATTATAGAATGGATGAAATTACTTGAAATGGCTCAATTAATTGCTGCTACACAAGCTGCTCAAAATAATGATCTAACTTTAACCGAAGAACAAAGCCAAGGCGCAGCTGATCCAGCTTTAATTGAAATGTTTACAAATATGGTTGAGGAAATGTTTTCTTATGGGAGACATATATTAGAAGAAAGAAGAAAGACTCCAAAAGAGGATTTACTTTCAGTAATTGCAAATATTGAAATAGACGGAGAAAAACTTCCTAATGAGTATTTGGATGGCTCTTGGCTTTTGATAATTTTTGCTGGAAACGATACAACTAGAAATTCTATAAGCGGTACAATGAACTTACTTTCAGAAAATCAAGATCAGAAAGAATTAGTATTGAAAGATCGGTCTCTGATTCCCAATATGGTTCATGAGTCTATTAGAGTTGCAAATCCTGTTACTTATATGAGGAGAACTACTAAGGTTGATACTCAGATTGGTGATCAAAAAATAGGACCAAATGAAAAAATATCTTTATGGTATGGTGCAGCCAATAGAGATCCTGAAATTTTTGAGAATCCTGACAACTATGATATTAGACGAGAGAATGCAAAAAAACATTTATCTTTTGGTTATGGAAGGCATCTCTGTTTAGGTAAACATACTGCAAATATGCAACTTGAAGTAGTTTATGAAAAGATTTTTGAAAGATTTCCAGACATGACGCAGTCAGGAGATATAGTTTATACACCCAATAACTTTGTAAACGCAATTCAGGAATTACCTGTAACTTTTACTCCTAAAAAATAAATTTCATGTACACCAAAAGTTTAATTGTTTGTTTTTTTGCTTATTTTTTTTCAATATTTTTTGGATATCTCTCTTTAATATATTTAGATTTAGGCCATCTTTGGTTCGATGTCCTTCTAGCCCATATTGTAGCCACTATAGTCATATTTATATTCAGTATTGTTTATAAAAATTCAAGTTTGTATGATCCTTTTTGGTCTGTAATTCCACTTCCAATATTCATTTATTTAATAATGTATCCTGAGGTTGATGAAACTTCTAAATTAAGATTCTTTTTGATTGGCATCCCTATAACTTATTATGTAATTCGTTTAACCTGGAACTGGTATAAAACATGGCCAGGTTTAGAAAAAGAAGATTTTCGCTACATTAATCTTTATGAAACTTTTGGAAGATTTAAGCTATTTATTAATTTTTTTGGAATACATCTTTTTCCAACTTTAATGGTTAATATTTGTTTATTCCCATTGTTTTTTGCAATCACAATAAATGATCAACCAGTATCTTTTATAGATTGGTTTTTTTGCATTTTTACAATTTTAGCTGTTCTCCTAGAACATGTTTCTGATGAACAAATGCACTCATTTAAAGCTGATAAAAGAAACGCTTCATTAACCATGAATAAAGGATTGTGGAAATATAGCCGTCATCCTAATTATTTAGGAGAGATTTTATTTTGGTTCGGTTTATTCGGTTTTTCATTATCTCAATCCTTTGATAATTTTTGGCTTATTATTTGTCCTTTATCTATGTTTGGTATGTTTATTTTTGCATCGATACCAATGATGGATAATAGAAGTCTTGAAAGAAGACCAGATTACGAAGAGTATATGAAGAAAACTCCAGCTTTAATACCAACTAAATTTAAATAAATGTTTGATCAGCTAATCATATTAGGTCTATTAATCCTAATGGTAGGACTTTTTATATGGGGCAGGTGGCGATACGATGCCATTTCTCTAGGAGTTTTATCATTATTTGTTTTACTTGGTTATATTAAGCCTGATGAAGCTTTTACAGGATTCTCTCATCCGGCTGTAATTACTGTTGCTTTAGTCTTATTAATTAGTAAGGGTTTAGAAAGATCTGGATTTATATCACTTATAGGGAGGAAGTTACAAACATATGCTAATAGTGAAATTCAATTTATGATTTCTATAACTTTTTTTGCAGCAATCCTTTCTTCGTTTATGAATAACATTGGCGCTATGGCAATGCTCTTACCAATAACTCTCGGTATCTGTCAAAAAATGAACTGGAATCCATCTAAATTTTTAATTCCTCTATCCTTTGCCTCTATTCTCGGAGGGATGAATACTAAAATTGGCACACCGCCAAATATAATTATTTCTGAATTTAGAGATGATTATGTTAATCAAGACTTTGCTTTCTTTGATTTTTCTTTAGCAGGAGTTCCAGTAAGTATCTTAGGGATATTATTTATTGCTCTTTTTGGATGGAGATTAATAAAACTAAGACCAATAAATTCTAAAAATAATCCACTGATTGAACTTGAAGACTATCTTGTAGAAATGGTTATTACTAAAAATAGCAAGCTTATTGATAAACGAGCATTGGATTTTCGTCAGGAATTGGATACAGATACTGCATTAATGGGTCAAATTGATGAAAATGGAAAGAAAATAGAAATTCATGGAAATCAAAAATTATATAAAGGTCAAATTCTAATTTTGAAAATAAACCCTGACATGGTTGCTGACATCCAGCAAGAGTTCGGTTTAGATATAGATTCTGAAAATGATCTGACCTCTATAGAAGATCTAGGTGGTATCGAAGCAATTATTATTCCTAAATCAAGATTGATTGGAAG
Organism: uncultured SAR86 cluster bacterium; assembly: GCA_902514765.1. Classification (GTDB taxonomy): domain Bacteria; phylum Pseudomonadota; class Gammaproteobacteria; order Magnimaribacterales; family AG-339-G14; genus MEDG-81. The sequence continues at coordinate 1,095 of CABXSA010000032.1, read as the reverse complement.
AAAATATCAATATTTCAAGCGGCTAATTGGTAGAGAATTATCTTTACTTGGATTATGGCGAAGTGGCTTAAAATTTAGATTTAGATTATCAAACGAAATTTTTAAAGTTGGCGATGTTTTATTAATTGCCAATAGAGGTGAAAAAAATAATATTTCAGAAAAACTTGAATTAGCTGGTTTGATGCCTTTGTGGCAGAGAGAATTTGATGTGGCAAGGGATCCAACTAAGATATTTATAGCTTTTGGATTGTTTGCAATTTGTTTGCTATTGGTAATTTTTAACTACGTACCTATCGTAGTAGCTTTTTTAATTTGTGTAATTGGCTTTGTAAGTTCAAAGTTGTTAACAGGAGAGGGTGTTTACAGACATATAGATTGGCCTGTTGTTATTTTATTAGCAGCAATGATTCCTATTGGAAATACTTTAATTTCTTATGGAATTACAGATTCAGTATCTACCTATCTTGCCGGGCTATCTTCAGCTGTAGATCATATTTGGCTTATAGTTTTTATAATGGTAATTACAATGTTTCTTTCAGATATTATTAATAATGCCGCAACAGCAGTGATTATGGCTCCTCTAGCAGTATCTCTTGCAGATAAAATTAATCAACCAATAGAACCATTCTTGATGTCTGTAGCTATTGGCGCAAGTTGTGCTTTCTTGTCACCTATTGGACATCAATGCAATACCTTAGTTATGGCTCCAGGTAACTATAAATTTGGTGATTATTGGAAGGTAGGACTTCCTCTAGAAATTCTCATCGTTGTTATAAGCGTACCCGCAATAATCTTTTACTGGGGTTAATAGTTAAGATAAGTTTTTTTTTGTTGCGTTCTTTTGTACGCTTTGAATTCCTTTATTTAAAGAATTTTCAGTTTTATAACCTTGACTTGTTGCTATCACTTTATTGTTTCCTGCAATAACATTGAAAAAAAGCTTTCCAGATCTGTTTTTAAGAACTTGGAAAGATTTTTTCTTTTTTGCATTTACAATAAGAGATTTAGCCCCTTTAGTACATGAACCTTTAGTTGTGTAAGCTTGACTGGCACAAATAATTTCACCGTTTTTAGCTTTTAATCTAAATCTAAATT
>CABXSA010000031.1 GCA_902514765.1 uncultured SAR86 cluster bacterium | reverse complement strand
TCTTCAGTATTTTTTACCCCCAAAATCACTGAACTTACTTTTTGTATCGAAAGAGCATAACGATGTGCCAGAGAGGCTGGAGATTCGCCCCACTTTTTTGCAAGTTCTCTAAAAGGCTCTGCTCTTTCATAGTCATCAAAGTCAGGTTTATCTCTTCCTGATGGATGAGGTTTGCGATCCATTTTTGACGTTAATGCTCCTGCTTGAACTGCTCTTATAGCCAAAATGGGAATGTCTTTATCCTGACACTCTTTTAAAATTCTATTTGGATTGGATTTTTTGCTTATGTAGCCAATAGCACCAATAGAATTCATCACGTTCACCGCACACTGCATAGCCTCGGGTTGTTTTTCATGATTGATTGCAGAAATTAAAGCATCTTCTTCGCCTAGCCCTATTCCCCAAGAATCAATCTTTCCTTCAGACTTCAATCTTTCGAAAGCTGGAATCACAGAATCATAATAACAAGACAAAGAAGTTGTAATTGAATCTCTTAAATCATTTAAAACGGGTAATTGATAGTCATCTTTGATCAATTGAGAGTGCAAAAGAAATAAGTTCACCTTTTCTATATTCATTCTCTCAAAACTTTCGATAAGAGATTCATTGAGTTTTTCATAAACCTTATCGTGCGGAAGAGTGCCCAACTGACATTTGGTAGTGATTTTCAATTTAGAAGGATCTCTATCTTTGAGAGCTTCTCCAACGACTAGTTCAGCCTCTCCTCTGCCATACATTGGAGCCATATCAAGATGATTGATACCGGAATCAATAGAATATAGAACAGTATCAACTGCTTCTTTTCTGGTTGTTTTACCCCACACGTTCCCTATCCCACCTCCACCTAAAGTTAAAGAACTGATTGATCCAAAAGGTGTGAAGTTTCTATATTTCATGAACGTGTCCTAGTTTAAATTTTATTTTGAGATGGCATCGTATTTATAAAAACTATCCATAATTTTTTTTATAAAAAATTTCATTACTAAGTTTCTAAAAATAGCAAAGAAATCCGAAAGATGAAAAATCGTTGCATTCCTAGTAGCAGTTTTTTGTGCCTTTGCCGTTCTATACTTTCTTTTATTCTCGTAATCATTAAGTCCTAATTCAACATTATCGAAAGAAGAAAGGCTTGAGGCCAAAACAATACCATCTTCAATAGCCATAGCAGCTCCTTGAGCAACAAACGGTAACATTGGATGAGCAGCATCGCCAAGCAAACTAAATCTTCCTTTACTCCATTTACTCATCGGTGCCCTATCATGCAAACCCCACTTATATAAACTACCTGGTTTTGTACTTTCTAAGATATTTTGAATTTCGGGATGCCAGTCGGAAAAAATACGCTTAAGTTCAGAGATATCTCCTTTTTCAGACCAATCCTCATTCGTCCAGTCATTTTGTTCTACAAGACATACGCAATTTAAAAATTTTCCACCTTTAACCAAATATTGCACAAAGTGCTTTTTGGGTCCCAACCAAACTTTGGTATTTTGTTGTAAGAATTTTGAAGATATTTCTTCTATAGGGACTAACATTCGCCATGCTACATTACCTGTATATCGAGCTTGATCTTCCCCCCAAAGCTTTTTTCTTACAACTGAATGAATTCCATCTGCACCGATCACAGCATCCGAGCCAATCACTCTTTGATTAGTTTTAATAAAGGCACTATTTACTTCTTCATATAAGTCTAGTATTTCAGAACTTTTTTCAATTTTAATTTCCTCTTTATTGATAATTTTTAAAAGAGCTTTTTGCAAATCAGCTCGGTGAACATCGTAGTTTTGAGAACCATATATCTTTACTGAAGAATTTTTTAAAGATTGTTCAGCTAGGACTTTTCCAGTTCGATAATGAACAAATTGAAACGCTTCCGGTTCATACAAATCTGCCTGTAATTCCTCCATAACGCCAAGATGTTTGAGAACCTTGTTAGCATTCGGTGAAAGTTGAATTCCAGCTCCAAGTTCACTTAAAGATTTTGTCTTTTCATAGATTATTGGTTTATGACCTCTTTTTTTTAAAGCTAAAGCAGCTACCATTCCTCCAATTCCAGCTCCAACAATTGAAATTTCTAAGGATTTAGATTTCATAAAAAATTAATAGTCAGAGAACAGGGGAAGAATGGTGAATCTTTATCTTAATTTCTCCCTCTTCAAGACAAAAAACAAAAGTGAAAGCAACTAAAGTCGTCTCGCTAGATGAAACTGGTTTAAATGAGAGCGTACCCATTGCAGTGGATAAGTTTTGTTCATTTAAAATATTCAATTCTTGGAGATTAATTTTTTCCCATGGTTTTAAAGCAAAGCCATTATCCTCAGAAAATTTTCCCTTAACAAAATAAGACAAAGCATCTTCCAAGTTGTTTCTAAATATTTTTTCTTTCGTAAAAGTTGGTTTAAAAAGTATCTGATGAGTTTTAAAAGCGTAATGCTTAGATAAAAATTTCAAAGCTTCTTTTTCAAAATCCTCTTTTTTTGAATAAGCTTTTCCTATACCAATTACTCCTTTTGTCCATGAATCAAGAAAATCTTTAATTTTAGATTCGTTCATCAAATCATAATAATTAATTTATTTGCTAGCTCAAATTAGAAGCGATTTCATTCAAATGACTGAAAGTCTCTAAATTAGCTTTCATAATAATTTCCATCTCGGGAGCCATTTCACTAATATCCCCCATTTTTGTTAATACCATGTGAACGTCGTCGTGATAAGGAAGCTTGCTCATATCCTCTAACCAACGACTTAGATTTTCAAAGTCGCTATAGTCAAAGAGATTAGTAAATTGTGTATTTAACTGAGCAATTTCAACATAGGCTGAAAAGTCGGCAATGGTGACGTGATCTCCTGCAATAAATTTATTTTTTTTAAGCCACTGGGTTTCTAACGCTTTAAGGGCGTTATTAAACATTTTTTGAGACATATTGATTAAGTCTTCTGAAAGTCCCAAATCAGGTCTTAAAATTGGTGCGAAATAACCAGTGGATGCCTCTTTGATGCTTCGATGATGATAGTGAAGGTAATGATCAACCTTTCCTCTCAGTTCAGGATCTTCTGGGTACAAGTCGTCCCATTTGTGTTTGTTACATAAGTAACACATGATTGCTATCGACTCAGATAACAAGTATCCAGTTTCAGGATCTTCTAAGCCAGGAATAGTTCCATTGGGATATTTTTCCAAATAAGAAGGATGACGAGTTCCATTTTCTTTTGGAGAGCCTGGTGCAGTGATGATCAACTCAAAAGGTAATTTTTTATAAAGCATCATCCATAGAACTGTCCTTACAGCCTGAGACATCGGCACACCAAAAATCTTAAGTTTACTGCTCATGATTAATCAAGGTCGCTGGCATCATGCCTTTCAGGAATTGCATTATCTTCCGGTCCGCTAGGAGGTCGCCCTACTCTAGCACCTCTTTTAAAGGCGGGTCTCTCAGAAATTTCCTCGGCCCAGCGAACAACATTTTTATAAGATTTCACATCTAAAAATTCTGCTGCGTTGTATGCATTTTTCAGCACCAAATAACCGTACCAAGGATGAATTGCCATATCGGCAATGTTGTATTCATCGCCACAAATGAATTTTCTATTTTCTAAATTTTTATCCAAGACATCCAACTGACGTTTAACTTCCATGGCAAAACGATTAATGGGATATTCAAATTTTTCTGGAGCATAGGCATAAAAGTGTCCAAATCCCCCACCCAAGTAGGGAGCGCTACCCATTTGCCAAAAAAGCCAAGACATACATTCAGCTCTTGCGGTAGGGTCAGTAGGAATGAACTCACCAAACTTCTCAGCGAGATAAACTAAAATTGCTCCGGATTCAAAAACTCTCGTATGCGGTTCTGAACTTCTATCTAAAAGAGCAGGAATTTTAGAATTTGGATTTATTTCAACAAAACCACTTCCAAATTGATCGCCATTTCCAATGTTAATCAGATATGCATCATACTCAGCACCTTCGTGCCCCAAAGCCAAAAGTTCTTCAAGAAGGACAGTGACCTTCACTCCATTTGGTGTTCCAAGCGAATAGAGTTGCATAGGATGTTTCCCTACAGGCAGTTCTTTATCATGCGTTGCTCCAGAAATTGGTCTATTTATATTTGCAAATCTACCACCGCTTTCTTGATCCCAAGTCCATACTTTTGGGGGTGAATACGTTTCATCTGTCATTGAATCTCTCCATTTTTTTTAAGCCATACCATCTGCATGATGATACCGACAAAGTAAATCAGTAAAAAGGATAATTGAAAATTTACTAGCAAG
>CABXSA010000030.1 GCA_902514765.1 uncultured SAR86 cluster bacterium | reverse complement strand
AATGATCCTGAAATATTTGCATAAAATCCTTTTTCACCATCTCTTCTTAGATCCTCTACATTTACTATTGCTTCTGCATGTAAAAACGATGTGAAAATAAAAAGTAATAGAAGAAAAACTTTATTTAGTTTCTGCAATGAATACCCCAGACCAATCACTCGGTAGGTTTTGCTTAGATAAATCATCAATTCTTTCTAAAAATAGCGAGTAGTATAAAGTAAATTCAGGTTTAGCAAACCTATATTTATCAATATGTTCCTTAGCTTTCTCCCAATTTTGCGCTCTATAATTATCAATAAAATCTTGATGATCATTTATAAAATCTTTTTCTATAAGATTTGAATTATTCGAGTCAAATACAGTAAAAATAGAAACGGGTTCTGTTTTTCCTTTAACAGTAATCAAGTCAAGTTCAAATAAGGAGTATTTAGCTTTTGAAAGACCTTGAATAGTTTCATTTCCAAGAATAATTTGCATTCCATAATGAGATGATTGTCCTTCAAGACGTGATGCTAAATTAACAGAGTCTCCTAATACTGTGTAATCAAATCTTTTTTCAGAACCCATATTTCCTACAATGCATTCGCCAGTATTTATTCCTATTCCTATAGATAATTTCTCATCGTTTGTCCTATTGAGCTCTTGATTAAGTTTTTCTAAAGCTTTACTCATTGCAAAAGCTGCATCAATTGACTTTTCTTTATGGTCAGAATCTTCAGTTGGAGCATTCCAAAACGCCATAATACAATCACCCATATATTTATCGATTGTTCCCTGTTTATTTAGTATTTCGTTAGACAGTACGGTTAGTAATCGATTTATTAGATCCGTCAAACCTTCTGGATTATTTTTAAACTTTTCAGATATTGAAGTAAAACCTCTGATATCTGAAAAAAGAAAAGTCATATTCTTTCTCTCTCCGCCTAATTTTAAGGACGCACTAGATTTGGCTAATTTTTCTACCATTAGTGGAGATAAATATTGAGAAAATGCGCTTCTTACTTTATTTCTTTCAAGTTCAGTAAAGAGAAAATTAAAAAAAGTAACAACTAAATAGCAAATAAGACATATCGCTAAAGGAGAAATTGGATCAACTAAGAAACCATAAATATTAAAAATATAATAACTTCCTAATGCTGAAATACTATTACCAGCAATGAACACCGTTAAGCCTCCAATTGGACCAAGATATTGAATAAAAAAGGTAACTAGTAAAGCTAGTAATAAACCCGTAATGAGTTCTAAACCAAAAATCCAATCAGGTCTTTTAAGAAATTGTCCTGAAAGGATTTGGTCAGTCAGATTAGCAATGATACTCACACCCGGGATATTATTTTCCAAAGGGGTTGATCTCAGATCATATAATCCTGGAGCGCTAGTTCCAACAATCAATATTTTTCCTTCAAAATATTCTTTAGTGAATTCAGAATTAAGGACTTTTGATACCGGAATAGTTTTTATTGGATCCTTAGGATAATGAATCCAGATAGAACCATCTTGATTTGTTGGAATAATAAGATTTCCTAATTTTATATGATTAATTCCTGTTTGTTCTCCAAATGCTGTTTCTCCAGAGGCGTTAGACGATTTAATTTGATAAGTACTAGCTCCTATTGCAACCCTCAGAATTTCTAAGGATAAAGAAGGTACCAAAGATCCATCAATGTTTTCGAATAAAGGTAATCTTCTTATGATTGAATCATTACTGCCTATACTCATACTTCCAATACCATTGGCAGATCTATCTAAAATTTTTAAATTTGTTTGTATTCCAGAGTACTTATTCAAGAAAATTCTTGGATTATCTCCCTGTTCAATAAGACCAAATTTTCTATTAAAGATCTTTTTATTTGAATTTGTTGGTATAGCTCCAAGAATCACGGTTCCATGACTTTCAATTGCTTCAGCAAATTTATTATCATTGTCTGGAACATCTTCAAGTATTTTTAATAAAGATAAATTATCCTTATATTGTCTTTTTAATTCGTTTGAACCAGTCCTGTCTGATTCAGCAAATACAATATTCAAAGAATCCTTTTAGAAAATTTAATAAAAGAGAATTATTTGGGCTAGGTGCGAGATTTAATTTGGAAAATAACTTGAAGGCTGGTATTGGAATTATGAGTGAAGATGAAGAAGATCTATTTTCAATAAAAGATAATACCTTAAGGGTGACATCCTACATACACAGCGAATTTATTGTTGATGAAAATATAGTATTTGATTTATCTGCTTTTCTTCAGCCTTCCCTGGATTCATTTAATGACTACAAGGCAACCTTAATCGGACAATTTGATTTTCATATAAATAAAAATTTTAAAATATCTTTACAATATAATACATTTTATGATTCGAGACCTCCTTCAACAGCGGTTAAAAAAGAAGAAGGTTTTGCTACAGTGTTTTCTTATAATTTTAATTAATTGTTATGGAAGGATTTTTTAATTTAATCATAGAGGTTTGGAATCAAGATTTTCTTGGTATATCTATCGGAAATGTTGTTATTTCATTAATTATTATTATCTCCTCTATTATCTTAAGGGCAGTAGTCATTTCTAGAGTTTTTAGGTTTTTAGAAAACTTAGCTAAAGAAACAGAAACTGAAGCTGATGATATATTGCTTGAAACTTTAGAGAAGCCACTTGGCAATATTCCTCTTGCTTTAGGCCTATATTTAATTATTGAACTTTTACCTTTATCTGGAATTGCAGATATATTTCTTACAAATATCGTTAAAGCCTTAATTGCATATACAATTTTTAGCGTTCTAACTAAAGCCATTGGTCCAATATTTGAACTTTTAGCTATTAAATCTTGGGTGACTGCTGCTTTATCTATGTGGCTGGAAAGATTTACAAGAGTGCTTATATGGATTCTTGCCATAGCAATTATTCTTGATATTTTTGGTGTACAAATTGGTCCGATTATTGCTGGATTAGGTTTATTTTCTGTAGCTGTTGCTTTGGGTGCTCAAGACCTATTCAAAAATCTTATTTCTGGAATACTTATTATCGCAGAAAATAGGTTTCAACCTGGTGATAGGATTGAAGTGGATGGAAAATTACATGGTATTGTAGAAACGATTGGTTTTAGATCTACTATGATAAGGCTATTCAATACTTCGCCGATGATAATACCTAATAAAGACTTATCAGATGTTAACGTGATTAATCACGGAGAATTAAGATATAGAAGGATTAAATGGCAAATAAATTTACTTTATTCAACTTCTTCAGAACAGCTAAAATCTATTTGCGATCAAATTGGTAAATTTATTAATAGTGATAAAGAAGGTTTTGCAATAAATCCAGGACAGGAGTCTTTTGCAAAAGCTGTTGAATTTGGTGCAAGTTCTATAGATGTAGAAATTCTATGTTATTCGGCAGAAAAAGATTATTCACATTATACGGATCTTAAACAAAAACTCGTCCATAAAGTAATGGAAATTGTAAGAAACAATGGATCTGATTTTGCCTTCCCTTCAAGGTCAGTATATGTTGAATCAAGTCACGAAACAGATACTTAGCTTATCCAGTTCTATCTGCAGAACTTTTCTCTAATTCTTGAAATAATAACGGATACTCGTTAATCAACTCATCTAAAGAATCTTTTGAAAGCCTTAATAACTTAACTTCTTCCATTACAGATATTGTTGCATTTCTTTCTGAATTACTAATTAATCCTGTTTCTCCAAAGAAATCACCGGATCCAAGGACAACAGGAGGATCAATCTCAACTTGAACACTACCGAATTCTATTATGTATAAAGAATCAGCAATATCACCTTTTCGAAAAATAGTCTTTTTCGCAGGTAAAACGAGTGGTTCAAGTTTCGAGTTAATTTTTGTAATTGCACCTATAGGAAGATTTGAAAATAAATTTATCTCTGTGATAGCTTCTAGGGAAACAAGAAAATTTCTTTTTTGAATTTCTTCATAATAAGCTGACGCTAGAATAGCCGCTGGTAATGCAAACATAGCTATCCCAAGAAACATTGCAAAGCTTGAAATTAATTTCCCTAAATCTGAAACTGGAGTTACATCACCATAGCCAACAGTAGTTAATGTAGCTATTCCGTACCACATAGAATCTAAAATATTTCCAAAAACCTCGGGTTGTAAATCTTTTTCTAAAAAATGAATAACTACAGAAAAAATCAAAAGAAGAGAAAAAACTACTATTTGGGTTCCCAATATAGATAATCTTTGTTTCCATATCGTTTTAAGCAGAGTATTTGTTGGAAGAAGAACCCTAAATTGGCTAAATATAGAGTAAGCCCTAAATATTCTAAAGACTCTTAAATCTATGACATTTAATATCAGATAATTTGAGATAACAATAAAATCAATTAATAATAAAGTTGAGAATTTTTTTTCTTTTAATATTCTTATGAATAATTCAACAGTA
>CABXSA010000029.1 GCA_902514765.1 uncultured SAR86 cluster bacterium | reverse complement strand
CCAGAGGTGCAATGATAAAGAACTATTTTTCTTTTTGATTCACTTAAGAAATCCATGAGCTTATCCTCTTCAGCTTTTGTAGTCATTCCTAGGGAAATATGGATTTCACCAGAAAATTCGTCTCTCAAAGTTTCTAGTAAGCCATAGTTGTTATTACAAGCGGATGGAATTTTTAAGAATTTGGGCTGTAATGTCATAATTTCTTTGGCAGATGTTACATCCCAAACAGAAGTAGAATAATCTATATCTATACTTTCACAAAAAGACTTTAGCTCTTTATGTGAATTTAAGTTGAATTCTAAAAATTCTCTATGCTCGCCATATGTATTTCCATAGCTATTTTCAGGAACTGGGTGAGGAGACATATATTGCTCTTCACTGAGTAACTCTCTATTTGAACGTTTTTGAAACTTAGCAACATCAGCTCCGGCATTCTTTGCATCTTGTATCAATTCTTTTGCAATACCCAATTCACCTTTATGGTTACATCCTATTTCTGCAACCACTTTGGGCATCTGAATTGCCAACTTATCCATCTTATACTTTAGGGGTTATTAATTTCTACCGTAATTATCCTGATATCTTACTATATCTGCCTCATCAAAACTTTCCCCTAATTGAACCTCATTAACAATTAACTTTTCTTTTTTAGAATCATTTATCAGCCTATGTTTGCTTTTTTTTGGTATATGAACATAGTCACCTTGTAGGAACTTATTTTCATCATCGTCAACTACAACCCTCCCCGATCCTTTTATATTTACCCAGTGCTCTTCTCTGTGATTATGACTTTGAAGGCTAATTGCTTGGCCAGGATTTATGCAAAGAATTTTTGATTGATAAAAAGGAGTTAGTAAACTTGTCTTATAAAACCCCCAAGGTCTTGAAATAATTTCATGATTTAAAATATTAATATCAATATTTTTTCTTGAATCAAATTCAAGAGAAATATCCGACAAGATAGAAGCCTGAAACTGATCCTTTGTCAGAACATCTAATAATTTTTTTTGTTTGTCTAAAACGGGGATAAATTTAATCTTTTTTTCTTGAAATATTTTTGAGACATTGTTAAAAGAAATGTCTCTTGATTCTATAAATTGATGTGAAATTTAATTTTAGTATCTAAATCTCTTTCCTTAAGAATTACTCTTCTTAAATCTCCATCTGTTAATACGCCTAAAACTGAATCTTTTTTTTTGATTATTAAAAAACCTTCGGCGTTTTTATCTATTTTTGATAAAGCCTCTATTACTGTGGCAGTATCTGATATGAGGAATTTATCTAGATGATTCACAATTACTAAGGCTTAAAGAAAATCTCTCTTGTAAAAAAACCTAATAAATACGTATAAAGAAGATGCTAGAAAACCCATAAAAAGTCCTAATAAAGTAATAAATTTTCTTCGCGGCCATGATCTAAATTCAGGTTCATAAGCTGGATCTATGACCTTGTAAACATAACTAGTCTGTGTCTTTGCTAGCATAATTTTTTTTAACTCTTTTTCTATCAAAGAATATAAGGAAAGTTTCATCTCGGTACTAGAAGTTTTAGATAACTCTTCTCTTAAATATTTAATACTATTTTCTCCATCTATAATGTCTAGCTTACGCGTATAAGATTCTATTGCTTCAATTAGTTTATTTGCCCAAACTGCTGGGATCTTTTTATCACTCCAATCGACTGTCAACACCATCAGGCCTGTTTTTAGGTCTTTAACTATTGAATACGAATCTCTAAATTTTTTTTGAATGGTATAAGGAGATGGCTTTTCAATATCTTTTTTCCAATCATTTCTTTCTTTATCCCATTCTTCTTCAAATAGAATTGGCAACAAATCATTTTCTTTGATGAACATTTCTGCAAATACTCTTGATGTCATCTGACTTTGAACGCTAGCAGAATCATTGGCTTGAGAAAATCCTTGAAGATCCAGTCCTGATAAAACTGAACCAGCTACTCTAGATAAATAGGAGGAATTTTCTTCCGACTTACTAACAGGAGCTAATATTGCTTGAGAGGAATAAACAGGTGTAATTGCTAAGGAAATTAAAGCAGCTATGACTGAAAATCCAATTGAAACAGAAATAATTAGATATTTACAAGAATAAAAATAGGCTATTAAATCCCGAAATCTTATTTCACCCTCTCCAGACATGATGATGATTATATCTACTCCTTAGCTTTGTGTTCAAAAAAATATGAAATATTTGAGATCATCATCCACGTAATAAAAATCAAAATACTATATTCAGAAATAAAAAGAGTATTGTTATGAAAGAAGCAGTGAATAATATAAGAAATTATGGCTATAAAATATAATCCTTTGAAAATTGATTTTTCATTTACTTTTATTGATATATAAAACAAGTAGCCCAAAAAAAAGAGGTATATAAATAGCCCGAAAATAGAAAAATCTCTTCCAACTCTTAAAAACCCATTGTGCATGGAAATTATTGCCCAACAATCTTGACTTCTCTTACAACCTTCGTTGAATAGACTAAGATAGCCTTCAGAATTAAAATATAACGGATTTTCTATAAGACTGATAAAACCAGATTGCCAGGCAATCATTCTAGGACTTCCATCAGTTGTGAACACATCAGTCAAGTCTATGATTCTTAAGAAAAATTCTTGGTTAGAAAATACAAAATAACTCAAAGGAAAAACTGATAATAATAAAAGAGATAAAATCCACCGATCTCTTTTAAAAATAAGCTGTGCGATAGAAACATAAACAAATAAAATAAATGCACCTAGAATTAGGGATCTTGTTAAAGTTAATGATCCAACGGCTATTAGAAAAATAAATAGTAAATAGTATCTTACCTTTTCAGTTTTAAAATAAACATAAGCACTTATGATTATCGCGGGCAATAGTGCATAAGATAAACCTATTGGACTTTCATATGGTCCAACCGGTCTGATTAAAAAACCCAAAGTCGTATAATCCCTTAACAAATAACCAGCATCTTTGGGGCCTGTTTCCGGTAACTGGTTAATATAAAAAATTTCCCAAATTTTGAAACCAAACTCTGTAAATGGAGTCAAAGGATGCTGAGAAAAAGCTAGTAAAAAATAAGGGGCTGTAAAAATTAAATAAAAAATTAAAGCTTTTAGCTTCAAGATGCTGAAGGCAAAAAAAGCTAAAGCAAAGATTATAAAAAAATAAAGGACCCTAACAATATCTCTTAGCGCGGACTCAAAGTCTATATAAGCAAAAGTACTTTCTATTAGCAAAATGAAAGTTTTTAGAAAAATAAAAAAAACAAATAACTAAAAAAAAGTAATAAGCATCTTTATATTGAAATATATATGTTTTGATGTATTGGAAAATAATTACAAATAAAACAATTTCAGCTAGCCTGTCTATCGATACTCCTAATATTTGAAAACTAGTTACCGTATTATTTAAAGTAATTAAAAATATAGCCAGTACAGCAAGAATTTCCTCAAGTTTTTTACTAAATCTGTTTTTATTAAATTCGTTTATCAAATTTACTTTAAATAGTTGATTATTAATTTTGCGGATTCTTCTTGTGAATTGTCGACTAAAAAGGAATTTAGGTAATTTAATTGTTGTGAGATTAGTTCTTCTCTATATTGTTTATTACTAATTGTTTTTTTTATAATTTTGACCAATGAACTAGGCGACTCTGCGTAAGATAGGCTCATTGTCTTATTATTAATGTTGTAAAGAGATTCTAGATCTTTAGGAAATTGATAATAAAGAGGAGCAAAAATAACAGGAAGTCCTCTTGAAATTGCCGAGATGTGCGATCCTGAATATGTTGTTATAAATAAATCATAATCTTTTAAGATATCTTCTATGGGAAAATTTCCAGGCTCGATGATTACGCCACTTTTTTTAATATAGTCTGGAATGCTTTCGCCAGGACGAATTTTTATAGTAATTGAGATTTTTTCATGACTTTTCTTAAATGCAATTAGTGATTTAACTACTCTTTCATCATTTCTTGTAGACGCATAAATTATTTTTTTTATAATATTATCGCTTTTTAAAGTTTTACTTTTAGTTGATTTGGGAAATAAAGGACTTCCTGCATTTATGAACTTTACCTTTGAAGAAAATTTATCTCTTTTTATAAGATTTTCATGTCTCCTGCCCCAGCCAAAAATAAAATCAATATTGTTATAAACTCCGCTTGTCCATAATTCTCTTTGATCAATTCCTGGCGTGCTATGAAAAACTAAACTAGTTTTTTTACCTTTATCTTTAGCAGACTGAAACATAGCTCTGTCAAATAGTCTTCTTGGTCTAACACCGATAACATTGTCAGGCTGAGTTACAGTTATTATTTTTTTTGAAATGATCGAGAATAATAAGCTTTGAGGAAGCAAATACTTGAAAACATTAGAAATTCCATATTTTTGAACTTCATAAAAAGATTTACCTTTGAAAAAAAATAATTCTCTTATTTCTGATTCTTTCTCGTAATAAATACTTTCAAATTCTTTACCTTTTTCCTTCAAGAAA
>CABXSA010000028.1 GCA_902514765.1 uncultured SAR86 cluster bacterium | reverse complement strand
CTAGCTACTTTCTCAGCCGATTCTTCTTCAATATCTTTGTGAGCACTAGATTCTTGCATATTAAAAAATTATTGGAATTTAAGTTAAGTTAAAAAGAGTAACTAAATCCGAATCGCCATTGTATCGGAAGACCTGGAAAATATCTTTGTCCTGAAAAAGAAGAATAATCTGCCCTTTCAGCATACCGTTTATTAAAAACATTCAACAAACTTAAATTAATATCGAGCTTAGGATTAAAGGTATAAATACCTCTGATATTTGTTAAAAAGTGTCCAGGGTAACTGTATTCATTGGCAGGATCTGTAAAGTATTTACCCATATATTCTTCTTCAATTTGAAGAGTAAACTTTTCAATCGGATAAATATTAAAAAATATACTGCCTTGAATCCGAGGGGCAGTATCAATTAAATTACCCTGAAAGACTCCAATGGACTCAAAAGAGTAATCGTAAAGATGTTCTGCAAAACTCCATGCATATTTAATCTTCAGCATGGGTTTAACGTCTAGCATTCCTGATATTTCTATGCCTTGATGTTTAGATTTTCCATTAGCTACTGTCGAAGCATCTATAGCTTTGTATATATAGTTATTTTTTTTGGATGAAAATAAAACAAGCTTATTAAAGAAATTATCACCTCTAGAAATAAATCCAAATTCTATAGAATCTATTTTTTCTGAATTTAAATCGGCCAAAGTTTGAGTTTTTTGCAGTCTAAAAAGCTCATTAATCTGTGGCGGTCTAAAGCCTTTGCTATATTGCAAGAAAAATTCATTAGCCTTAATCTTTTTTGAAAATCCAAATCTGAGAGAGTTATCTGAATATGAAATTTCTGTGTCAGCAGGCCTTGAATAATAACACCCGCCATCACACTCTGAACCGTCAGCTCTAGTTCTTCCATCTAACATTAAATTGTCATAATCGTAATTAAGCTGTTCAATTCTTAAATTTGAAAAAATCTTATAATCATTTTGAGTCAAAAATTCATGAGAAATGAATGCTGCTAATAACTTTGTATCGACTACAAAGTCATAATGAAGTCCTTGAGGTCTTGTAGCACTAAATTCGTTGGGCTGAAACTCTTCTAATTTTATTTTTGCAATTTCCAAGTTAGCCCCAAAAGAAAGTTCATGGTTAGAAAAAACATTTACATTCATAAGAAAATTCAGGCCTGAGCTTGTTTGATTGTTTTTTTCTAAAGGTTTTCCGGGTAAATAGTGCTGGATGAAATCCATTTGGCTATACCTAAAATATGGTCTCAGCTGAAAAGTAAAATCTTCTTTTTCTTGAATTAAAATGGTATTTAATCTAAATGATTTAGCATCTCTGTAAGCCTCTGGATTAAGGTTAGTTGTTCTTAAACTCGACTTATAAGAGCTTATATAACCTGCAGTTTCTTGATTAATATTTGTCAGATTTAAATACGTTACTGTTTGCCAAGAATTTAAATTATTCTTTGCTTTAAAAGATAATTTTTGCTGACCATAGCCACTTGCGTCTCTGAATCCATTATCTTTATCCAGAACTATCCCCAATGCCCAATTGGTAGATTCTTGATATTGAAAAGATGCTTTAAATGATTCCTCATTATTTATTTCGGTTTTTAACATATTGTTTTCATTAATATTTAGTGACTGAAAATTTATTGCTCCATGTAAAGCGTTTCCACCAAATCTAGCGCTCGACGGACCCTTTAAAATTTCGATCTTAGAACTTAAATTAATTGAAACCTCAAAAAGATTATTTACATTACAAAACCCGGCAGGTCTTATTGGCAAGCTGTCTTCTAATATTAAAAATGAACCACAGGCTCCTGAACCTGTTAAAACTGGAGATCTCATGGAAATTAAACTTTCTTGACCAGAACCTCTACTTATCCAACTTCCTGCTGCTGCATTAAATATCTCTTTGCTATGATGTGGATTTAATAATCGAATCTCGTTTGAAGAAATAATTTCTGCAGAAGGTAAAAAATTCCAATTCTTACTAATAGATACAGTTTTCTCTTCATTAATTTCTAAGAGAAATGAAAAATTTGAGAAAATAAATAAAAGGATTATATAAGGCATAAAAAAATTATATAAAAAAAGCAGGTAAGTTTCCTTACCTGCTTTTAAGGGGAGGATAATTAATTAATCTTTAAATTCAGGATATGCTTCCACTCCGATTTCTGAAGCGTCCAATCCTGTAGTCTCATCTTCTTCAGAAGGTCTCAGACCTATAATTGCATTAAGCACTAGCAATGTACCTGCAGTACAAATAAATGCCCAAAGGAAAATTGAGATTGCTCCGATTGCTTGAGTTCCAAAAGCACCTGCGCCTGAAAGTGGCGTTGCCATGATACCCCAGATACCTACAGTACCGTGGGCAGAGATTGCGCCGACAGGATCATCTATTTTAAGAACTGTATCTAAGAAAACCACTGAGAAATAAACAATTATTCCGCCAATGAAACCAATGATAGTTGATAATCCACCTGAAGGTGTATCGGGTGCAGCTGTAATAGCAACTAACCCAGCGATAGCGCCATTTATAGCCATTGTTACATCTGCCTTTCCAGTTAAAACTTTAGCAATTAGTAATGCTCCTATTACGCCACCTGCCGCAGAAGCATTAGTGTTTAGAAAGACTTGTGCAACAGCATTAGCATTAGCTGCATCATTTACAGCCAATTGAGAACCTCCGTTGAAACCAAACCAACCCAACCATAGGATTAGTGCACCTAAAGCAGCGATTGGGATGTTCGAGCCTCTCATAACTTTCACTGAACCATCTGAACCATATTTGCCTGATCTAGGACCAAGAATAATAACCGCGGCTAAGGCAGCAGCAGCACCGCATAGGTGAACTACACCAGAGCCAGCAAAATCAGTATAACCAATAGCGTCTAACCAGCCACCACCCCATTTCCAGTATCCTTGAACCGGGTAGATGAAACCTGTTAAAACAATGGCAAATAAGAAAAATGGAATTAACTTCATTCTTTCAGCAACTGCTCCTGAGATAATTGACATTGCTGTTGCAACGAAAACTACTTGGAAGAAGAAGTCCGCTGCGTCTGAATAACCAAGATCGGTATTGAAAGTTAAACCATCCAAAGACATACCCCATGTACTACCTAACATTGGTAAGTAAGCGTTGTAAACGCTATCACCTGGATACATCAAAAAGAAACCACATACTAAGTACATGACACATGCGATCGAATAAAGACCTAAATTTTTAGTAACAATTTCTGATACATTTTTAGCTCTTACAAGACCAGCTTCTAACATAGTAAACCCTGCAGCCATCCACATTACGAAGGCTCCAGAGATCAATAAATAAAAAGTATTTAAGGCATACTCTAATTCACTCATTTATATTCTCCTTTATTGCGTCCTCACCAGTTTCTCCTGTTCTGATTCGAACGACTTCGTTAAGTTCTGTTACAAAAATCTTGCCATCACCAATTTCACCAGTATTCGCAACTTCACGAACGGCTCTGATAATGTTTTCGACATCATCGTCTTTACAAGCTACTTTGAACATCGTTTTAGGTTTTGTATCTACTTCGTAACTAGCACCACGATAAGTTTCAGAATGACCTTTCTGAGTTCCAAATCCTTGAGCAGAAACTATAGTAGCTCCACCAGTTCCAATCGTGGATAAGGCTCTCTTGACCCCATCGGATCTGGAAGGCTTAACAACAATCGTCAACAGTTTCATATCTTCACCTAATTAAAGATTAATCATAAAGATTATAGAGCGTTGTAAACCAGCTAAATTAGAAGCTAAAAGAACAAAAATATGGTGTTTTGCACTAAAACTTTTCAAAAAGAGATATTTTGAAAAACTATTTGCACCAATAAATAGCAATGCGAATATTTTTGCCAAGAGAAAATTCTTGGCGTCCCCTAGGGGGATCGAACCCCTGTTGCCGAGATGAAAACCCGGTGTCCTAACCGCTAGACGAAGGGGACACTGAAGGAAAGTGATTTTATCAGACTAATTTTTTTTGTTAAGTATTTGTTCGATTTTAGCTAAAAATCCTCTAAGGATACCTGTTTCTAATTTATCAGGTTGAAGCCGTTTAATAAGTCTTCGCATTCTTGTTTTTACTTGCTTAGGATTTTCTTGATCATAAAAATCCATTTTTTTCATAACTTCATCGAAATGCTCAATTAAATATTCATTTTCTTGAAACGTTGGAGATTCGTTTTCTATCTCTGGTAGAAGATTTATGTTATCTATTTCCATCTTCAAAACATAAGAAATAATTTGAACTGCATGGGACAAATTTATAGATGAAAAATCCTCATCAGTTGGAATCTTTATATGATAATCACACATTTGAAGCTCTTCATTACTTAGACCGCTGATTTCTCTTCCAAAGACAAAACAAACTTTTGCATTACTACTTTCTAAAGCTTTCTTTAAAACAATGCTCATTTCAGATGAAGTCTTCGTTGGCCAAGGAATAGTTCTAGTTCTTGCACTTGTTCCAAATATCAAAGTTGCTTCGTTCAAAGCATAGGATAAATCTTCATAAATTTTTACGTTTTCTAAGATGTCTTTTGCGCCTTTAGCTCTATAAAAGGCATCGTCATTTGGAAAATCCTTTGGATTGATCAAAGAAAGATTTGTAAATCCCATATTTTTAATTGCTCTTGCAGTTGCTCCAATATTTCCAGGATGAGATGGTTCAACCAAAATGAAATTGAATTTATTTTTAAGTGAAGAATCGGTCACCTTTATAGTTTACAATTCTTTCCTTACAAAAAACCATGGAACCAAAAGTTACTATTGCAATAAATGCCGCTAGACTTGCTGCAAAGGAAATTCATAAATTCTCTCGTCGTAGAGATAAAATAAATGTATTTGAGAAAGGACCTACCGATTTTGTGACTCAAGTAGACAGCATCGCAGAAAATATAATCATCGATACTCTTAAAACCTCTTTTCCTGATCATTCTTTTGAAGGGGAAGAATCTGGTAAGCAAGGAAATAAGAATGCAGATTATCATTGGGTTATAGATCCATTGGATGGAACCACAAACTTCATTCATGATTTTCCCTTTTACTCTATCTCGATTGCATGCTTTTATAAGGGCTCAATAGAACATGGTTTAATTTATGATCTTTCTAGAGATGATGAATATTACGCATCAAAAGGAAAAGGAGCTTTTCTTAATAAGACTCGTATCAGGGTTTCTGAAATAAAAGGTTTGAGAAACTCTTTAATTTGTAATTCTTTTCATGGCGGTCTAAATCTTGAACCAAAATTTGATCAACTAACTTTAATTAGAAATCTTTACTCAAACTCTTTAACCTTACGAAGAACAGGATCAACGGCTTTAGACCTTGCTTTTGTAGCATCTGGAAAACTTGATGCATTTTTAGGTTACGGCATGAAGGTTTGGGATTTTGCAGCTGGAGCGCTATTGGTAATGGAGGCTGGTGGTTTTATAAATGACTTCAATGGTAATGAAGATGTATTTTCTTCACACAATATTGTTGCGGGTAACATGTCTTGCGTAAAAGCTATCAACAAAGAAATCAAAAAATCTTTGATCTGAAATATTTACATACTGCTATTTTTTTTGTTAAAATGCACTTAAATCGTTCATTCAGTGCACTTTTTTAGTGCATTGAACGGAAGTAGGAAGATAGGAAAACCTCTTTCTGCACGATGTGTTGAAAGGCTAGCAAGTACCTTTTATGGGGGAACGAGACCGAATATCTACCGAAGGAACGCGTTACGAGGGTGTATGCCGTGAGGCACATGAAACATAATCGAAACGAAAACTGGAGGCGATATGTCTACTTACAGAGGTGTCAAAGTCACTGAAAGCAACCTTCATGTTGAGAAACAAGCAACTCAACCGGGTGTTTACAGAGGCATTAAGCATGATGCTATAGAGTCAGATAAGTCAAGAAAGTTACAAAACGGCGTATACCGTGGCGTAAAACATTCTGCTTAACTGAGGAATAGTTCAAATTTAGGGAGGTCTTCGGGCCTCCCTTTTTTTAAGGCATGCCGTCGTCGAAAGTCTCGCTTTTTTTTATTGCGAGATCTTCAAAACTGAGATTCATTAAAATTAGGTTATTACAAAGAATATATATTGACGAATAAGTTCCTACAATGACTCCACAAATTAAAGCAATTGCAAAATTCTTAATGAAATCTCCCCCTAAAATCAAAAGCGCAAATAATACTAAAAGTGTTGTCAACGATGTAATTAAAGTTCTGCCCAACATTTGATTCAACGACCTATTTATAACATCAATATTTTCTGACTTTCTTTTTTTTCTATAGTTTTCTCTAATTCGATCCGAAACAACGATTGTATCGTTAAGTGAGTATCCTATAACTGCAAGCACAGCTGCTAAGACTGTTAGATTAAAGCCTATATAAAATACAGAGAAAAAACCCAAAACAATTAAAACGTCATGAATTAATGCAAAAAGTGCACCAATAGCAAATTTGAATTGAAATCTAAACATGATGTAAATCATCATTACCAACATAGCAGCTAAGATACCCAAGCCTCCTTGATCTCTAAGCTCCTCTCCAATTTGTGGACCAATAAAATCCTTACGTCTTAGATCAAATGTGAATCCTTCATTAAGTGAAGAAATAATTTCATTTGAAAGATTATTTTCTGATCCTCCAGGGATTTTTATGATCACATCTTGTTCAGAACCAAAATATGAAACTTGAAAATCTTCATCCATTTTAGAACCTAAAACTTCTCTCATATCTTCTAAATTTGTCGGCTCAGATAATCTTATTTCAATCAGTGTCCCGCCGGTAAAATCTAAACCCGCATTCAAACCTCTAAAGACAAGAGAAAAAATAGAAATCAAGATAAGAATAATGGATAGTACTGATGCTATCTTTCTTGGCTTCATAAAATTTATTTGCATCTTAAATCCATAGCGAGTCTATATTTTTTCGATTTCTGTAAATCAACCAGACTAAAGATCTTGTTACTAAAATTGCTGTAAACATTGAAGTTAAAATTCCAACAGATAAAGTGATTGCAAATCCTTTTACTGGTCCCGTGCCAATAATGTAAAGAATCAAGGCAACAAGCAAAGTAGTTATATTTGCGTCAACAATAGTGATATAAGCCCTATCATATCCTGCATTGATGGCATCTAATGGCTTTAGTCTATTTTTCAATTCTTCCTTAATTCTAGAAAAAATTAAGACATTCGCGTCTACTGCCATTCCTATGGTCAGAACAATGCCGGCAATACCAGGTAACGTTAAAGTAGCTGATAAAATGGACATGACTGCACTGATAAGAACAATATTTAAGGCTACTGCTATGTTGGCAATTAATCCAAAAACCTTGTAATAGAAAATCATAAATACTAAGACCAAGAAAAGACCAAGCATTAATGACTGCACACCGACTCTTATATTATCTGCACCCAAGGAGGGCCCAACGGTACCCTCTTCAACGAAATTCATTGGGGCGGCTAAAGCACCAGCTCTTAGTAAAAACGCTAACTCTGATGCAGCATTAGGGCTATCTAAACCTGTAATTCTAAATTGATTTGCTAAAGCAGATTGTATAGTAGCGAAGCTTATGACCCTTTTATCGAAATAGCTTTCAATCTCATCGCCATTATTGGAAGTCTTAATTTTTCGCTCGACAAAAATGACTGCCATCTTTCTACCAACATTATTTCTTGTAGAGCGGTGCATTTTTGTACCGCCCTCGCCGTCTAAAGATATATTTACTTGTGGGAAGCCATTTTCATCATAACCAACACTTGCATCAGCCACTTTGTCGCCAGTAGTGATAACTTGCTTTAATAATCTAATACGTTGACCGGAAAAATCAAAAAGGTCGGTTCTAG
>CABXSA010000027.1 GCA_902514765.1 uncultured SAR86 cluster bacterium | reverse complement strand
AAAACAGTTAAATTGCCGCTAACGGATAGAGAGATACCTGTAATTGCTGATGACTATGTTGACATGTCGTTTGGAACCGGATGTCTGAAGGTAACTCCTGCTCATGACTTTAATGATTTTGAAATTGGCAAACGTCACAAACTCGAGTTTCTAAATATTTTAAACAAAGACGGCACTTTGAACGAAAACGCACCTAAGAGATATCAGAATTTAAAAATGTTAGAGGCTAGGAAAATCATTATCGAAGATTTAGATCAAGCAAATTTACTGGCGGGCAGTGAAAAGCACAAAATTGCTATTCCCCGTGGCGAAAGAACCGGCGTAATTTTAGAGCCCTATTTGACCGAACAATGGTATTTGAAAACAAAAAATTTAGCTCAAGAGGCTTCGAAATTAGTAAGAAATGGGAAAGTTCAATTCGTGCCAAAAAATTGGGAAAAAACTTTTTTCAATTGGATGAAAGATATTGAAGATTGGTGCATAAGTCGTCAATTGTGGTGGGGACATAGGATCCCAGCTTGGTACGATGAGAATAAAAAAGTTTATGTTGGAAAGTCCGAAGCAGAAGTAAGAAAGAAAAACAAAGTTTCAGGAGTTTTGATAAGAGACGAAGATGTATTGGATACCTGGTTTTCCTCGCAATTGTGGACTTTTGCGACCTTAGGTTGGCCAAAAAAAACCAAACAACTTGCTAAATTTCACCCTACTTCCATTTTGGTTACGGGTTTTGACATCATATTTTTTTGGGTAGCTAGAATGATTATGATTTCGCAAAAATTTCTTAAAGAGCCTCCTTTTAAAAAAGTGTTTATTCATGGACTGGTAAGAGATTCAGAAGGTCAAAAGATGTCCAAGTCAAAAGGAAACATTATTGATCCAATTGATGTTATTGATGGAATCCCTCTGAAAACCTTAATAACAAAAAGAACTGAAAATTTGATTGTGCCAAGTTTGAAAGAGAAAATTGAAAGAGCAACCAAGAAAGAATTTCCCTCTGGTATACCTTCTTTTGGGACAGATGCGCTTAGGCTTACTTTTGCATCTCTGGCATCGGGTAGTAGAGACATAAACTTTGATGTCAAACGAGTTGAAGGTTACAGAAACTTCTGTAATAAGTTATGGAATGCCTCAAGATTTATTAAGCTGCAATGCAAAGGATATAAAAAATCAAAGAAACTAAGTGAGGACCCAATCGATAAATGGATCAGATCAGAATTTAACAAGAGTTTAGAAGGTTACGTGGATCATATCGATAACTCCAGATTCGACTTGGCCACGCAAGTTCTCTACGAATTCATTTGGGAAAAATTATGCGATTGGTACATAGAGTTTTGCAAAATTAGACTCAATGACCAAAGTATTGGTAAAGCGGAGAAAGCCCAAATTAAAAATTCCTTATTGGATGTTTTTGAAAAGACACTCAAATTAGCCCATCCCATGATGCCTTTCATTACAGAAGAAATTTGGCAATCTTTCAAAGACACATTCAATGCAAAGGAAAAGAGTATTATGATTTCCGAACTTCCCACCAAATATTCAGGAACTTCTAACCTTAAAAATATTGAGTCTTTGAGATCAGTAATCTCCGGTATCAGAAACATAAGATCTGAAATGCTTATCTCTCCTAAGATAGATATCACCATCATTGTTGAAAAAAATAAAACTATTAAAAATTTACTCGAACAGAATAAAAATTATTTACTTAAATTAACAAGAGTTAAAAAGATCGATTTTTTATACAAAAACGTTCCGCCTTCTGCAATATCTCTTGTGGATGGCACTAAAATACACATTCCATTGCAAGGACTTATTGATCGCCAATCTGAAATTGAAAGAAATCAGAAAAACCTAGAAAAATTCAATAAATCTCTTCAAGGTTTAAAAAATCAACTTGATAACAAGAAATTTCTTTTAAATGCTCCAAAAACACTTATTCAAGAGAGAAAAAGAAATTTGAAAGATATTTCCCAAAAAATTGTCACTACCGAAAAACACATCAAAACCTTAGAAAAATTAAAAAACTAAAAAAGATCTCTCGATTATGAGATTTAAGCTATAACCAAAAATAGATGTGGTAATGGCTAAAGAGGCTAAGTTTGTATGCTTTCCTAAATTATAAAATTTTAAAAGATGGGCAAACAAAGCAAAAATTCCAAAAATTAAAATTTGACCAATTTCAATGCCTAAGTTGAAAGCGAGAAGAATTTTTAACATGTCTTCTTTTGGTAAATAAATCTCATTTATGGCACCTGCAAAACCCAGACCATGAATAAACCCAAACACAATTGTTATAAAAATAAGATTCAAACTGCTTTGATAGTTATCAGATAATCTCAAATAGCAAAACATCATGAGACCTAAAGACAAAAAGAAAAGGGACTGCTTAGGGATAAAGATATAAATAGCAAAAGTTAGAATTGCCCAAGCAACTAACAGAAGATTTGAAAACATACCAAGCTGAGCAGTCTTTTTTCCTAAAACCTCTATCGAGCAGACTAAGATGGAAAATCCAATCATGATCTCAACCAAATTTGTTGAAGACGCAATAAGACCTTGAACACTTGAGAAAAGACTAGCCGAATGACCTAAAGTAAATCCTGAAATTGCAAAAAAAAGGGTTTTTAAGTTTGCACTTAAAAAGATTATGAGTAATAAAAATGCAATGTGATCCAAACCACTCAAAATGTGTTTGAAACCGAAAGACAAGAAGTTTAAGAAGGATAAATTAAGCTCAGCGCTTTGATTCTCATCAAAAATAGTGATCTGTCGATTATCAGATGAAACAATAAAATCTGGGAAGAGTTGATCTGCCTTTTTTTGAGAAGAAAAGTCCAGATGGGAAAGATTCAAGTCAAAAAACAGATTGAAGCTAAATTTGGGCTGCTCAACGGAACAGACAAATTTATCTTGGTATTTAACAAAGTCGCTCTGGTCTTGGATCAGCGGATTTTGTGAAAAGCAATCTTCAGAGCTTATTTTATTTTTAAAATAATTCTCAAGCTGATTTAAGCGATAGCCATTGTTTTGTAGTTGATTAAATAAAACTGCCTTGCTGATTTTCGATGAAACGGAAACTACAAAGTCCGTTCCAACCACTTCACCCTTCCAAGAGGTATAAGACTGACTTTTTTGATGAGATAAAATATTTCCTGAAAAAAAAAGAATTAGAAGAAAGCTAAAAAGAATATTTTTCAATTTCATAAAAGTTTCTTAAGTTTTCAATATATTCTTTGACGAGAATGTCTTCTCGATCTCTAATGAATTTGTTCTTGATTTGTTCAGAGATTTCTTCGAATTTTGGATTGTTATCCAACAAAACATCAATACAAATAACGATGCTAGGTAATTGGTTTATTTCAAAAATATTAGAAAAGTCCCCTTTTTCTAGACTTGGTAATTCTTCTAACACTTTGGGTCCTAAATAATCTCTTATTTTTTGTGGTGTGAGGAAAACGTTTGGTAAATCAATAGAATTTTCCGTTTCTACAAGTTTTAGAAAACTTTCCAAATTACCTTGGTTAAGATAATTTCTTGCTGTTTCTGCATCATTCAAATTACGAAAAGTATAATTCTTGAGTTTGAAACGCTTTCCTGAAGAGAAATAATTTTTTTCTTTGCTAAAATACTCTCTTAACTCAGCCTCTGAAGGTTCAGCTAATTCATTTGAGTTGATGATGTGTTGAAACATGGTCTGAATAATATTTCCTTTTACTAAGGAGTCATTTCGTACCAAATCAAGCTCTATGGCTCTTTGTATTAAAAGTTCCTCATCAATTAGTCTTTCTCGAATCAAATTTTTCTTTTCCAAAGTTAATTCAGACTTGCTTTGATCGTCCAAGACTTTAATAATTTCTTCAAATTTTTGTCGGCTTATCTCCTTTTCCCCAACGCGGGCAATTGCTTCGTCGAGTTGAAAATTGGTTTCAAAAATAACTGAATTTAAAGAAATGAATAAAGAAGCAAAAAAAACAATGATTAACGCTATGTTGACGTATTTTTTATCAATCATTTTTCAATAAAATAAAATGCTCGACCCCAGCCTCATCAATGACCTTTTTATCTTCGATGAAATTATTTTTTTTATAAAAACTTAAGGTAGAAGCCAAGCTTGATACTTTTGTTGTTTTATTGGAAAACAAAGCTTTTGATTTATTACTCAGCTCATAAACCAAAGCTTTGCCAAACCCTTTTTTTCTGAATTTTTCGGCGACAATAATTCTACTGAGGTAAGGATTGATAAATTCGCCGTGAGGGGGAATCACTCTGCCATATGCTACCAAGTCGGAATCCATCGACCCTAAAAGATGAAAACTCATTTCATCATATTCGTCCTTTACCGGATTTTGTTGGTCTGCCTCAAAAAAAGATTTTCTTAGCTCAGAAATATCTCTTAACTGCGAGTCATCCAAATCTTGATATTTGTGCCATATCCATTTCATCAAATTAAGGGCATGGATTAGGGCAAGCCGCGTGAACTTGATCCAAATAGGTCAGATTTTCTTCGCTCAGTTCAACTTCAAAACTATCTATGGCTAATTTAAGTTGTTCCATTGTTGTAGCTCCGATGATGTTGGATGTCACAAAATCTCTTGAATTAACAAAGGCGTTGGCCATTACTGAAGGATCTATATTTATTTCTTTTGCGTAGTCGACATACTTTTGAATTGAATTTTCGGCAGATTCTGTTTCATATCTTTGACCCCTGCCAAACAATTGAGTTCTAGAACCCTTAGGTTTTGCACCATTTAAATATTTTCCAGATAAATATCCTTGAGCAAGCGGAGAGTATGCCAATAAACCTACTTTAGATCTGAAATAAAATTCAGACATGCCATATTCGTATGTCCTGTTTAAAAGATTATAAGCATTTTGAACTGACTGAACTCTTGGCAAATTCATTTGATCAGCAATTCTTATAAACTCTGAAAGTCCCCAAGGGGTCTCATTAGATAAACCGATATACCTCACCTTACCCGAATCGACTAATGACTTTAGAACTTCCAGTGTTTCGGAAATTGCGATGCTTTCCATATCATAATGCTTGTAAAGACCTGCTCCTCCGCCAAACATTGGCAACGGTCTATCCGGCCAATGAAGTTGATACAAATCTACATAATCGGTTTGCAGTCTTTTCAGACTTCCTTCTATTGCAGCCTCTATATTTTTTTTATCGAGTCTGGTTTCTCCTCCTCTAAACCAATCCATACCACTTCTGCCGGCAACTTTTGTAGCCAAAATGATTTTTTCTCGATTGTTATTTTTCTTGAACCAAGTTCCAATAATTGTTTCGGTGCTACCTTGTGTTTCTGCTTTTGGAGGAATTGAATAAAGTTCTGCAGTATCAAAAAAATTAACTCCTCTATCAACAGCATAATCCATTTGCTCATGACCTTCTTCTTCAGTATTTTGTTGACCCCAGGTCATTGTTCCTAAACAAATGAGACTTACATCTAAGTCTGTGTCACCTAATTTTTTGTATTTCATGATTGCTCTCCCCGTTGATTAAAGTATTTATATTTTTTCTGATAAAATGAAATTTATGAGCCGAACATTATATGACTTTTCAGTGAATGATAATGCAAATAATTCAGTATCATTAGAAAAATACAGAGGAAAAACACTTCTAATCGTAAATACAGCAAGCAAATGTGGATTTACACCGCAATACGATGGTTTAGAAGAACTGCAAAAAAAATACTCAGAAAAAGATTTTTCTGTTTTAGCTTTTCCCTGCAATCAATTTGGCAATCAAGAGCCTGGAAGTAATGAAGAAATTCAAGAATTTTGTTCAATAAATTTCCAAACCAGCTTTCCTGTTATGGGAAAAATAGAAGTCAATGGAAATAATGCTGATCCCTTATATGATTTCCTCAAATCAGAAAAGAAAGGCTTACTTGGAAGCAAGGCAATAAAGTGGAATTTCACTAAGTTTTTGATCAATAAAAATGGTGAGGTAATAAAGCGTTACTCACCGAATACGGAACCTAAAGATATTGCTCAAGACATAGAAAATCTGCTTTAAAGAAAAGGAATCATTTCTCAACTTCTTTGAAAAAATGAGAGCATCCTCTCTTCCATCATATAGTTTGTAGTAGTTTTTTCTCAGTCCAATCTCTAGAAATTCATTAGTTTTGTAAAAAGATATAGCCTCTTTGTTTGATTCTCTGACCTCTAAAAATATTTCTTTGATTCCAAACTTGTTAGCAATGGATTCAACTTTCTTTAAAAGTTCGTTACCTATTCCTTGTCTTTTCATATTAGGTGCGACAGAAATGTTCAGTAAGTGTCCTTCCAATAAACTAAAACTGGCTATAAAAAAGCCTTGAACCTTATCGTTTTCCAGGCAAACATAAAATTCATAATCTTTTCTCATGCAATCGAGAAAGCTGGAATAGCTCCAAGGAGTAGAATTAGAAAGCTGTTCTATTCCAAAGACCTGCTCAAGATAACGTTTTTTTATTTTTTTAATTTTTCTCAATATTGGTCAAAAGCTCTTTTTTTTCTTTGGCGGACATGGTTTTCAAAAAATCGAGGTTATCTATTTCGATTTTATTTAAAGACAAATAATCAATTATTTGCTCTGGATAATTCTCAGAAAACTCTTGTCTAAGGGAAATGCTTAAAGACTTTAAAAATTTTAAATCTACCGGTGAGATATTTTTAATATTTTTTTTGGTGATATGTTTGCCGTCGAACAAAAAATTATTTTTCAAAGTCCAAGAAGAAATTCCCATTTCTTTCAAAAGCTTTTCCTCTGATTTCATTGTAAATATCTTATATGATAAGCACACTTAAGTTAATTTATAACCATGAAGAAAATAGATAACAGCGCTATTTCCAAGTACTCATCTTTTAAGAAAATAAAACTTAAAAATAGAAGCTGGCCTACCAACCAAATCACCAATGCTCCTATCTGGTGTAGTGTTGACTTGCGTGATGGAAATCAAGCTCTTATTGAGCCGATGGGGATCGAAAAAAAACTTAGATTTTTTTCAATGTTGATTGAGTTGGGTTTCAAAGAGATAGAAATAGGATTTCCATCCGCATCTGAAACGGAATTCAACTTCGTAAGAAAATTAATCGATGATAATTTGATTCCTTCTGATGTAAAAATCCAAGTTTTATCCCAAGCTCGAGAACACTTAATACAAAGAACTTTTGAGGCTACGGAAGGCGCAAAAAATGTAATTTTTCATCTGTATAACTCTACTTCGACTCTTCAAAGAGAAGTTGTTTTCAAAAAGGACAAAGTAGGAATTACAAAAATTGCTACGGAAGGAGCTGAGCTTGTGCAAAAACTTTCTAAAGAATACAACAAGACGGATTGGCAATTTGAATACAGTCCAGAAAGCTTTACTGGAACAGAACTAGACTATGCAGCCGAGGTTTGCAATGAGGTCAATAATATCTGGCACAAAGGTAACAAAAATAAAACAATTATTAACCTACCTGCAACAGTGGAACTCTCCACACCAAATATTTATGCCGATCAGATTCAATGGATGAATGAAAATCTAAAGAATAGAGATAAGATCATTCTTAGTCTTCATCCTCATAATGATAGAGGAACAGCAGTTGCTGCGGCTGAACTTGGGTTGATGGCAGGCGCAGATAGAATTGAAGGTACTCTTTTCGGAAACGGTGAAAGAACAGGTAACGTAGATATTGTGACTTTGGGTTTAAATTTATTTACCCAAGGCATCGATCCTCAGCTAGATTTTTCAGATATCAACAAGACAATGCGTGAGGTTGAATATTGCAATCAACTTCCGGTTCATCCACGACACCCATATGCGGGAGATTTGGTATTTACAGCTTTTTCAGGATCTCATCAAGATGCCATAAAAAAAGGATTTGATGAAATGCGGAATTCAAATGATTCCAAGTGGCGAGTGCCCTATTTGCCTATAGACCCTGAAGATGTTGGCAGAACCTACGAAGCTGTTATCAGAATAAATAGTCAATCAGGAAAGGGAGGCATTTCCTATATTCTTGAACAAGACTATGGAGTTATCTTACCAAGAAGAATGCAAATTGATTTCAGTCAAGTTATTCAAAAGCAAGCTGATGAAACTGGAAAAGAATTAGATTCTAAAGAAATTTGGCAAAGTTTTGAAAATTATTATCTAAAAAATAATGCCAAAAAGATTTCTTATAATTCTCATGAAATTCAATCATCAAAAGAAAAAGACGTCATTAAGCTTTCATTGTTAGAGAATAATAAAGAAATCCAAATTGAGGGAACTGGGAATGGGC
>CABXSA010000026.1 GCA_902514765.1 uncultured SAR86 cluster bacterium | reverse complement strand
TGACATTTAAATATTTTTAAAAATAATATAACCTAGATAAAAACAATTATGCACTAATACCGGGGGTTAAAACATGGGAGTTCTAAATAATAAAGTAGCAATAATTACAGGTGCTGGCAGAGGAATTGGAATGGAAACAGCTTTATTATTCTCAAAAGAAGGAGCCAAGGTTGTTGTAAATGACTTAGGAGCTAATCCAGATGGTTCTGGTCATGAAAAGGTAGCTGATGAAGTTGTAGCTGAAATAAAATCCTCAGGGGGAGATGCGGTTGCAAATTATGACTCTGTTGATTCATATGAAGGCGGAATCAATATTTTTAATACAGCAATGGAAGCATTTGGAGCAGTAGATATTGTTATCAATAACGCGGGAATTTTAAGAGATAAAACTTTATTCAATATGGAGGAGTCTGATTGGGATGCAATCATGGCGGTTCACCTCAAAGGTCACTTTAACTGTACACAACCATTCGTTAGATACATTAGAGAAACCAACAGGCTTAATTGCAGAATTATAAATATGTCTTCGGTTTCAGGTCTTATTGGTAACTTTGGACAGACTAATTACGGAGCAGCAAAGGCAGGAATTGCTGGCTTTAGTCGATCTCTGTCTATGGAAATGGCAAAATACAAATGCACTGTAAATACAATCTCTCCTGGAGCTGCAACGAGATTGACTATTGATTTAATGAAAGCAGCTGGAAGAGAAGTTGACCCCAATGACTGGAGTCAAGGACCACAACAAATAGCTCCAATCATTACCTGGATATGTTCGGATGAGGCCAGCGAAATTACCAATCAAATTTTCCATGTTTCTTCCGGAACAGTTGGAATCATGCAACAACCCGCAGTGATAAAATCCTTTCAAAGTGAAGAGCTTTGGTCAATGGATCAGTTAAACCAATTAATGCCAGAACTCATTGAGGCGAAAAAAAATCACGACAAAGAAGTTGAGGAAAAAGGAAAACCTTCGTAATTAAGCCTCAGCTTTGTAAATCGATTTTTTTGTTTGAGAAAGGACGTTTTTAAGCATCGGCATAAAGGTTTCAATGGGAAGACTCTCATATTCAGGATCAAAAGAGTTCTGATCATACTTAGCACAAAACTCGACACAATCTTTCCAATGCTCACTATCCTTGAATCTGTCACGCATGTGTCTATCAAGTCCTAGGAAATGAAAAAAGTAATATCCTTGAAAAATGCCATGGTGTTTCAAAATCCAATAGTTTTTTTCAGAAATATAAGGCTCCAATAATGTCGCTGCAAAATCTGCATGGTTCGCTGGAGCCAAAATATCTCCAATGTCATGTAACAAAGCACAAACAACATATTCTTCGTCTCTGCCATCACGGTAAGCTCTTGTTGCGGTTTGAAGACAGTGTTCATATCTATCAACTGCAAATCCACCAAAATCATCTTTTAGCATATTTAAATGTTCAATGATTCTTGCCGGTAAATGTTCAGAATGAATCATTGCGGCTTCAACGATAGGAGTATAGTCTTCTTGAGTTCCTTCGGTCATTTTTGTAAAACTAGCTTTCTTCATAATGTTATTTTCTCTAAATTTTACTTAGCATTCAATTCTTTTTTATGTAAATAATTCTCATTATTATCTTATTTCTCATCAAGAATTTTTTCTAATTTAGCTGATAAGATTTAACTAAAAGGAGTTAGTTATGCCAGATAATCTTGATTTAGAAAAAGTATGTACAACTTTAAACGAAATTATGGAATATGAGCTTGCGGGTGTTGTTAGATATACACATTCTGCTTTAATGATAGTAGGTCCACATAGAATTCCGATTGTAAGTTTTCTTCAAGAGCAAGCGAACGAATCTTTACAACATGCACAACAAGCAGGTGAACTGCTTACTGGCTTAGACGGACACCCCAGCCAAAAAATAGCTAAGATCCTGGAGACTAATAATCATTCTATAAAAGATATTTTAGAGGAAAGTTTAGAGCATGAACTACATGCCTTAGGTTTATACAAAAAACTTCTCACAATGGTTGAAGGCGCATCTATATATTTAGAGGAATACACCAGAAATCTAATCGGACAAGAAGAACAACATCAGCTTGAGCTTAGAAAAATGTTAAAAGACTTTAGTTAGAATCTTGAAGTTTTCTTATATACCAATCCAAATAAGTTCCGATAACTGAAGAAAATTCTTTTACTTTAGATAGTTTCATTAAGTGATCATATGTTTTGGGATAATCTAAAACAAAATTTTCTGAAACAAGAGTAAAGCCCTTCTCTTTTAAATCATCTACATAATGGCCTTCTCTTAAAAATTGAGAAAAATCACAAAAAAATGAAATATCTATGATAGTTAAGTGATCGAAGCCGATAAATTTACTATTTTTCAAAGACTCTTCTATGCCATTTAGGAAGAATTCATATGCTGATTGCATTCTTCGATATAAAACTTCGTTCATATCTTTAAGGCCAAATAAGTATTCTTGATGTTCTCTAGAAAAAACGAGCCCGGAGTCTAAGTAACTGTCTACTCTTGATGCTTCAAAGACGTCTTTTCCATACAAATTATTAATATCATCTTGTCTGGCAATAGCTCTTAAAATACTATTTGATTCAAATATACCTATTTTTCCATCAGGACTAAATGCAGCTGGTACCGTTCCAAAAGGAATTAATTTTATAAAGTCATCAGTTTTATAAAGTGCTGAACTAAAGCCTCTCTTGCCAATTCTTTCAAATTGTTTTAATTCTTTTTTATCAGTATCCGATAATTTTTTTGGCTGGGTATCCCAAAGCCAATTAGGAATCTCAGATGGTTTGTCGCCAACAATTTCAATTGGAATACCAGCAATCTTTGCAGCAATCTCGGCTTTCCAAACTCTTGGATTTGGTAGATAAGAAAAGATTTTTAGTCCCTTTTCCATAGCCATAGACTTAATCTAAATTATTGAGGCGAATCTTACCCACATCCAAATTACAATAATCCAGCTTGGTAACCATAACAAAGCTCTTAAGGGCATATCTCCAATAAATCCGTTAATAAAGATGTGGTACAAGGAATGTGCAACTCTCAGACCCACAAACCAATATGCTAAAAGAATGAAAAATGCATCTACTTTTCCTGTGACATACAAAACAACACAAATTGCATAGAACAAAATAGGAAATTCAAAAAGATTTATTAAATTTCTGTCTGCTTGTTTAGTTATTTGTGCTGCAGATGCTGGCAAAGGTATTTTCATAAGTTCACTTCCAGTGTGGCTTTTATCAACCAAAACATTCTTAAATCTAATTAACGTGCTTAATAAAAATACTGATCCAGTAAGCAAAACCATGTAATACATAGGTATAAATATCTCAGCCATCATTCATTTCTCCCAAAAAATTTTTATTCTTTATCTTGTTCTCTAGCTCTTAATTTTTCAAGGCTTAATTTATCTTTAAGACTCATTAA
Source organism: uncultured SAR86 cluster bacterium (assembly GCA_902514765.1). Lineage (GTDB taxonomy): Bacteria > Pseudomonadota > Gammaproteobacteria > Magnimaribacterales > AG-339-G14 > MEDG-81. The sequence goes on along the minus strand of CABXSA010000026.1, from coordinate 7,820 downwards.
ATAGGCAGCACCCGCAAGAATAAATACTGCAGCAGCCTCAGCAATGATCATCAAAGCATCCATTTCTTTATTTTGCATTACGATCAAACGACACAAGGCAGTTATTGCAATAATAATTGGTAAAGTTACAGGTATCCTTGAGGTTGAATAAAAAGCTCCAACCATGCCCAATATTTCTGCATAGATAAATAACATAAATAAGTCAGGCAAGGTAATCTGTCTTGCTAAAAACATCTCATAGCAATATAAAGCTGCGGCAATGCAAGTTGATATGCCGATAATCGCTAATAAAACTTTTTCACTGGCGATAGTAGTCCAGTGTAATCCCTTGTTAACTGATTTATCATTAAGTTTTTCAAACATAAAATAAGTTTATCTAGTTCTTAACTTCAAGCAAATAAAAATTATATTGAATTATTATTTTTATAAATTTATCAAGAGTTTAAACTTTGGGATTTAAAATACAAATATGTATGAAAAGGCTGATCAAGAAAAATTAGAGTTTATTCAAAATGGTCTGAAAGAATACTCTTTACATAGAAATTATGATTTTGGTCCTAAATCTAGAAAAAACATTTCGAATCTATCAAAATATATATCTCATCGAATCATTAACGAATACGATCTCATTAGAGAAATTCTCTCTCAATACAAACTTCAAAAAGTAGATAAATTCGTACAAGAAGTCTTTTGGCGAGTTTATTGGAAAGGCTGGCTGGAACATAGACACGAAGTTTGGAGAGATTTTATAAATTCCATCCCAAGTTATAGCAATGAAGATTACAAGAATGCAATAAATGGCAAAACCGGAATCGAGTGTTTCGATGATTGGGTGAATGAATTAAAAACAGAGAACTACCTTCATAATCACAGCAGAATGTGGTTTGCGAGTATTTGGATATTTACCCTTAATCTGCCTTGGGAACTTGGCGCTAGATTTTTTATGAAATATTTATTTGATGGAGATGCAGCCTCAAATACTTTGAGTTGGAGATGGGTTGCAGGCATTCAAACACAAGGTAAAAATTACGTCGCAAGAGAATCCAACATAAGAAAATTTACCAATCAAAGATATATGAATATTGCTCTTAATGAAAACGCCTTGCCCTTAGAAAATCATAAAATCTACTCCTTAAATGAAGTCAGACAATTACACACCAAACAAAAATACAAAAATATTGTTTTATTTGAATCAGACCTGAATGTAAATGGAAGACAATCTTTTTTTGAAAATTACGAAAATGTTTATTTGCTTTTACTTGAAAATACCAATAGAAATTTAAAGTTAGATGACGCAGTCCTAAATTTTAAGAAGACCTTACAAGAAGCATTTAAGAGCGAAATAACTAATTCTAAAATTATTAATGAAGACGACATTAAAAATTTAAATGAAGGTTTTGATGTGTTGTACCCTGCCATTGGAGAAAATATGGATTTTTTGAATCGTGAAATAAAAGATATTAATAAATTGCATTTTATAGGTGCAAAAGAAGATATTTTTTGTTGGCAATACTCAAAAAAAGGTTTTTTTAATTTTAAAAAAAACATTCCCCAAGTTATAAATTTTTTACTTCACGAAGATGATCTTTTTAATTAAAAAATTAATTTATCTTATTATTCTTTGATACTATTTTTTAATGTATACAAGAAAATATTCCCAAGATATAAATATCAATAATCCTGAAAAATATCATTTAACTGAAAATATAGTTTGGTCCTCTCCTCAAGGCTTCGACTTAACTCTGGATATATATTCACCAAAAGATGTTCCTGAGAATTGTCCTGTTGTGGTGATGTTTCATGGCGGAGGTTTTCTCATTCGAAGAAAGGAAATTTTGAATAACATGTCGCAATTCATAGCAACAAATCATGATTACGTTGTCTGCAATGTCAATTACCGATTGCTCAAAGATCAAGGCAATTCAGTTATGTTTTACGATTTAATTGGTGACGCTTTTGGATCTATTTTATGGATCAAAGAAAATATTCATAAATTTAATGGAGACAAAAATAGAATAGGAATTACTGGAGATAGTGCCGGAGCCTACATCTGTGCAATGATTTTAAATCTTGGAAATAAAACAGGCAAAAGAGAGAATTTTGCAAAAGATTTTGCTTTTGAACCAACCTATGTACCCAAAAATATGTCTTTAGATGAGATCTCAAAAGAGAATCTCTTGGATGTTAAAGCAGCTGTATTGAGTTATGGAGGTTATGATTTTTATAGATATGCCCTCCAAAATGCAGAAACTTATAAAAATATTTTTTGGTGGCTCGCCTTAGCTAAACCACGAGGCGTGTTAGGAAAAGAATTTAATCCAATTGATCACCCCGAAATATATAAAGCTATTTCTCCTATCTATAATATCCCAGATGTATCAGAACGAAAGTTGCCTCCCCAATTATTAACTGCAGCAACTAGAGATAGGATTACTCCTGTTCATATGATTGAAGAATATGGAAAAGCTTTGGAAGAAAAGGATCAAGAATTTGAATTCTGGGAGCATTTGGATAGGAATCATGCTTATTTAGATTCAGGAAGAACATTGATTGCTGGAAATGATTTCGTTAGAGACGGGATTCCTGCGTTAAAAGTTATGATGAGTTTTTTTGATAAACATCTCTAAATTATTTCAAGAAACTTACCGCATCAAGATGTAAAGCTTGCCAGCCCGATCTCTCTGCCATCACAGCAAACATCTCATCCCCTCGTTCTGTTCTTTCTACAATCATGGCAGACATGACAGCCATTAAGAATCCCACAAAAGAACCCCGACGATAATCATTCCATGCCTGTTCAAAAGAATAACTTTCTTCTACATTAAGCAATGAGTGATATTCCTTCACTAAACTTTCTTCAGTGTCAGCCCGATCGTTAGGATTATCAAAACTTGTAGAAATACAATAAGCAACATCGTTAAGAGGTAATCCTACTGCAGCAGTTTGCCAGTCTAGAAGAATCGCCCTATTGTTTTGATCAACAAATAAAATATTATCCAATCTCAAATCTCCTTGGACTAAGGTCATAGGACCCTCTCTAACTTCAGAGTATTTATCGTAATTTGCAATTAATGCATCGCCCATTTCAAATATATCTTCAGAAATCCTTCCTTGATACCGCTGTTTCCATTCTGGATAAACAGCAGGTAGCAAATTAGCAACGAACTCTTTTCGTTCTTCGCTAACGCCATAAGTTAGCCAAGGATAAGACAAAAGTTTCTCATCGTTCCAATAGCTTTTGTGTAAAGCTGCTGCTTCTTTTAAAACTTGAGAGACTTCCTTAGCTGTACAGCCATCCATTTGCGGAATTTGTTTTGCCGGATGCATGTCTTCTAAAAGCAAAATTCCATCATCTGAATTGGAATCAAAATCCGAATAATATAATTCTGGCACCCTTGCTGAACATTTCTTTGATAAATACTTATAAAAAGAAGTCTCAATTTCGTAGAGGTGCAAATTTCTTGCAGTGTCTCTGCTAGATTGATCGGTGGCAGGACATTTAGCTATAAACGATGTAGGAAGATTATTTTTTTCTTTCCAGTCTAAATTTACTCTAAAACAATCTCCAACTTGGCCTGAACCTACTGGTACAAAGTCAAAGGTTATTAAATTTGATTCTAGAGAATTGAATAAGCTTGCAATGAATTTTTTAGAAAACTGACTTGGGTGATCTAACATTCGATACAAATTATGAGGAATTTTTCATTTCCTTCCAAAGAATACGTAAACCAAAATAAGCTGGTAAATAACACATCAACGAAAAAATAATAATTTGTCCTATTATTGGTGACTCTCTAAACATTTGAAATGCTGGAAAATCAATTAGATCGATAATTAACCTTACTAATATCAAGATGAAAAGCATTGATGCATTCCTCAAATAAATAGCAAAAAGAAAAGCCACTCCTATAGCAAGATTTCGTGCAACAAATAGAGTAGATCCTAAACTTAAATTGTTATCTCCAAGTCCTTCAAAAAATTCTGGATTCAATAGAGCAATAAGAGGGCCAAAAAACATGGGAGAAATTAATAGAAATAAGATTAACGACAATTGCCATGAGAAGTTAATTTTTTGATCTAATAAATTCATGAACCTTTTTATAATATTCTAAATTTTATTGCTCTTGTAAATAGTAACTTTGGATTTATCTGCATCCTAAAGCTTTACGCAAATAAATTTCGATAATCCATGCTTAGTGTCCTTATTTAATGGTGGAGCTAGGCGGGATCGAACCGCCGACCTCTTGCATGCCATGCAAGCGCTCTCCCAGCTGAGCTATAGCCCCATTAATTTCTTTGTGTGCAGTCAAAGTAAGAATAAGAATTTACACTGATTGCCTTATTATCCCAAACGTTTTTATTCAAGGATGACTGGAAAGTCTTTTTGTCAATGACGAGTTTATTTTCAATGGCAAAAGTTCTTTTATTTCCTTTGAAGTACCTACCCTCGTAAACTCTAAGTTTATTTCTTAATCTATAGGGAATTGCTTCTGAGCCAAAAAAAATAGTTTTTGCCTTAAGATTGATATCAATCACTTCAGTATCATTTGAAGCTTTATCTTTACCCTCAATTCCAACCAAGGTTACATCGCAATCTAAAATAATGTTTCTTGAAAATGCTAAATTCGAAAATAAGATACTTATCAAAAGTAACTTAAGAGGAAAAACTACTGCCAGCTTCATAAAAGATTTCAATCTTATCTTCTATAAGATCATTATCAAGTTTATTTAGTTTTAAAAAATAATTTACAAAGCCAGTATTTTTAGACGGATTGGACCCAGTTATAAATAATTTTTTAGCATCTAACAAATCACAGGCAATCATTGCATTTTTTAAGTTCATACTCAGAGTAAGCAAACCAAAAAACTTAACTTCTTCAGCAGTAAGGATTGCAATATCTGCTTTAATATCATTATTCTGAATAACTTTTTTATTCACTACATGGCCTTCATGGAAAACGGCAAAACCCTCATTATTTAAAATATGCAAACAGTAAGCAGTTGAGTTATAGGGAAATCCTGCGGGATATACTCTTACTTCTAAATTTCCAATTGTATTTGATGATGAAAGTTCAAAGATTTTATTTTTAAATTTTTTTTTCAATAAAATTGATCTGACCTGAGATGAACACCAAATATTGGCACTTGAAAATTTTTTTAAGGTATTGAAGTGAAGATGATCTTCAAATGGAGCAGTTATGACAATATTTTTAACTTGAGAAATTTCATCTTCTGTTAAGAATGATTTCTTTTCTTTTTTTCTTTGCAAAAACCAGCCTCTGCCTTCAACTAAAGATGAATCAAACCAAGGATCTATTAGGAGAGCTTCTTTGCCTTCTTCAATAAACCAAGATTGATAGTCATCTGCTTTTTTTACTTTCATAAATCTATAAATTAAAGGTATTCTATCTCTTTTGAGGGGAAAAAATGATAAGTGGATACTGTGATGAAAAATTCTCTTCCGCAAGGGAATTATTTGAAAAAAACTTAAAGACAGGCTTTGAAAGAGGAGCTGCTATTACTGTTGAAATAGAAGGAGAAACTGTTGTTGATCTTTGGGGTGGAATTGATTCCGAAGAACAAAATACTACTTGGCAGGAAGATACGATCGTTAATGTCTTTTCTACAACAAAAGGATTAGCAGCAGTTTGTCTCTTGCAATTAGTCGAGGAAGGAAAAGTTAATTTAGACGACCCAGTAGCTAAATATTGGCCTGAGTTTGCACAAGAAGGAAAAGATAAAATACCAGTAAGGTATTTGTTTTGCCATAAATCCGGCTTATGTGGAGTAACAACTCCTTTGCCTGATGATGCATATTATAACTGGGATATTATGGTGAACGCATTGGCTGCTCAAAAACCTCAATGGGAACCAGGTAGAAGACACGGCTATCATGCCTTGACTTATGGGCACTTAATTGGAGAAATGGTAAGAAGAATCACCGGTCAATCCATTGGTCAATATTTTAATGAAAAAATTGCAGAACCTTTAAATCTAGATTTCTGGATTGGTTTACCAGATGAACAATTTGATAAAGTCACTGATATCCAACCAAGTTTGTTTCCCTTATGGACTAGATTGGTTTCACCTTTTTTTAAAATGATTCCAAAAAGTTTTCTACAAGGTGATCTTGCGTTGATAAAAGATTTTGAAGATCCTACTACTATTGCAGGCTCTGCATTTAATAATCCCAAAATGGAAATTAAAAATCCTTTTTATGCAAATACTAGAGAATGGCGAAAAGCCGAAATACCAGCTGCTAATGGACATGGTAGTGCAAGAGCGATAGCAAAATTCTATGGTGTTTTATCCAATGGTGGAAACCGTAATGGTGTGCATTTACTAAGTCCAGAAACAATCGATATGGCACGCCAAACAGAATCCGAAGGTGCCGATTTAGTTTTAGCTAATCTTCAAACTCGTTTTGGATTGGGTTTCATGCTTGGTTCTAAAGACGTTTCAATGGGTCCTGCTGAAGGAGCTTTCGGTCATGGAGGAGCTGGAGGATCTCTTGGTTTTGGAGATCCAGATAACCATGTTTCAATAGGATTTGTAATGAATCAAATGCATCCTGGTATAACTGCTTGGGAAACTGCAACTTCATTTATAGAAAAAGTTTATGAGAGTAAGTGAAAATTTATCTAAAAATGGTATCGGAGTTGAAGTCTCTGATTTTTCTTTAGCCGATTTAACTCGAGAAAATATATCTTTTTTAAGATCTAAATGGGTAGATTATGGATTGATAGTTTTTCCTAAGTTACCTCTATCACACGATGAATTTAAAGACTTCGCTTTAAGCTTTGGTGACTTTGGAGATGATCCATTTATCTCGTCTCTTCCAGATTACCCTAATATTGCTGAAATAAAGAGAAGTGCTAATGAAAAGGCTACACCTTTTGGAGGGACATGGCATTCAGATTGGTCTTTCATGAAAAAACCCCCTTCTGCGACGCTATTGCATTCAAAAATTATTCCTCCAGTAGGAGGAAATACTTTGTTTGCTAATACAGAAAAATCTTTTGCCGCTTTGCCAGAGGATATGAAAAATAGACTGAGGAATCTAAAAGTAATACATTCTGCAAAAATTCCCTATGCTGATGATGGTTTTTATGCTCTTGAAAAAGAAGAGCGCTCAATGAAGATCCTTCCGTCTAAGGAAGCTAAAGCTACCTTCTCTCATCCAATGGTGAAAATTCACCCTGAAACTAATAAAGAGTGTTTGTTCATTAATCCTGTCTATACCATCAATATAGAAGGTTTCTCAGAAGACGAATCCCAACAACTTTTATGGGAGCTTTATGAACATATGATTCAAGATAAATTTGTTTATGAGCATGTCTGGAATGAAGATATGTTAATCATGTGGGACAATCGAACTGTAATGCATCAGGCAATGGGTGGCTACGATGGTTATGACAGATTATTGCATCGCATAACTCTTGCTGCAGTTTAAATACTAACTCCCCGTTTCTAGATATCTCAATTCTTCTGTTGATAGCTCAATGTTTGTTGCATCGATACAACTATCCAGCTCGAAAAAATTTCTTGGTCCAACCAAGGGGTAAGCAGATATTTCAAGGTTTACTACATAGGAAAGAGCTATTTGGATTGGTTGACATCCTTTTCTCTCAGCCAGTTCTATAGCTCTTTCTCTTCGAACGAGATTGAGCTCGTCATGCCAAACTCTTTTTTCTTCTTCGTCCGTTGGGTTAGCAAAGTGCTCATTAGCAGCAAATTCAACTTGATTGACAAAGAAACCTCTTGCTTGCGAAGACCAGGGAAAAAGATGAATATTGTTATCTTTGAGATATTTCAGATAA
>CABXSA010000025.1 GCA_902514765.1 uncultured SAR86 cluster bacterium | reverse complement strand
AATTGATTCGGGAATCTCTGGCTTAGTTGCTGTTGGAACTACTGGAGAGTCTGCAACAATTGACTTTGACGATCACATTAAGCTTATTAAATTTTTCGTGAATACTGCTGCAGGAAGGGCGAGCATCATTGCTGGCACAGGGGCAAATTCAACTGACGAAGCACTTCATTTAACAAAAGCTGCTAAAGATTCAGGCGCAGACGCTTCTTTATTAGTATCACCATACTACAATAAACCACCACAAGAAGGGATATATAAGCATCATATGAAAATTGCTGATGAAGTTGATATTCCTCAAATACTTTACAATGTTCCTTCCAGAACAGCGAGTTTCATTGAACCAAATACGGTTCTGAAATTATCTTCACATCAGAACATAATTGGTATTAAAGATGCTACTGGAGATATGAAAAATCATGACGAAGTTTTAAGTTTGTGTAAAAAAGAAATTAGCAACGAAAACTTTTTTTTATATTCTGGCGATGATTTTTCTTCTTTAGAATATTTAAGAAAGGGAGGCCATGGAACAATTTCTGTCACATCAAATGTAGTGCCTCAACTTATCACTGAAATATGTAAATCTGTGTATTCCAATTTTGAAAAAGCTAGAGAATTAGACAACTCCCTTATGAATCTAAATAAAAACTTATTCTGTGAATCAAACCCCATTCCTGTAAAATGGGCGCTTTATAAAATGGGTATTATTAAAAGAGGCATTAGACTTCCTCTTATAGAATTGAATAACACATTTAAAAAAGATTTAGAAAAGTCTTTAATAGAACTAAATTTAATTGAAAATTATTTTCTATATTTTGATTATTTTTCTCATGTCTTGTGCTTTAAACAAGCCTGATAATAGTAAAGAATCAAATAGAGTTATCGATGCTTCAAGAAATCAATCTATTTTGTTCGACAAAAATGTAATTCAAGATCCTTCGTATATTGTTGATAAATACCCAATTTCTGGAGAAATAGAATTAATCTCTAATAACGAAGAGAATTTTACTCCAAGACCAAAACAACTTTTCTCTGCAGCTTCTTCAAATGAAATAAGACTTCATAAACTTGGAGAAATTAGGTGGGTCTATCTAGGATTGGAACCCAGCGCTGCATGGCCAATGACTATTGAGTTTTTGGAAACAAATAATGGTCTCGATCTAGATTCTTTTGATCCTAACACAGGAACTATAAACTCTAAGGAATTTAAGCTAAATAACATCACATCAAAATATGTTTTTAAAATTGAAAGAGGCCTTCAACAGTCAAGTTCTGAAATATTTGTTTCTCAACTTAAAAAAATTAATAATTCTTGGGAAATTGTTTCCTCAAAAGAAAATAAATTAGATGATTTAGTAAATAATTTCTATGAGTATTTATCTTCTTCAAGTCCTTCAACAGGTACGTCATTAGTTGCTCTAAATCTAAATGCAAGTAATAAAACCGAGGTTATTACCGATGACGATTCTGGAATGTCAAAAATTAAATTGAGAATAAATTTTGCAAGAGCATGGGCAGCTTTGAGAAGATCTCTTCTTCTTTCAGGCTTTAAAATAATTGATGAAGATAGAAATGAGGGTAAATTTTATCTAGAATACGTTGTGAAAAGATCCTTACTTGATCGTAGACCAGATTTATCAAGCATTGAAATAATTGTAGAAGAATTGAATTCAAAAGAGTGCCTTATTTCTACTAATTTGGATGGTGAAAACCTTGATTTATCAGAAGAGATTATTTCTCAAATTAATCAATCTTTATCATAATTAAAAAATGGAAAAAAAAGAACTACTCACCAAAGGAAAAGCTAAAGAGCTTTACAAAACTTCAGACGAGTCAAAGCTTGTTATGGATTTTACTGACGATACCTCTGCCTTCGACGGAAAAAAAATAGAGCAATTGGCAGGAAAAGGAACAGTAAACAATAGGTTTAATAATTTCATAATGAATCATTTAAATTCTAAAGGCATTCCTTGCCATCTTTTAGAAGAGTTAAATGACAGAGAAAGTTTAGTTTTATCTCTAGATATGTTTCCCATTGAATGTGTCGTAAGAAATTATGCTGCTGGAAGTATTTGTAAAAGGTTAGGCCTCGAAGAAGGTAAAAAATTTGAAAATCCTATTTTTGAATTCTTTTATAAAGATGACGATTTAGGCGATCCAATGATAAATGATAATCACATAATATCTTTTGGCTGGGCAGAAGCCGATGATATAGAAACTTTAAAAAAACTTACTTTAGAAATTAACGATCATTTAGTAGATTTATTTCTTAAAGCGGATTTAATTCTTGTTGACTTCAAATTAGAGTTTGGAAAAAATGCAGGAAAAATATATCTTGGCGATGAGTTTACACCAGATGGATGCAGAGTTTGGGATAAGGAAACCAAAAAGAAACTTGATAAAGACAGATTCAGACTTGGTCTTGGTGACGTAGTAGAGTCATATCAAGAAATAGCACATAGAATTGGTATTGATCTCAAATAGCTTTTAATGAGTTTTTTACAGAATAAAAAGAAAATTAAAGGAGCTGAACTTTTCATTCGATGTCTAGAAGAAGAAGGCGTAGAGTATATTTTTGGGTTACCCGGAGAAGAAAATCTTGATTTTCTAGAATGTCTTTGTAAATCAAACAAAATTAAACTGATTTTAACTAGGCACGAACAAGGTGCAGGATTTATGGCGGCAACTTATGGCAGGTTAACTGGAAAAGCTGGCGTATGTTTAACAACCCTCGGTCCTGGTGCAACTAATTTAGTCACTTCCGCAGCTTATGCACAACTAGGAGGAATGCCGCTAGTGATGATAACTGGTCAAAAACCAATAAAGAACACTAAGCAAGGTAAATTCCAAATTTTAGATGTTGTTGATTTAATGCAGCCAATCACTAAATACACGCATCAAATATCTTCAGCAAATATGATTGCTTCTGAAGTTAGAGAAGCTTTTAGGCTTGCTGAGGAAGAAAGACCTGGTGCAGTTCATTTGGAACTTCCCGAAGATATTGCAAGTGAAGAAACGAGGAGAAGGCCCCTACCAAAGAGCGTCGTTCGACGCCCTGTTCCAGATGAAAAGTCTATAAATCAGGCTGTAATGCTGATTGAAAAAGCTAAAAGACCACTTTTGGTTTTAGGAGGAGGAGCAAATAGAACCAGCACAAGTAACATGCTTCTAGAATTTGTTGAAAAAACAAAAATTCCTTTCATCACAACCCAACTAGGAAAAGGAGCTTTAAATGAGAGACATGAAAATTTTCTTGGATGTGCTGCTTTAACCAATGGAGATTTCGTTCATAGAGCTATTGAAGAATCAGATCAAATTATTACAGTTGGCCAGGATAACTTTGAAAAACCTCCTTTTATTATGAATGAAAAAGAAGGAACTAAGGTCATTCACATTGATCACATAACAGCTAATGTTAACGGTATTTATTTCCCGCAACTAATGGTCACTGGAGATATAGCGAATGCTATTTGGCAAATAAAAGAAAAAATTAAAGTTAGCCCCCAATGGGATTTTTCAAAAATGCTTCTAACAAGAAAAGCTCATTTAGAACATTCTGAAAAAATTAGAGAAGATGACAGATTTCCTATTTTCCCTCCTTACCTAGTTCGTCAGATAAGAAACGTAATGCCAGCAGATGGGATAATTACCATGGATAATGGTGTATATAAACTATGGTTTGCAAGAGGTTATCCTGCCCTGCATCAAAATACTGTTATTTTAGATAACGCCCTAGCAAGTATGGGAGCAGGTTTACCGTCTGCAATTACAGCTGCAATGATTTTTCCAAATAAAAAAGTTATTTCTGTTTGTGGAGATGGAGGATTTATGATGAATAGTCAGGAGCTAGAAACCGCTGTAAGGCTCGGTGTGAATCTCACAGTAGTAATTCTCAATGATAAGGCTTATGGAATGGTTAAGTGGAAACAAGAAAATATGAATTTTTCTGATTTTGGGTTAAGTTTTGAAAATCCAGATTTTGTAAAATATGCAGAGGCCTATGGCGCCAAAGGTTATCAAATTAATAACTCTGAAAAACTAACAGAAACTCTAGAAGTTTGCTTAAATTCTCCTGGCGTTCATGTAATAGATTGCCCTGTAGATTACAGCGAGAATGATAAAATATTAAATAAAGATTTGAAGGAAATTAGCTCAGCTTTATAAAAATATTAAAATCAAATATATTATTTCTACGCCACAACTGACTTATTCTTGAGTTTTTTAAAATTATTCAATTTTTATCAAGATAAATTTATACGATATAATCATTTGTAGATTTGTTTAAAAAGGAATAAAACATGCAGGAAAGAAATACTTCTCAAGTTGAAGAAACTACAATTAATGCTTTAGTAGAGCGCGCACGCATTGCTCAAGCTAAATATGAAACCTTCTCACAACAACAAGTAGATAAAGTTGTTCGAGATATTGGTAAATTTGTTTATGACAATGCTGAAGCATTAGCAAAAATGGCCGTTGAGGAGACAGAAATGGGATCCTATGAAGACAAAATACTCAAAAATAAAGGTAAAGCCCGAGTTATATGGAATAATTTGAAAGACAAAAAGTCTAGAGGTGTGATTGGCGAAGACACTGAAACCAATCTTGTTTTCGTTGCAAAACCAATGGGAGTCGTAGCTGCTGTAACTCCTGTTACCAACCCAATTGTAACTCCGATGTGTAACGGCATGTTTGCTCTTAAAACTGGTAATGCAGTCATTTTTGCATCACATCCAAAGGCCCAAAAATGTGCTGAGTACTTAACCTCTGAATTTATGAAAATTGTAAAGTCTCATGATGGCCCAGATGATTTGATCCAAGTAGTTACTAACGGGTCTGTAGAAAAGACCCAACAACTCATGCAATCTGCTGATGTAGTTGTTGCTACAGGAGGTGGGGCGATGGTTAAATCAGCTTATTCTTCAGGCAAACCTTCCTTTGGAGTAGGCGCAGGGAATGTGCCAGTTATTATAGATAGAAATATAAATTTGAAAGAAGCTGTTGAAAAAATTGTAGACGGAGCATCTTTCGATCATGGAATCATATGCTCTCATGAACAATTTGTATTAGCCCCGGAGGAAAATTTCGACCAAACAATAGATTTATTTACAAATACAGGAAAGGTATGGTTCACAGATGATAAGTCACAAATACAAAAGCTTCGCGAAGTTGTATTCCTCGATGGTCACTTAAACAAGGATGTGGTAGGAAAATCAGCAAGTGATGTTGGTAAAATGGCGGGAATTGAAGTTCCAGACTCTACAAGGTTGATTTTGCTTCCCGCAGATGGATCGGGAACTGAGGATGTTCTTGCTAAAGAAAAACTCTGTCCAGTGATAGCAATAATACCTTATTCAACCTTTGAAAATGCAGTTGCTATGGCAAAAGCTAATCTTTTAGTAGAGGGCGCAGGTCATTCAGCTGCACTGCACTCAAACGATGAAGATAACATACAAATGGCTGGTATAGAGCTACCCATAAGCCGCTTAGTTGTTAACCAACCAAGCTCTACTACAGCTGGAGGTTCTTTAACAAACGGTTTTGCACCTACAACTACTCTGGGTTGTGGTTCATGGGGTGGTAATTCAATTTCTGAAAACCTTGATTATAAGCACCTAATGAATGTTTCTAGAATTGGAAAAGTCATAGCTGATAAAGAAGTTCCATCAGATGAAGAAATCTGGGCTTAAGCTTATCAATTTTAGAGAGTTTTCCTAAATCAAGTCCTCTATGATTTTTTATAATTTTTTTGCATAAAAAAATAATAAGTTTATAAATTTAATTATAAAAAATCGCTGTACCTTATTTATTTAAATAAATGTGGTACAATTCACCAGAGATGGACAAGAAATATTTATTTAAAAGAAACAACGTATGGTGGGTGAAACTGGCTGTACCTGTGTACCTTAGAGAAAAGTTAGGTTTTGATTTAAGAAAATCTACTGGAGAAAAAGATTTAGAAAAAGCTCTTCTTGTGAGAGATAGTATTGTAAGTGAATTTAAAGCTAAGTTTTCTAAAGACTCAGATCAGAATGCGCTTTTAAAGACAAACTTTTCAAATAAAACAACTTATTTTGATTATGCATCAACTACTCCAGTTGATGAGAGAGTCATTGAAAAAATGAAAGAGTGCTTGTCTTTCGAGGGAGCTTTTGGAAACTCAGGCTCTAGATCTCATGTTTATGGCTGGAAAGCTGAAGAACTTGTTGAGGAAGCTCGTCTTAACGTAGCAAACTTACTAAATTGTGACCCAAGAGAAATTATTTGGACTTCGGGAGCAACTGAATCCGATAATTTAGCAATTAAAGGAGCAGCTTATTTTTATCAATCAAAAGGCAGACACATAATAACCTCCAAAATTGAACACAAAGCTGTACTTGATGTGTGTAGGCAGCTTGAGAAAGAAAATTTTGAAGTAACTTATTTGGATCCTAATGAAAACGGAGTCATTTCTCCTCAAGCAGTTAAGGACGCAATCAGAGAAGATACAGTTCTGGTTTCTCTTATGCAGATTAACAATGAAATTGGAGTTCTTAACGATATAGAACAAATAGGTTTAATTACAAGGGAAAATGGCACTATTTTTCATGTTGATGCAGCCCAAAGTGCAGGAAAAATTCCAATAGACCTTAGTAAATTAAATGTAGATTTAATGTCTTTCTCTGCTCACAAAATATATGGTCCCAAAGGAATTGGAGCATTGTATATCCGAAGAAAACCAAGAGTCAGACTTCAACCTCTTTTCCATGGCGGAGGTCAGGAAAGAGGAATTAGAGCAGGAACTTTGCCCACACATCAAATAGTTGGAATGGGAGAAGCTTTTCGAATTGCTCAAGAGCAAATGGAAATTGACCATAAAAGGCTAACCAACTTTAGGTCAATTCTTTGGAATGGTCTAAAAGATATGGAAGAAGTTTATATTAACGGATCTATAGAAAATGGTTTTCCTGGAATATTCAATATGTCTTTTAACTTTGTAGAAGGTGAATCTTTAATTATGGCTCTTAAAAATATAGCTGTTTCGTCCGGATCAGCATGTACATCAGCAAGTCTTGAGCCTTCCTATGTTTTAAGGGCGCTTGGTAGGCCTGATGAACTAGCCCATAGTTCAATTAGATTTTCTTTCGGAAGATTCACAAAGAAAGAAGAAGTTGAGAACACAGTCGACCTTGTAAAAAATTCTGTATCTCAATTAAGAGAAATTTCTCCTCTTTGGGAAATGTATCAAGATGGTATTGATTTAGATAAGATTGAATGGGCATAAAATTTTTTAAGTGAGGTAAATATGGCATATTCGCAAAAAGTAGTTGATAAATTTGAAGAAACTTTAAAAAATCCTGAAGGTGCAAGCGTTGGGAGGTGGAAGCCAGGTGATAAAGATTTCCACAGAGTTGGAACCGGCATTGTAGGGGCACCGGCATGTGGCGATGTTATGAAATTGCAAATTAAGTGTGAAAATATTGAAGGTGAGAATAGAATTGTTGACGCAAGATTTAAAACTTATGGCTGTGGATCTGCAATTGCTTCTAGCGGCCAGTTAATAGATATGCTCAAAGGCAAGACGCTAGAAGAAGCTCAGAATATTTCTAATCAAGAGATTGTAGATATTCTAGAATTACCAGCAATTAAAATTCACTGTAGCGTTCTTGCTGAAGAAGCTATTCACAGAGCTATAGATGACTTTAAAAGTTTAAGAAATAATGACTAATGCCAAAAATAAAAGTTTTACCTCATGAAGACCTTTGTCCAGAAGGAATTGAATTCGAAGCAGAACAAGGTAAATCTGTTTGTGAAAATTTACTTAATCATTCCGTAGATATAGAACACGCATGTGAACTTTCTTGCGCATGCACGACTTGCCATGTGATTTTTGTAGAAGGATTTAACTCTCTTAATGAGTCTTCAGATGATGAAGAAGACCTACTGGATAAAGCTTGGGGGCTGGAACAGAGATCGAGATTGAGTTGCCAAACCATTGTTTCTAATTCAGACTTAACGATTGAAATACCGAAATATACAATAAATATGGTATCTGAAAATCATCCAAAGCCTAAAAACGAGTCAAATAGAGAAATTTCATCTATTGACTTCGATATTTCTAACTCAGCTGCTAAACATCTTAATTCAATGGTTGCATCTAAAAATTCTTCTGGAGTTAGAATTTCTTTAAAGGATTCAGGATGTTCTGGCTTTGCTTACCAAATTGATTTAGTAGAAAAAATTGAGGAAAATGATTTTAACGGATTAATAAATGGAGTTAATTTATTTATTCAAGATAAAAGTTTTGTTTTTTTAAAAGGAACAAAAATAGATTTCGTAAAGAAAAATTTAAATGAAGAATTAGTTTTCTTAAATCCTAATGTTTCTGCAGAATGCGGTTGTGGAGAGAGTTTTAACTTTGATTCTAATTCGATAATAGATTTATCCACAACATAGTTTCTATGAACTGGTCAGATACTTTTGAGATCGTTGATAGTCTTTGTGAAAAATTTCCAGATGAAAATCCCGAAAAGCTTCTTTTTATTGATCTTATGAATATGGTTATTTCTCTTGAGAACTTCGAAGGCAAAAAAGAAAATTGTAACGAAAGAATTCTAGAAGCTATACAATCTCTATGGATAGAGGAGAAAGATTAATGTCAGAAAAAACTTTGTGCATAATTAAACCGGATGCAGTTGCTAATAACTTTGTAGATCAAATCAATGAGATGATTCAATCAAATGGACTGCTTATTTTAAAAAGCAAAAGAACTGATATTTCTCCAGAAATCGCAAGGCAGTTTTATGCAGAGCATTCGGAAAAACCCTTCTTTAGTGACCTTGTGGATTTTATTACTTCAGGGCCTGCAGTTGTACAAATTCTTGAAGGAGATTCCTGTATTGCTAATTATAGAAGTTTAATGGGTGCAACCAATCCGAAAGATGCTGAAGAGGGAACCATTAGAAAGAAATTTGCTGAATCAATTTCTAAAAATGCAGTTCATGGTTCAGATTCGCCAGAATCTGCAGTCAGAGAAATTGAAATAATGTCCGCTTTGTTTTAGTTTAAGGTTATGGAAAGCTGGAACGAACAGCTAAAGACTAAAATTCTTGAATCGGAATTTTCGGTAAAAGAGATATCAGATAAGACAAAAATTCCTATAAAATTCATTGAAGCAATTGAGAAAGCTGATTTTAAAAAGCTACCAGCTGAAATTTTTGCGAAATCTCAAATAGAAAGGCTTTTTAAATTTTTGGAAATTGATCCAAGTGAAGCGCTCAAAAACTATGAAGAATTTATTTCTCCACCAGAAATGGCAAATGAGGATGAAACTTTGCTGGATAAAAAACCTTTATATGAGACTCTCTTAAAGAATTTAAATATCTCCAAAATTAGAATCTCATATCTCAAATATGGAGGTACTTTTGTAGCATCTATTATTTTATTGACCTTAATGTTTGAAATTATAGATGATAAGGAAAGTGACACATCAAAAGATTTTGAAAAAGATAACTCATTAGTATCCTTAGAAAGTAAAAAACAAGATTCTTTGACCACCTTGCCTGAAGAAGAATTGTTTTATGAGAATGAAATTAAAAATGATTTATTTTCAATTGGTGAGACCATGGAAGATTTGAGTCCAAATGACATAAAAAGAAAAATTGAAATTGTGATTGAGGGAGAAAGTTGGGTAGTGGTTTTTGATAAAAATGAAAGGCTTCTATACGAACTGATGCAAACGGGTAGCTATGAGCTTTCAGGAATATCTCCATTAAGGTTTAAAATAGGGTATGCTCCTGCAGCAAATTTATATATCGATGATCAAAAGATTAGTTTTTCTAGAGCAATTAAAGGAGCAACTAATTATGCTCATTTTTGGGTAAACGAGGCAAATAAAGTTGAATCAATTAGAGATTAAACGAAGAAAAAGCAGACTGATCCACGTTGGCAATGTTCCTGTAGGAGGAGACTCTTTGATATCGGTTCAGAGCATGACGAACACTTTGACAACTGACATAAAAAAAACTGTTTCACAGATCAAAGAATTAGAAAAAGTTGGGGCAGATTTAATAAGAATTTCTGTACCAGATGAAGATTCTGTAAAAGCCTTTGGAAAAATAAAGGAGCAAGCAAAAGTTCCTTTAATTGCAGACATTCATTTTGATTACAAGATCGCTATTCAGGTAGCAGAACAAGGAGCAGATTGTTTAAGAATTAATCCCGGAAATATCGGAAATGAAAAAAAAGTTAAGGAAGTGATTGCTTGCGCATCTCATCACAATATACCTATTAGGATTGGAGTTAACGCCGGCTCTCTTGAAAAAAAATTGCAAAAAAAATATGGAGAACCCAATTCTGATGCATTAGTGGAATCAGCTATGAATCACATAAACATTTTAAAGAAGCAAAACTTTGAAAATTTTAAACTTAGTATCAAAGCCTCTGATGTATATATGATGACAGAAAGTTACAGAAAAATTAGTTCTATGATCGATCAACCTCTTCACCTAGGACTTACAGAAGCTGGTGGGCAAAGAAGTGGAACCATTAAATCATCAATAGCAATTGGACAACTTCTCTCGGAAGGTATAGGAGACACCATAAGAGTATCTTTAGCTTCGGACCCATGCGAAGAAATTAAGGTTGGTTTCGATATTTTAAGGTCTCTTAAATTAAGAAAGAAGGGTATCAATTTTATCGCTTGTCCTAGTTGCGCAAGACAGAATTTTGATGTCATTAAAACAATGAATGAACTTGAATCTAGACTCGAAGATATAACTGAGAATATAGATGTTGCTGTTATTGGCTGTTATGTAAATGGACCAGGTGAATCTAAAGCTGCGGATATTGGTTTAACTGGAGCTTCGCCGAATAATCTAATTTATATAGACGGAAAGCCAGATCATAAACTCTCAAATAAAAATCTCGTTGACTCTCTTGAGAAATTAATTAGAAAGAAAGCAAAAAAAGTTACACAATCAAAAAGTAAGCTTTCCATAAAAGAGGTCTAATAATCATGAAAAAGATAGCAAAGTTGCGAGGAATGCAAGATACAGACCCTATTGAAACAAACAAAATTAATTTTGTGGAGAATAGCTTTAATAAAATTTCTAAAAGTTATGGCTATCAAGAGGTAAGATTCCCAATTATAGAAAGCACAGATTTATTTAAAAGATCTGTTGGCGATCAATCTGACATTGTAAACAAAGAGATGTTTACTTTTGAAAGTAAAAGCGGGAAATCGATGACGCTAAGACCAGAAGGCACAGCTGGATGTATGCGTATGGCCATCGAAACAGGATTGTTAGATTCTGGCCAGCAAAGATTATCCTATAAAGGTCCAATGTTCAGATATGAACG
>CABXSA010000024.1 GCA_902514765.1 uncultured SAR86 cluster bacterium | reverse complement strand
AAATAATGAATTATTAGCTTTTTCCAAAATGGGTCTTAGCAAACGAAAGGTCGTCCTAATCTCTTGTATTCCAGCTTTATTTTTTGCGCTTTTTGTTGCTTTGGTCTCTTTTTATCTCACTCCGCTTTCAAATAACAAACTTGCTTTTCTAAATGATGTTGAAAGATTTTCAGACAGATTTAAATTAATGGGAGCTGAAAAGATAAATGTCCTTGATGATCTCAATGCAATTTTTTATGCCAAGGAAGCTTCAGACAGGGGCTTTCAAGATGTATTTTCGAGTTTTGAAACCAACGATTCGGAATTTGTCTTGACTGCCGATGAATTAATTTCTAAACCCTTAAACGAAAAAGAAAACCGGATATCTTTTGAGTCTGGTAAATTTTCTATTTTGTCCGAAGCCATGCCATTGGATTTTAGCTTTGATGAATTCTTTTTAATTCTGCCCAAAAAGCCAATTCTTAACGTTGAGGACTTGAAAAGAAAATATTTTCACGAATTGTTTTTCTCTAAAGATTTAGAACGAATCGAATTATTAAAACGTTCATCTATGCCTTTAATCATAATTATTTCAGCTTTGATAGCGGCATCCTTGACTATGAGATTGAAAGACTCTGGACGTTTTTATATTTTTCTATCTGGCTTAATCATATTTATGTCCTACTATGGACTTTCCCTTTCTCAGGAAGTGTTTAATAATTTTTCTCTTAATTCTACGATTGTTTTTCTCAGCATCCACGGTATTTACTTGATTGCAGCCATCATGTTGGCGCTTGATCAGAGTTATCAAAATTTTAGTTTTAATCTTGGCGATTTAAAATATTCAAGAAACTTTATGATCAACCTCTTTGTATTGTTTTTAATCGCAACTGTATTCTCTTATTTAGTTTTTTATGTCTTTTTATAGTCTTATTTTTGGTGATACTTTAGACAATCTATTCACAAGATATGCTTGGCGTTTTCTTTTTCTAACGGTTGGAATATTTTTTTTATTGGATTTAATTCTCTCTTTTTTGAATGAATTTGAAGATTTAAGTGAATTTTATTCATTCAACAAGATTCTAATCTTTTTAGCTTACACATCAGTTGATGCCGTTTTTGATATTTTTCCACTAAGCGCAATTGTTTCGACAATCATTTGTATGGGTGCAATTTCAGATTCAGGAGAATTGATAGCAGCCAGAGTGTCTGGAAAAAAAATATCAAGAATCATCTTTGCAATTCTAAAGCCAGTAATTTTTGGAATCATAATAATGTTCGTTTCTTGGGAATTTTTTATCCCCGACCTTCAAGACTCTGCCAATAAATTGAAATTCGAACCCGCTTCAAATGTCTCTAAACAGAAAGAGCAATGGGTATTTAAAAACGATAGGTTTTCAAAAGTTATCGATAAAGGTACCAGCAAGGAAGTAAAAATTTACGAT
Organism: uncultured SAR86 cluster bacterium; assembly: GCA_902514765.1. Taxonomy (GTDB): domain Bacteria; phylum Pseudomonadota; class Gammaproteobacteria; order Magnimaribacterales; family AG-339-G14; genus MEDG-81. The sequence goes on along the minus strand of CABXSA010000024.1, from coordinate 10,808 downwards.
CTGGACGAAAAAGGAAATGTTGATAGCATTGTCTTCTCAAAAAATATTGAAATCGCCGAAAATGAATGGGTTATCAAAGAGGTAAGAGATTACAAGGAGGACATTAGTAAGTCTGATTTTGTCTGGGAAGACGCTCCAAAGTTGGCTATGAATTATTCCATGAAAGGCCTGAAACACATGTCCTTAACGGATAACTATTATTACTGGCAATCCATAAATGAAGTAGCTGACCGAAACAAAGTAGGTTATGAATTTTGGAAGAAAATGCTCGAACCCATTTCTTTGATTTGTCTCATTATTTTTGCTTTAGCCATTTCATTAAGAGCCATAGGTAGAAACAAAAGCGTCGATCGTTTCGTTTTGGGTATTTTAATTGCCTTTGGCTTTAATCTTTTGATAAAAATCTTCGGCAATATTTCTTTGATTTTAGGTTGGAGTGCTTTTTGGGGGATCCTGCTTTCTTCTTTGATTCTGCTTTACTTCGGAGTAAGAATCATTAGACGGGTTTAGACTTTTACTAAAAACGTTTTTGACAAAATATCGTTTATTGTTTTCTTATCTTTACGAAAGAGCATCGGTAGATAATTCAATCCAAAAAGCAAGGTAAAGATTAATCCTAATAAGCATCTATAGATCATCCTCATTAATCTAATATCTAAATTATTTTCTTGAGTTAGGCGAACCTTCCAAACTTGCATGCCTAAAGTTTGTCCCGAGTTTTTTTTCCAGAAGTAACAATAAAAGCCTATACTCAAAGCCAAAAAAGCCAAGTACATCAGTGGATTTTCTACTTCGGTTTCAAATGCGGCTGTAATAAGTAGGGTGAGACCTACACAAAGAGCAATGATTAGAATTAAGTCGTAAAATAAAGCAACCATTCTTCTGAAGAAGCCTGCTGGTTTATAATCTAAAGTAGAATTCATATTATGTCTGAACAAGAAGCTAATCTATCACAAAGCAATTTTTTTGGTCATCCCATTGGCTTAAGAACATTGTTCTTTACTGAGCTTTGGGAGCGAATGTCTTATTATGGCATGCGCGGACTCCTAGTTCTCTACATGACCATTGGTGTGGTTGGTAATCCAGGGTTAGGCTGGTCAAACGTTGAAGCCAATGCTATTTACGGCATTTATGCCGGGATGGTTTATTTCTTAGCTCTACCAGGTGGTTGGCTAGCAGATAACTTGTTGGGTTATCAAAAGGCAGTGCTTTATGGGGCGCTCATTATCATGTTGGGCCACTTTACCTTGGCCATTCCTTTGGAAGAGACTTTTATCTTGGGCTTGGCTTTTGTTGCTATTGGCACTGGTCTTCTAAAACCCAATATCTCTTCCATAGTGGGTCAGCTGTATGCGGATCACGATGAACGCAGAGATTCTGGATTCACCATTTTTTACATGTCGATTAATATCGGTAGCATGCTCGGTTTTGCCGTCTGCGGTTACTTAGGTGAGCGTATCGGTTGGCATTGGGGTTTTGGTGCCGCAGGTATTGGAATGCTCTTTGGGGTTATTCAATTTGTTTATTTTCGAAATCAACTTGGAACTGCTGGCTTAAATCCAAATGAGATGGCAGATGGGCGCAGAAGCACTTTTCGACTTTGGACCATCATTACGGTTTTATTTTTTGCTGCAGTGGTCATTTCAGGAGTCCTTGGGCTTTGGAGTATTGATCCAGTATTTTTTGCTATGCGTTTTCGTGACTTTTTGGTTGTCATCTCGTTTATCTATTTTGGTTACTTGTTTTTCTTTGCAGGTCTTACAAACTCTGAAAAGAAAAACGTCATGATGCTTTTACTCTTATTTGTGGGTGCTGCAGCATTTTGGTCTGGCTTTGATCAGTCCGCGGGCTCGTTATCGATCTTTACCAGGGATTATGTGAATTTAACTTTTGGTTCTTTTCAAGTACCTGTCAGTTGGACGCAATTTTTAAATCCACTTTTTGTAGTGATGTTTGCTCCATTCTTTGCTTATTTTTGGGTGTTTTTGGGCAAAAGAAATTTAAATCCCAATACACCCATTAAATTTGCCATTGGGTTAATTTTTATGGGACTGGGTTTCATTGTGATGCTTTACGCTGTGCAGTACGCAATGGTTGAAGCGCCTGTCGGAGTCCAGTGGTTACTTTTGACTTATCTCTTACACACCTTTGGAGAATTGGCTTTATCGCCAGTTGGTTTATCTGCCTTTTCCAGATACTCACCTAAAAAATATCTTGGTCAAATGATGGGCCTATGGTTTTTAGCTTCATCCTTAGGAGGAGTACTTGCTGGATTGTTTGGCGGAGAGGCAACCGAGTCCGGTTTGAGTAGCATGACTCCGATATTTTCTGAATTGATCTATTACTACTTAATCTTAGCCGTGGTCTTAATAGTTCTCTCTTTCTTCATTAAAGGAAAAATTAATTCATCGTAAAAACATGAAAGAAGTTAAAACCAAAGAAGATGCTATTGATTTTGTCTTTAACCAATTGCATACCTGTCGCATGATGGATACCACATGGGATGAGTATATGGAGCTAATTCTTAGGCTTGGTATTCTTGATAGAAACATTAAGCCTGAACCTAAACTCAGTCCAAAACCTTTCTTTTCAAAAGCTTATTGGTATTTGATTTTATTAACCCTTAGTTTATTCTTACTTCAAATGATATGAAACAATCAATTTACTTATTATTTTTTTTATGTGTCTCTTTCAATTCTTTTTCTGACTTGAAATACAACCCATATTCCGGAGAGTATGAAATTGCTTCAAAAGATTCAGTTCTTAAATACAACCCATATACAAAAAAAAGAAGCTACTCTCATCCAGATGCAATATTGAAATACAATCCTTATTCAAGAGAAAGAACTTTTGAGAAGCCAAATACGATACTTAGGTATAACCCTTATACTCAAGAAAGAAGCTTTGAATCTCCAAGAGCTATATTGAAATATAATCCCTACACACAAAAGAGAAGCTTTGAAAAACCAGGATCTGAACTTAGATATAACCCTTATCAAAATAAATACTATTGGGAACAATAATAGAATCTAAAGACTTAATTTATGAAAAACCTAATTCTCGTAGTGGCTTTTTGGAGCTGACGGAGTATTAAGAAAAGTAATCGCCCAATGCAATAGTATTACAGCAGTTAAGTCTCCGGTTGTATCTAACATTCTGCTAAAGCCCAACCCACCTAGAAAAGTGAAAATACAAGCATTGAGCTTCCAGCGTAAGGTGAAATAGTGAATGGTTGCAAAAAGAAGGTTGCTAATAAAGGCTCCAAACCAAAAGAAACTAATAGCAGTAACATCCGATGTGATCAGAAGAGGTAGAGAAAGCCTGAATGCAATTTCTTCAACTACAGAAATCATAAAGAGATACCCAACCCAGATTAATTGACGGAGATCAAACTCTCTTTTTGTATATTTCAGATATACAAAGATAAAAGTTGCAACTACCAAACTCCAAAGAAGATATTTCAAAGGATTACTAAATAAATTATCCAGTGAAGATAATAGGGCAATTTGAATGGATGGTAACAGAAGACAAATAATCGCTATCGAAGCCATGGTTAGTCCATGTCTGGCTAGGACTTGACGAAATTTAGAGATGTAATTCTTTTGGCTTGAGGCTGCTCTTTGAAGTCGACCCGCAGGAATTGGATTAGAAGGTTCCTTCATTGATAACTATACGATTAAGTTAATCGTTGGAGTGTAATTCTTCGTTGAGCTCTATGACTTTTTTATTCGGGCGACATTGAATGGCACCTGTTAAAGAATTTCTGATAAATAAAAGATCTGATTTGGAAGAAAGTTCAGAGGCTTTCACCGTTTCAGAAATCTCACCTTTGTCATCGATAACTTCTACTTTCGAAGAAGCCGTCAGATAAAGTCCAGCTTCAACTGTGCATCTGTCTCCCAAAGGAATTCCCAAACCGGAATTAGCGCCAAGCAGACAATTTTTTCCAAGAGAAATTCTGACATCATTACCACCAGATAAAGTACCCATAGTTGATGCACCACCACCAATATCGGTTTTATCCCCAATAACAACTCCCTGGGAAATTCTGCCTTCGATCATTGCTTCGCCAAAAGACCCGGCATTAAAGTTCACAAAGCCCTCATGCATGATCGTAGTCCCTGAGCCCAGATAAGCTCCCAATCTCACGCGGTTGGCATCGGCAATTCTGACATCGGATAAAGTCACGTAATCGGTCATGCGTGGAAATTTATCAACGCTGTGGACCAAGATGTGTCGGTTATCTTTTCTAGCTTCAAGTTGTGCTTTTTTAAAATCAGCAATTGAAAAAGGACCCTCAGAAGTCCAAACGACATTTTGTAAAATTCCAAAAATGCCATCCAAATTGGTTTCGTTTGGTTTGACCAAGCGATAAGAAAGTAAATGCAGTTTCAAATAGGCTTCGGGTACAGAAGTAGGTGCCTCGTAATCACTTACAGAGACTTTTTCAAAAGCAGCATCGGATGCATTTAGATCTTCAGAGGAAATATTTTCCTCTGCAAAAAACATTTCGATCCAGTCACCGTCACTGTTTTTTGTTCCAATACCTAAGCCAGTCCAATTACTCATTTTCTAAAACCTTTTTTATGCACTTTAATGCTTTTGTTGTTGATTCTATATCATGCACCAAAGCAATTCTTAAATATTGCTCTGCAGGATTTTTCCCATTGTCTTCGGCACCCAAATATTTACCAGGTAATACTATGACTTGTTCTTCATCGTAAAGTTTTTTGGTAAAAGCTTCTGCATCTTTAACTTTCAACCAAAGATAGAAAGCACCATCTGGAGTTAAAGAGTTCTTATTTAAGATTTCTTCAGCTAATTTAAATTTTTCTGCATAGGCAGATCGATTGTCTTCAACAGTTTTGTCGTCTGCCCAAGCCAAAGTGCTCGCATTTTGAATGGGCAAGGGTACGCTGACACCATGAAACATGCGATATTTTGAGAAGGCATCAATTATACTGGCATCTCCAGTAGCACATCCGGATCTAAAGCCAGGTAAGTTGGAACGCTTTGAAAGACTGTGAAGCGCTAAAACATTCTCAAAGCTACCGTTTACTTCCATAGCAGCTTCCAAAATGGAAGTGGGTTTTTCGCCGAAATAAATATCAATGTAGCATTCATCGCTTAAAACTTTAAAACCAAATTCTTTGGAAAGCGTTACCACTTTGAAAAGTTCAGCTTTACTCATTACTTTGCCGGTAGGATTGGAAGGCGAGCAGAGGACGAGCAGCTGACATTTTTCCCAAACTTCTTGAGCTACATTTTCCAATTCCATTTGGAAATCATTTTCTTCAGAGCAATTTAAAAAATGAGGTTTGGCTCCTGCAAACAAAGTTGCGCCACCATAAATTTGATAATAAGGGTTCGGCATACAGACATAAGGTTTCTCACTAACTGCTTCTCTATTTACCATGGTTTGAATGGCAGAGAACGTACCTTCTCTGGTACCACCAACCAAAAAGATTTCTTCATCTTTAACATCATTTAATTTGAAATTATTGGCTAAGTAATTTTGGTAACTTTTTTTTAGTTCAGGCACCATCGCCATTGGAGGGTAGTGACTGAATAATTCTTTGTTTTGATTGATGGCATCTAAAATTTTAGGACTGGCTGGATGCTTTGGCTCGCCAATGGAAAGATTGATCTCTGCTGGCGATCTTTTTGGACTGATGAGTTTTCTCAATCTTTCAAAGGGGTAAGATTGAATCTCAGCGATTAAATTATTCATAGACTAAAAACTTTCTTCACTTCTTTTAGTTAGAACTTCAGAGCCGTCTTGAGTCACCAGGATGGTGTGTTCCCATTGGGCAGATAATCTGCCATCTGCAGTCTCGACCGTCCAACCATCGGTTTTGGAGAGCTTGGTTTTGTACGTACCCAAATTGATCATGGGTTCGATGGTAAAGCACATTCCTTCTTGCAATGACATACCGGTATTGGGTTGGCCGTAATGCAAAACTTGCGGATCCTCATGGAAGACTTTGCCAATGCCATGTCCGCAATATTCTCTTACAACTGAATAATGATTGCCTTCCGCATGGACTTGAATGGCATGACCAATGTCACCCAATCTAGCTCCAGGCTTTACTTGTTCAATGCCTCGATAAAGGCACTCTTGAGTAATATCAACCAGGCGCTGCGCATGCGGTTGGGCTTTGCCAACCATAAACATTTTGCTGGTATCACCGTGATAACCGTCTTTGATGACGGTGACATCGATATTTATGATGTCATTGCTTTTTAGAATTCTATTTTCAGTTGGAATACCATGACAAACCACTTGATTGATCGAGGTACAAATCGATTTTGGAAAACCTTTGTAGTTTAAGGGCGCTGGGATGCAATCGATCTCATCCACGATGTAGTCGTGACAAATTTTATCCAACTCACCGGTGGAAATTCCGGGCTTTACATGCTTACCGATCATCTCCAAAGTCTGAGCAGCTAGCTTGCCTGCGACTCTCATTCCTTTTATATCTTCCGAATTTTTAATCATAAGTTAAATTTTTAATGGACTTTACAGAGTTATTTCATTAGAGTCACATTCTAATGCAAACGGCATTAGATTTTAAAACGCGATCCATAGTTTCTACTTTGTTCGCGTTTTTTTTTATCCATTTGAAGCAGGTGTTTTATGAAAGCTAAACCTGCTCAGCTCATTCTAAAATCAGGTGAAATTTTCGATGGCGAAGCATTTGGTTACTCCAAAGAAAAAGTAGGCGAGTTGGTTTTCAATACCTCAATGACTGGTTACCAAGAAATCATTACCGATTTGTCTTATACCGACCAACTCATTTGTTTTACTTATCCGCATATCGGAAACGTTGGTACCAATACTGATGATCACGAATCAGTCATTGGCGGTGCGAGTGGTGTGGTAATTAGAGACCTAACGAGAGTTGAGAGCAATTGGAGGAATGAACTTTCTTTGGCTGATTTTTTAAAGGCCAATAAAGTGCCAGGAATAAAAAACATCGATACCAGAAAGTTAACTAGAGTTTTGAGAAATAAAGGTTCTCAGCCGGCCTTTATTTCTTATAAGAAAAAGACCAAAAAAGATATTGAAAAATTGTTTGAAAGATTCGGTAGCTTAAACGGTAAAGATTTGGCTTCCAAGGTAACGACCGAAAAATCTTACTTATGGAAAAAGCCAAGTTATGGCACAAAAAAACCCAAACTCAAATACAAAATCATTGCACTTGATTTTGGTGTCAAACATAACATTCTCCGTTTGTTGGTGGATCGCGAATGTGAGGTAGAAGTCATGCCCGCCAATACCGACTTTGAAACAATTCTTGATAAAAAACCAGATGGCGTATTTTTATCCAATGGGCCAGGAGATCCAGAACCTTGTCATCAACCAATAGAAACCATTTCAAGATTGATTAAAGAAACAAAAATACCTTTGTTCGGTATTTGTTTGGGCCATCAACTTTTAGGTTTAGCTTTGGGCATGAAAACTGAAAAAATGAAATTCGGTCACCACGGCGCCAATCATCCTGTAAAAAATCTCATCACAAACGAAGTGGCAATAACTAGCCAAAACCATGGTTTTACGATTTCAGAAAAGTCTATATCAAAAGATATTTCAATTACTCACCGATCTTTATTCGATGGCTCTATCCAAGGAATTTCTTTTCAAAAAAATCGAGTTTTCGGTTTTCAAGGTCATCCAGAAGCAAGTCCAGGACCGCAAGAGTTGCAATCGCTCTTTGATACTTTCATCGCTCAGGTAACTAAATATGCCAAAAAGAACTGATATCAAATCCGTTTTGATCATTGGCGCAGGGCCAATCATCATTGGTCAAGCTTGTGAATTTGATTATTCTGGAGTTCAGGCTTGTAAAGCTTTGAGAGAAGAGGGCTATAAAGTCATCTTGGTCAATTCCAATCCAGCAACAATAATGACTGATCCTGGCTTGGCAGATGCTACCTACATTGAACCCATTACATGGCAATCCTTAGAAAAGATCATTAGGATCGAAAAACCCGATGCCATTTTACCGACCATGGGAGGTCAAACCGGACTAAACGTAGCTCTGGATCTAAATAAAAAAGGAATTCTTAAAAAATATAATATTGAATTGATTGGTGCTACCAAAGAAGCGATCGACAAAGCCGAAGATCGAGAACTCTTTGCTGCAGCAATGGAAAAAATTGGCCTTAAAGTACCTCTAGCTAAACTGGCTCACAACATTGAAGAGTGTTGGGAAGTGCAACAATTGGTTGGCTATCCATGCATCATTAGACCAAACTTTACTTTGGGTGGTTCTGGTGGCGGAATTGCCTACAACAGTGATGAGTTTGAAGAGATTTGTCACAGAGGCTTGGATTTATCGCCCACTTCAGAACTCTATATAGATAAGTACCTTGCAGGATGGAAAGAGTATGAGATGGAAGTTGTTAGAGATAAGGCCGATAACTGCATCATTATTTGCTCCATAGAAAATTTCGATCCTATGGGAGTCCATACTGGAGATTCTATTACTGTAGCTCCAGCACAAACATTGACCGACAAGGAATACCAAATGATGCGAAATGCCTCAATGGCTATCCTAAGAGAAATTGGAGTAGAGACCGGTGGATCCAATGTCCAGTTTGCCATCAACCCAGAAGATGGAGAGATGGTCGTTATTGAAATGAATCCCAGAGTTTCTAGATCTTCTGCTTTGGCATCTAAAGCAACAGGTTTTCCGATTGCCAAGATAGCGGCTAAACTTGCCGTTGGTTTCACTTTAGACGAATTGCAAAACGATATCAGCAAAGATTCCATACCAGCCTCTTTCGAGCCAACGATTGATTATGTAGTCACAAAAATTCCAAGATTTAACTTTGAAAAATTTGCAGGCGCAAATCCTACTCTGACTTCACAAATGAAATCGGTTGGAGAAGTTATGGCTATTGGTTCCAACTTTAAAGAATCATTACAAAAAGCCATGCGTGGTTTGGAAATAGGCTCTTCAGGTTTCGAATCACCTGAACAAGCTAAAAATATCAAAGCTATTAAACCGAGGCTGATTACGCCAACGCCTGAGAGACTTTGGTTTATTGGAGAGGCTTTTAGAAAAGGGATGGATATCAATGAAATCCAAGCTTTTACTGGCATTGACCTTTGGTTTTTAAAAGAAGTCCAAGAAATCGTTAATTACGAAAAAATCATTAAGTCCAAAAAATTCCTTTCTTCTAGAGATTTATTCCTTGAAGCCAAAAAAATTGGTTTCTCAGATAAAAGAATTGCGGAGTTAACCGGCAAGTCTGAAAAAGACACTCGAGCTAAAAGAAGAAGATTAAAAATCAAACCGGTCTTCAAAAGAGTAGATACTTGCGCTGCTGAATTTGAAACTTCAACGGCATACATGTATTCAACTTATCAGGACGAGTGTGAATCCAATCCTACCAAGAAGAAAAAAATCATGGTCCTTGGCGGCGGTCCCAACAGAATCGGCCAAGGAATTGAATTTGACTACTGCTGTGTGCATGCATCACAAGTTTTAAAAGAAGAGGGTTTCGAAACCATCATGGTGAATTGCAATCCAGAGACGGTTTCTACCGATTACGATACTTCCGATAGACTTTATTTTGAACCAATCACTTTAGAAGACGTCTTAGCAATTTACGAAGTGGAAAAACCCAAAGGTCTGATCATTCAATACGGCGGACAAACGCCACTCAAACTTGCCAAAGACTTAGAAAATAATGGCGTTCCAATTCTGGGCACTTCCCCCGATCAAATCGATTTGTCTGAGGATCGATCGAGATTTCAAAAATTTGTAAAAGAAAACAAACTGCTTCAGCCAGCCAATGGCATGGCATCGAACAATGCTCAAGCGATTAAAATTGCCAATCGAATTGGTTATCCAGTCGTCGTAAGACCTTCTTATGTTTTGGGTGGACGAGCCATGGAAATTGTCTACGATGATGAAGATTTAAAAAAATACTTAACCGAAGCTTTGGATGTTGATACAAAAAATCCGGTTTTGATAGATAAGTTCTTAGACTTAGCGATTGAGTTTGATGTCGAAGCAATAAGCGATGGCAAAACTCATATTATTTGCGGCGTTCTTCAACACATCGAGCAAGCAGGAGTCCATTCGGGAGATTCGGCTTGTTCTATTCCCCCTTATAGCATTGATAATAAATTGCTTGCAGAAATTGAAGCCACTGCAATCAAAGTCATCAAGAACATGAAAATTTCTGGTTTGGTCAATATCCAACTGGCCTATGCGAATGAAAAAATATATCTTTTGGAAGTCAATCCTAGAGCCTCCCGTACCATTCCTTTTGTTTCAAAAGCTATCGGCTCTCCGTTGGCGAAAATTGCCGCTCAAGTAATGTCTGGTAAAAGTTTAAAAAATTTAGGGATCACTAAATTCAAAAAACCCAAATTTTATTCGGTAAAAGAGGCAGTGCTTCCATTTGAAAAATTCCAAGCAGTTGATCCTATTTTAGGCCCGGAAATGAGATCTACTGGCGAGGTCATGGGAATAGCACCTTCATTTGTCGAAGCATTTGAAAAGGCTGAAATAGCTGCTGGGGTATCGATACCTTTGAAGGGATCTGCATTCTTGAGTGTTAGAAATACAGACAAAACTTATCTAGAAGAACTTGCTAAAAGTTTAACCAATTCAGGCTTTAAGTTAGTGGCTACCAGAGGAACTGCAAGAGATCTGGAAAACATGGGCTTTAAAGTAAAGAAAATAAATAAAGTTTTGGAAGGCAGGCCGCACATCGTTGATTTGATGAAAAATAAAGAAATAAGTTTTGTGGTCAATACTACCGAAGGAAGAGAATCAATTACCGATTCT
>CABXSA010000023.1 GCA_902514765.1 uncultured SAR86 cluster bacterium | reverse complement strand
AAAAAATATTATGAGCCCGAAAATTTGCTCAATAAGATGGTCGTTTGCGTTAATAATTTAAAACCTCGGGAAATGAGATTTGGTACCTCAGAAGGAATGATTTTAGCTGCCAGTAATGAAGATAGTGGTGTTTATTTAGTCGGTCCTGATACTGATGCGCTACCAGGAATGAAGGTGAGTTAATGTCGAAGATAATAGAAACAGATATCGTCATAATTGGTGCAGGCCCTGTTGGACTGTTTACAGTTTTTGAAGCTGGTCTCTTGGGTTTGGATTGCCATTTGATTGATAACCTAGACAAGGTTGGTGGACAGTGCATAGAACTTTATCCTGAAAAACCTATTTACGATATTCCAGGAGTGGCTAATCAAACTGGAAAAGAACACATTGATGCGTTACTAGAACAAATTAAGCCATTCTCTTATGAAACACATCTCAAACAGAGAGTAGATGTTTTAGAAGAGCTACCAGATAATTTCTGGAGAGTTGTTACAAATGAAAATACCGAATTTAAGACAAAGAATGTTTTTATAGCAGCAGGAGCTGGTGCCTTTGAACCTAGAAAACCACCAGTCGAAGATCCTGATAAATTCCTATCTAAAGGTGTCGACTATGCAATTAAGGAAAAAGATAAATATAAAGATAAAGAAATTGTCATTTTTGGGGGTGGAGATAGTGCTCTAGATTGGTCGGTTGAGTTATCAAAAATTGCTAAGAAAATTTACCTAGTGCACAGAAGAGACGACTTCAGAGGAGCTGAACATACTGAAAACCAAATGAAAGAGCTCGTTAAAAATGGCAAAATTGAATTAAAAATACCTTTTGTAATTAAATCAATAAAAGGAGATGCATCTTTTGAAGGTGTTGAGCTTATGGATTTTGAAACCAAAGAGGATGAAATCTTAGAATGCGATGAAGCACTATTTTTCTTTGGTTTGAACAAGCAACTTGGCCCCATCTTGGATTGGGAAATAGATTTGGATGGAAAAAAGATTGCCGTCGATACTGAAAATTACCAAACAAACAAAGAAGGTATTTTCGCTGTTGGAGACATAAATACTTATCCTGGAAAACTTGATTTAATCTTGTGCGGTTTTCATGAAACTACTATTGCAGTTCAAGAGGCTTATAAAAGAATTAATCCTGGAAAACGTGTGCCTTTTGGTTACACCACCTCAAATAAAGGTCTACAAGAAAAATTAGGCGTTAAATAAGGTTGGTAGAATTTCCACCATCGACAGATATGTTTTGTCCAGAAATATAGGCTGCTTGTTCCGAACAAAGAAAGATACAAATACCAGAAAACTCTTCTACTGTTCCCATTCTTTTTGCAGTTAAAGTCTCCTCGAGTTCTTTTTTTGCATCTTCGTAGGTTGAACCTGCTAATTTTGCTTGAAAGTTTAAAATCTGAGTTTGTCTATCGGTATCAATTCTTTCAGGTAATACGTTATTTATAGTTATGTTGTATTGGGCAACTTCTCTAGATAAAGCTTTTGATAATCCATGCAAACCAGAACGAGCCGAAGTTGAAAGTCCCATTATTAGATGAGGGTTTTTAACCATTGCTGAAGTTATATTAACTATCCGCCCAAAATTTTTTTCTTTCATTTTTGGTATCACGGCTTGCATGAGTAAGGCAGATTGAGTGAAATTTGATTTTATTGCTGAAAGGAAATCATCTTCAGTCCAATCAAAAAAATTTCCAGGTGGTGGTCCCCCACTATTATTAATCAAAATATCTGGATCGGGACAAGCTTCAAGCAAAGCAGACCTTGTCGAAGAATCTTCCATTGCTCCTAATACAGAGGTTACTTTAAAACCTTTATTTAAAAATTCTTCTTCAGTTTTTTTTAAATTTTCTTCGTTTACTCCATTTATGACAATTTCAGCGCCTTCCTTTGCTAAATCGTATGCACATGCTTTCCCCAGACCTCTGCTAGAGGCGCAAATTATTGCTTTTTTTCCTGAAATACCTAGATCCATATACTAGCCATTCTCTAAATTTCCAAAGGTATTACTAAGAGCTGGGCCCCATTGAGACTCTGCTGGTGCATCTCCCAAACCTGCTTCATCAATAAAGATATTTAGATCTCTGGTTGGAAATGTATTATCAAACATATCACCATCAGTTTGATGTTCATGAGTTTGGCCAAAAGGATTTCTCCAATAATCAAATAATTGACTTCCTTGGTAATGTCTACCAATTCCCCACTCCTGAAAATAATTGAACTCCTCTTTTTTAGATTCGAGCATTTCATTCCCTGTAAATACGTCATCAATATTAAACATTTCAAAAGAAACGTGATTCATTACTGGTTTTCCTTCTGAAAACATATCTGCTGGCATAAAGAAAATTGTGTGATGATCTGCAGGTTCCATGCCTTTATCTAGTCTTGAGAATATTCCTTGTAGGGGAGTATTTGGATCTTTAGGATCGCCCATAAAAAGTCTGTCGCTTGCTATAAATCCTAAATTTTTTTGATACCATTCAAAAGATTTTTTGACGTCAACTGCATTTAGGCCGGCATGTGCGAATCTTAAAATTCTTGGATAAGAGCCCTTTAAAAATCTTTTCATTTGATTAACTCTATTTACGGTCCTGCCCTCGTTGGTAGGGATAGTTTCAGCAGTTTTTTCTTCTAAGTGTTTAATCCCATAAACTACTTCCACACCAAAACCATCTAAATCTTGCCCTTTAGATACGAAACCTCCTCCTGGAGTATTAAGCTCTTCAATATCAGAGAAAGCATCTGTTTTGCTAATTTTTTCCAAGTCTTCCATTGATGATGCGACAAACGCCAGACTGATAAATTTCTTTTCTCCTTTAAGAACTTTTTCGATAAAAGGTTGAGTTCCATCGCCTTTCATTAATAACATATCTTCTGTCTTCTCAACTGTGTGCATTCCAAAATGAATTAAAAACTGTTCTTGTATATCTAAATCTGGACATTGCAATGTACAGTACTGTACATCTATTGCCTTGATAATTGGTTCCATCGTTTTCTCCTCAAATATATAAAAACTATTATAATGAATTTTAAAAATCTTAACGCTCATTAATGGAACAATTTGATATAGCAATTTGTGGTTATGGACCAGTAGGTTCTACTTTTGCAGGCTTAATGGGTAAGTTAGGCCATAAAGTTTTAGTTATTGAAAAAAACATTGGTCCCTCGCCTACGGCTAGAGCTATCAATACGGATGGCGAACAACTTAGAACATTTGATAGGCTTGGTATTGCAGAAAAAGTTGTTGAAAATTCGCATGAAGTTCATCGCGTTCATTTTGGCGATGCAAATTTAAATCCGATACAAACTATTGAGCAACCGGTTGGGGTCTCTGCCATGGGTTGGCCAAATCAAGTTTTGTTTTATCAACCTGAATTAGAAGAATTCATAAGAGCCTCAGTAGAATCAGAAAATAATATTGTAATTAAAGAAGGGATAGAATTATTAAGTTTTGATGACACAGCTGAAGGAGTGACTCTAAACTGCAAAAACTCAGATGGTAACTTATCATTTTTTTCAAAATATCTTGTCGGGTGTGATGGAGCAAGCAGCTTTGTTAGAAGAGAGTTAAATGTTGACTTAGAAGATTTTGAATACAATCAGGAATGGCTGGTTTGTGATGCTCATTTAACTAAGAAAGTAAATATTCCTGAAAAAGATGCCATGCAAGTATGCGATCCAAAAAGGCCTGGAACTTACGTACCAGGTAGGCGCGGTCATCTTAGATTTGAATTTAAAAAAATGCCTGGAGAGGATTCACAAGAATTAGAAAAAGACGAGAACGTCTGGAAACTTTTAAAACCATGGATTAATGAAAATAATGCCATACTGGAAAGAGCTCAAGTGTATTCTTTTCATGCTTGTATTGCTGAAACTTGGCGCAAAGGAAATGTCTTAATTGCCGGAGATGCTGCTCACCAAATGCCACCATTTATGGGAGCTGGAATGGGAACTGGGATTAGAGATATAACAAATATTTCTTGGAAACTGGATCTCTTGCTAAGAAATAAAGTCAAAGAGGGAATACTTGATACCTATCAAAAAGAAAGACATTCTCATGCTAAGTGGACCATCGCACAGACAGTCACTATCGGTCAGGTAATTGAAGGATTTTGTGCCGCTGCAGAAGGCAAAGAATATGAGCCAAAGGGTCCGAGTTACGATGTAAATTTTCCTCATATTCCATCAGGTATTTATAGTGATCCTGCCGATATGATAACTGGAGTTCCAATTCCACAACCTATACTTGCAAAAAATAATAAAAAAGAGATGCTTGATAGGATCATTAATGAAACTTTTGCAGTTTTAACCCAAGAATCAGATTTAGATTTAACTGAAAAAGCAAAATCTATTATTGATTTGCTTGGTATTAAATTGGTGACTATAGAACCTAATGAGGATAGTGAGGAAAGATTAAAAACTGTTTTTGAAAAATATAAGGCAGTTTTAGTTAGACCAGATAAATATACCTATGGTGGCGTAGATGATATCTCTTCCCTTTCAGAAATGATTGAATCTTTGGAAAAAGAATTTTCTCTTAATACATGAAAGCATTATTGTTTCCGGGTCAAGGTGTCCAAAAAATTGGCATGCTGAATTCACTTTTTGAAGAAGTCTCTGAGGTAAAATCTATTATTGACAACGTTTCTAAATCCTTAGATTTTGATTTAGAAGATTTACTCCGAAACGGACCAGAAGAAAAAATAAATCTTACTGAGTTCTCGCAACCAACAATCTTGGTTACTAGTGTGTTATTAGCCAAATATTCCAATAAACTTTCTAATATTAATATCACCGCTGGTCTATCTTTAGGTGAATATTCAGCTTTGGTTTATTCAAATTGCTTGGAATTGTCAGACGCAGTTAAGTTAGTAAATTACCGGGGAAGATTAATGCAGGAGGCAGTTCCAAAGGGTACAGCTGGAATGCTTGTTGTTTTGAATATGCCAATCAATGATGTTTATAAGATGATAGTTGATATAAATGAATCGGGTGAAACAATAAACTTTTCAACTGATAATGCTGACGGTGTTTCAGTATTAGCTGGAAAGAACTCTGCAATAGAGGCCTGTAAAAACTACATCTCTAATGGCGAGTTTAGAAGAGTTAAAACTCAAATGGTTCAAATGTCTGTTCCTTCTCATTGCTATTTACTTGATGAGGCTCAAGAAGAGCTTGCCAAATTACTGAATGAAGTAGAATTTAAAGCCCCTTCTATTCCAGTAATTCCAAATGTTCTAGCTGAACCAACCTCTGATGTTGGAGTAATACAAGATTCCCTTATAAATCAATTGACCAAGACCGTGAGATGGAGAGAAACTTTAGATTATCTTTTAAAGAATAATCTATCAGCATTGATAGATTCAGGTCCAGGCAAAACGATTATCAATATGGCTAGAAAGATTAAAGATATTGAAAAAATCTCTTTAGAAGCAGATTAAACATCATAATCTAGGATATTTTTCTTAATGTGAGACTTCATGTCTTCATTAGAAAAACCACCTTCTTCTTCAAAACTTACTTTATTTTCATTGTATAAAGAATTAGAACTTTCTTTAGAAATCGAAATGATATTGCCTTTATACAGTTTTACTGAGACCTTACCGTTAACTTTATTGGATATAGAATCAATCTTACTTTGTAGATTAACTCTTATATTACTCCACCATAATCCCTCATAAATTAATGCAGCATAGTCAGGGATTAATTTATCTTTATTTTTAATCTCTTCGCCAGTTAAGCATAAAGACTCCATAGCTCTTCTAGCTTTCAATAAAATGGTCCCTCCTGGAGTTTCATAGCAACCTCTGGATTTCATCCCGGTTACTCTAGACTCAACAATATCAATTCTTCCAATACCGTGTTTACCGCCAAGAAGATTCAATTCTCTAAACAATTTTGCAGAGGATAATTTCTTACCATTTAAAGCAACGGGATCTCCTTTTGAAAATTCAATAGATACTTCTTCAGAATTTTGCGAAGCATTTTCCAATGATTTGGTGTTCAGCCACATGTCTTCCGGTGGAGCATTATTTAAATCTTCTAAAACACCGCCTTCATATGAAATGTGTAATAAATTCTCATCCATGGAAAATGGAGGTTCTTCTGCTTTTGAGGCTGGCATGGGTATTTGATGATTTTTGCAATAATTCATAAGGTCTGTTCTCGAAACCATATCCCACTCTCTCCAAGGTGCTATTGCTTTTATAGATGGATTTAAAGCATGAGCGCCTATTTCAAATCTTATTTGATCATTTCCTTTGCCAGTAGCCCCATGACAAATAATATTTGTACCTTCTTGTTTGCCTATATCAACGAGTTTTTTTGCAATTAAAGGTCTTGCAATTGCAGTACCCAAAAGGTATTCACCTTCAAAAATGGTATTACACCTAAACATTGGATAAACATATTCAGATATAAATTCTTCAGTTAAATCTTCAACAATAACTTTACTAGCTCCAAGATTTTTAGCCTTTTCTTCTAAATCATCTGAAATATCACCCTGACCTAGATCTGCGGTATAAGTGATAACATCTAGGTTTTTTTCTTCTTGAAGCCACTTAAGAATCACTGAAGTATCTAGACCTCCAGAATAAGCTAAAACTACTTTACTCATAACAATATTAGACAGCTAAAAAATATTTGAGTTTAGAATAGATTAACTTTCTATAGAATCAATCAATTCTTGCATTTCCCCAGACTGATACATTTCAAACATGATGTCACTGCCTCCAATTAATTCGCCATTTATAAATAATTGAGGAAAAGTTGGCCAATTTGAAACGGTTGGAAGTGTTTCTCTTATCTCAGGATTTGAAAGGATATCTACAAAGGAGAATTCTTTTCCGCACGCCATTAAAATTTGTATAGCTCGTTGTGAAAATCCACATTGTGGTTGTTCTGGAGAACCTTTCATGTATAAGAGGATCTGATTATCTGCTATTTGAGATTTTATTTTTTCTTCTGTAGTCATTGTATTATTTTAATATAATTTTGAACGGTATTCTCAATTCCATGAATTAATGATTCGGATATTAAAGCATGTCCAATAGAAATCTCTTTTATATCGCCATAAGATAATAGTGTAGCCAGATTTTCCAAATTCAAGTCGTGTCCGGCATTTAGTTCAAGATCAATCTCATTTCCATATTCGATAGCCTCTTTGTAAGTATTTAACTTATTTTCGTCGTTTTTTTTGTATGCCTCTGCAAAAGGTCCGGTGTAAATTTCTACCCTATCTACTCCTATGTCTTTTGCTGCATCTAATTGAGATTTATCTGGATCAATAAAAATACTGCTTCGAATGTTATTCTTTTTAAGAAATTGTAAAACATCAATCAATCGATTATGTTCGGAATGAATATTCCAGCCATGGTCAGATGTTAGTTGATTGGTATCATCAGGGACGAGTGTACATTGGGCTGGTTTTACTGCATCAATCAAATTCAAAAATCCTGGATAATCGCCTAACCTTTCTTCATAAGGATTACCCTCAATATTGAATTCAACGCCCAGTTCTTCTGTGATTTCAATCAAATCCGATAAATCATCAGTTCTTATATGACGCTGATCCGGTCTGGGATGGACTGTTATTCCATGAGCTCCAGCTTCAATTATTTTTCTTGAGAAAAACTCAAGTGATGGGTTATTACCCTTTCTAGAATTTCTGATCAATGCAATTTTGTTTATATTTACACTTAATTTCGTCATGACATATATCCTTGAAAGCCATCATAAACTAACTTTAAACCTGCGATAAGCGTACAGAAGTAACCAATTCTGTAGAACCAGTCCTGATTGATTTTGTTTACCAAGTAAGCTCCTGCAAATACGCCAAGCGGTGCGAGTGGTAAAAGTAATAAAGAAGTGTAAATATTTTGAAAATTCATTTGGCCTAAATAAGCATATGGAAAAATTTTGAATAAGTTGATCAATAAATAAAAAAGCCCAGCTGTAGCGACATAAATTCTTCTATCTAATCTCATCGGTAATAGATAAAAACTTAATGGAATCCCCCCCGCGTGAATGGAAAAACTTGTAAAGCCTGATAATGAAGGCCAAAAGTATGAACCCAAAAAAGATGGTGTTGAGGGTTCTGAAGAATTTTTTCTCAGGTAGTAATCAAGACAAAATATAACGGCCATCAAGCCAATTATGACTCTGATGCTATCTTCGGAGAGATAACTAAATGATAATGTTCCTAAAATAATTCCGAAAAAAGCCAGTGGTACAATAAATTTTAATATTTTTATATCCCACATCCATCGATATCGCCAAACCGTTACCAAGTCCATAAATATCAAGGGCAGTAAAAGAATTGCAACAGCCTGAAATGGTGGGATGAAAATAGAGAGCATAGGAATGGCCAGCAAGGAACCGAAAGAACCAGCGCCTATAAAACCGCCCTTGCCCATTCCATGAAGAAATACCGAAACGATTGCTATTACATAAAAATAAGGTTCAAGTACCATTTAGATCAGATCAAAGAATCTCGTAGAGTTTCTTCGCTAGATTATTAGAGGTTCTGTATAACTTACCTAATGAGTGTTGTCTGTTGTTGGTAAAGCCAAAGCCAACTTTATGATTTAAATCAGCAAATCCAGTCGCACCAGCAATACCTGTATGACCAAACATGCCTTGTTTCATACCGATAGGAGAAAAAGGTGCATCGACTTGATAACCCAAACCAAACTTATAAGGTGCTTGAAAAAGCACAACATCAGGACCAGTTGTTTTTGGCGTTGTGGCATCTTTAATAGTATCGGGATTTAGCATTTTTTGGCTATTTCGAGAGCCACCAGAAGCTAAAATACCAAAAAATTTTGCTATTCCAGATGCAGTGCCATGACCATTAGCTGCCGGAATTTCAGCTTTTCGCCAAGAGTCGGAATTTGGATAATCTGTAGGAAGTGTTTCATTTTCATCGACCTCCATGATTTCTAAAAAAGCTTTTGCGTATTCTTTGCTTTGCAAAGTTTGTTTTACAATTTTTATTTGCTCGGGTAAGAGCCAATTGGGCAATGCCAGAACCATCTGGATCAATAAATTAGGCTTACCAGAAAGTAGAAGTAAATCAGCGCACCGGCCAATGTCTTCTTCATTCATACCAATAACGAAATCTATTCCAAATTTTTCTGCGATCTCCTCTTTAAAATATGTTCCCAACGACCTTCCATCGATTCTTCTAACCAATTCGCCAACAAGATAGCCAAAAGTCACTGCGTGATATCCCTGTGTGGTACCCGGTTCTCTGATAGGTTCTTGGCGAGCAAGTTTATCCACGATCATGTCCCAATTTTCCCATGAATCCTGTGGAAGAGGACTTTGAAAGCCAAACATCCCTGCTCTGTGTGTTAAGAAGTCTATGACCTTGGTATTTTCTTTCCCTGCACAAGCGTATTCAGGCCAATAATCTGCAACCAAAGCATTGGGATTTAACTTTCCAGACTCAATTAATTGTAAAGCGCACGTAGATGTCATGGCTTTCGTGACAGAGAAAACATTTACCAAAGTATCTTGTTGCCAAGGTTTTTGATGTGCTTTGTCAGAAAATCCTCCCCATAGATTGAGTACTTCTTTGCCATCAACCTCTAAGGCAAAACCGGCACCATCATCAAAGCCCGATTCAATGGCTTTGGCAAAAATTGACTCGAGTTCAGAAAATTCTGAATCGCAAAAACCTTCTACAACAGGCTTCGTCATTTGGCTATCAAATCTTTAATAAGGGCTATAAATTCTTCAGGCATATCAAGAAACAGATGATGCATTGCTCCAGGTAAACAGTGAATATTTTTTTCATCCATATTTCCAACATAGGTCATATATTCTAGAACTTCTTTTGTGACCAGTTGACTAGCCTGCCCGTAGACATAATCTAATTCACAATTAATCTTGGTAAATGGATCATGCAGATCGTTATATTTGTAAGTGTTGGGTATCAAGGGATCAGACTTCAAATGCCATCCATCTGATTTCTCCACGTAAGACGTTTCTGCGATATGCCTCAAAACATAATCTTTACAAGGTTGAGGAGGCGTGAGTCTAAATCTTGCCATTGCCGTCTCCAAATCAGGACTGGCAACAACCATCCTTGCTGAAGGCCTATTGGATGCCATCCTTTCAGCAACATTGGGTGGTATCACTATCATGGAATCCAATAAAATAAGATGCTCAAAAAAATCGGGATAAGTTGAAGTAGCAAGTGTAGCTATTGATCCGCCCATGCTATGAGCAATGCAAGTACAAGCTGACCAAACCAAATCATCGATGACGCCTTTAACATCTTCAACAAATATTTCTTGTGAGTATTCTTCTCTTCTTGCGCTTTCCCCCATGCCAGAAAAGTCCAATGCAACCACACAATGACTTTTGGTTAATGCAGGAGCAATGTGATCCCACCAATAAGAATGTGCATTGTATCCATGCAGCAGCAATAAAGGTTTTTTTGATCTATCTCCCCAAACAAAATATTTGATCTCAGCGCCATTCACCGATACCGAACATTCTTCTGGACGATTCTCAATGTTTTTTAAAAACCATTCGGGAGCCTCGTTGAGAGGATTTTTACCTATTAACATTTTGTTTTAAAAAGAAACTAAAAATAATTTCAATTAAAGTTTAACATTTGAAAGTAATCTCGGCTTGCTATACTTTTATCCTATTCTGCAAATTAATTTTTTTTAAATATTTTTAGACACCCACTGAATATTTCAGAATATAGAAAAACATTATCGTGAAAGCTGCTCCAGCAGGAATTGTTACTAACCACGAAGCTATGATTCTACCGACAGAGGACCAATCTAAATGTTCTGCCCCTTTAGCTAAACCTACGCCAATAACTCCGCCAACAAGCGTGTGTGTTGTTGATATTGGAAATCCTAAGTAAGTTGCAGCAACCACTGTTGAAGCTGTTGCCATTTCAGCAGAAAATCCAAGACTTGGAGTAAGTTCTGTTATTTTTCTTCCGACAGTAGCAATTACTCTTGAACCTAATGTAGCTAAGCCAAAAACGATACCTATTCCTCCAATGAATAAAACCCAAGGGCTTATGGTTGCTTTTGCACCTACTGTTCCGGTATCAACAACACTAACAATGGCTGCTAAAGGACCAATTGCATTTGCCACGTCATTTGAGCCATGAGCAAAAGCCATTGCGCTTGCAGAAACAATCATAAGTAAGCCGAATGCGAATTCGATACCACCAACGCCACTAATCTTTTCTTTATTTCTTCTTAAAAAATACGAAGTACCTATGGCAACAATTATGCTGAATAAAAAAGTAAAAAGATAAACTTCGTTTTCAGTCCAATCGATACCTACATGTTTTAGCCCCTTTCTTGCGGTTACTAAAGAAATAACAACTGCTACTAAAAAACTATAGAAAGGAATAAAAGTAATTGCTGCTTTGCCAGGATTTGCTCTATCCAAAATTAGTTTTTTAGCAGAAATATATAAGGAAAAAGCTAGGATTCCAGAAAACAAAGGAGAAGTTACCCAGCTCATTGCAATGTTACTAACTTTACCCCAAGAAACTGCATCAACTCCTTTCGTAATTAAAACAAAGCCAATGATGGCGCCTACAATAGAATGTGTTGTCGAGACGGGCCAACCTCTTAAACTTGCTATATAAAGCCAAGTACCTCCAGCCAGCAAAGCAGACATCATCCCTATGACGAATATATTTACCTGATCAGTGTAAAGATTTGGATCGACAATACCTTTTCGAATTGTTGAGGTAACCTCCCCTCCAGCTAAAAAAGCACCAAGAAACTCAAATACAGCTGCAATTAAAATAGCTTGTTTAATCGTTAAAGCTCTCGCTCCAACAGATGTTCCCATTGAATTAGCCACATCGTTAGCCCCTATGCCAAAGGCCATAAAAAACCCTATGAATGCTGCAATCAGAAGAATATTAAAGGGATCTGTGAATAAATTTTCCATGTAAAAATATAAAAAGTTTTTCGACTAAGTGTATTTAACAATATTCAAAAGGAGAATCTATTACTTAGTTGTGACCGGTTATGTATATTTGTGCAAAATTTAAGTGAACTATTTAAGCTCGCTTAATAGGAATTTTAAAAAGAGAATAAAATTTTTAAGAAAGAATTACTGCAGCTAGTACAATACAAGCAGATATAAAGCCTACAAACTGCATTTCCTGTGCTTTTGAGCTACCTGGCATTAATCCTTTATTTTTTAAAGTTTTCTTAATATTAGTCATTTTGTATTGTTTCTTAAGTGACATCAAATTGTCACACAAAAGACACATTAAATCAAACTAAAATAAAAATCTACTGTTTTTTTTGAATTTCACAATAGAAGTCTTTTTAGATAAGGAACTAAAACTTAAATTCTAAACCTATTCCTGTATAAGCATGATCAGCATTGCTGGCATCAACTGAACGATTAGTATGGTAAGTAAAAACCTTAAAACTATCAGATAATTTATGATCATATCCAAGCTGGATTTGTTCTAAACCAACTAACGCATCTGAACTACTGTACTGAAATTTAACTGTACCTTTTCCCTCTGCTACTTTTCCAGAAATACTAAAAGTATAA
>CABXSA010000022.1 GCA_902514765.1 uncultured SAR86 cluster bacterium | reverse complement strand
TTAATTCCTTTGGGGGATACTTTTATAGAGATTGTTACTCCTGTAAAAGAAAACACCACTGCAGAGAGATTTCTAAATCGTAGAGGTGGAAATGGTGGTTACATGGTGATTGTAGATTGCGACGATGTTGCCAAAGAAAAAGAGCGAGTAACCAATGAAAATATTGGAATTGTTTATGAAGCTAAGAGAAGCGAAGGCCATGTAATTGGAAAAACCATTCACTTGCATCCCAAACATATTGGTGGAGCAATAGTTTCAATAGATAAAATGGAACCCGAATCAGCTTGGCTTTGGGCAGGCCTTGATTGGGAAAAGTGTGTCTCAAAAAATGATAATGCAGAGAGATTATGCGGAGTTGTGATGCAATCCGATGATAAATCCGCTCTTTGTAGAAAATGGGAAAAAGCTTTTGGGGTTAAAGCAGATGAAAATCTTCAAATTAATTTCTCAGACTCTAGAATCAAGTTTGTTGATGATCTTGATCAGAGAGGTGAGGGAATTAATGCTTTTGAGTTGTCAGTAAAAAATAAAGAAACAGTCTATGAAAAAGCAAAAGAACTTGGTTTGATAAAGAATGATTTAATTCATATTGGCGGCGTAAATTTCCTCCTTGCATAGCTTTTATTAAGATAGAATGCGCAAGTTCATGCGTTCCATTCAAATAATTTTTCTTTTAGTTTTCTCGATCTCGGGATTTGGTTCCCAGGCAATTGGTCACGCACCTATTGGAGTTATGGCTGATCATATACACCAAAAAGGCGAATCAATGATTTCTCTGAGAGCCTCTTACATGAAGATGAAAGGTAATTCTTTAGATGGAAATTCAATCTCAGATAGCAAAATTTTAGTTATAGACAATCCACATTCAAACTCACCAGCAAAACTTAGTGTTGTTCCAATCGAAATGAGCATGAAAATGTTAATGCTTGGAGGCATGTATGCTCTATCGGATGACGTTACTTTGATGTTCATGACAATGTTTATGGATAAATCCATGAATTTAAATACTTATCATGCAATGATGAGGAATAATATTGGCGCATTCAATTCATCTTCTTCAGATCTTTCTGATCTGTCTTTTTCTGCATTAGTAAACATTATCGAGCAAGATAAAAGCAGGTGGCATGCAGAAATAGGGTTAAAATTTTCTGTTGGAGATAAAAACGAAAAAGGCAAAGTACTTACTCCCATGAATACCAATATGGAAATGGTTTTGCCTTATGGCATGCAATCAGGAGATGACTCTATTGCCTTGGTTGTTGGCTTTACCAATTTTTACGCATTAACCGATGAACATGCTTTTGGAAATCAAGTTAGATTTTTTAAAAATATTTCATCTAAGGAATGGCATTATGGCGACAAAACTTATTTTGATTCTTGGTATCAATATTCAGTCAGCAAAAACTTTTCCATTTCGTCAAGGTTGAGATTAAACCAACAAAAAGATATTTCGGGATTTCATCCAAATATTACAGCTCCAGTTCAAACTTCAATAACATCAAATTATGGCGGGTTTACTGCTGAACTAGGTTTGGGTTTTAATTTTCTTACCCAAATCTTACCTGGGTCTGAAGACAGACTTGCTTTGGAGATTATTAATCCATTAATCAATGAAAAAAATGGTCTCCAGATGAAAGACAAAACCAAAATAGTATTTGGTTTTCAAAAATCTTTTTAAGTTTCTCGTTTTTAATAGTATATTTCTTAGATGGCTGATTTAGTTCACCTCTCAAATTCGGCTTCTTCGGAAGAGATTATCGATGTTTTAAATAAAGATGCTGGAGTGATAATTGATAACCTCTTGCACTCAGATGATATTTCTAGAATCAATGAAGATCTTAGGCCGTATTTAAAAAATGATGTTTTTGGTAGAGATCAGTTTACTGGATTCAAAACAAAGAGAGTTGGCGCATTAATCGCAAGATCTGAAGCCTGTAGAGAATTGGCATTAAATCCTTTAATCAATGAAGTTTCTGAGAAGTATTTATCACCTTACTGCGACGGTTATCAACTGCATTTCACTTCTGCAGTAAGTATCGGTCCAGGAGAAAGTAAACAAATTCTCCATAGAGATAGAGGAATTTGGGGTGGTTATTTACCTAGAATAGTTGAACCACTTATGAGTACCATTTGGGCAGTAACAGATTTTACTAAGGAAAATGGAGCCACGCAGATTGTCCCTGGATCCCATCTCTGGGAAAAAGACCGAATTCCTAAAGACGATGAAATAGCTTATGCCGAAATGAAAGCGGGATCAGTTCTTCTTTACACTGGAACTGTACTGCATGGCGGAGGAGAAAATATATCAAAAAATGATATTCGCACTGGAGTTTTTCTTCATTATGCACTCAATTGGCTACGCCAGGAAGAAAATCAATATCTATCCTGTCCTCCTGAGATTGCAAAGGATATTTCACCTGAAATAAGATCTTTAATTGGTTATTCAAAGGGCGGTTATGTCCTTGGTTTTTATTCTGATCCTTCAGATAAAAATGCAGAATACGAATCTGTTTCACCAGAAAACATGTTCAAGGATAGTGTTTTTGACGAATTCTCTTCAATCCCAGATCCTAAAGAACTGGTTCAAAAATCTACGAAATAACTAAAAGTAGACTACACCTATTAGATAGCCGCCATAGAAGAAGGCAACTGCATAAAAAGGATATTCTCTACAAAAATTCCAAACTGATTTTAAATATTCACTAATCATTTCATCTCTTAGGGGAGGATATATTAGACAATCAAAAAGTAATTTTTGCTTATACCTTTATATAAAATTTATTAAAAAAAATTTTTTTATTACAAATTAATTCACATCCAAATTATTGCATCCGAAATTTATTTGAAGCATAGTAAAGCGACTGATTTTCATAAATGTAGATAAATAATGACTGTAAAATATTACGACTGGGTTGAGTATCAATCTAACTTTAGGCCAAAAAAAATTGCTATCAAAGAGATCTCAAATGATCGAGAAACCTCTTACTATGAATTAAATCAAAGATCAAAATCATTAGCAGGGTGGTTGCAAAAAAAAGGTTTGAAAAAAGGGGATCGAGTTGCAATCTTAACCCATAACTGTGCAGAAGTTTTTGAACTTGAATTTGCTTGTGGAAAAATTGGCGGCGTTGAATTACCCCTTAACTGGAGGCTAACTAAACCCGAGCTTGAATATATTCTCAAAGATAGTCAGCCAATGTGTTTAATTTATTCTATTGAGTTTCAAGATATTGCTCAAGAATTAATAAAAGATTGTGCAATAAAAAACTCTTTGATGATTGAAGAGAATAATTATGGTAGTGAATATGAACAAGTTATTTCAGAAAGTAATGATTTTAGAACCGTGGAGAGTAACCATGATGACTTAATTATGTTGATGTATACCTCTGGCACGACTGGCCACCCTAAGGGCGCCATGATCAATCATCAAATGCAATTTTTCAATACTGTGAATTTAGGCGCTACTGCAAGAATTACTGATAAAACAATTCAACTTGTTGTTTTACCACTATTTCATACCGGCGGCATGAACTGTTATGCAAATCCAATTTTGCATAATGGCGGACAAATTGTGTTGATGAAAGAGTTTGACCCAGGAAAAGCCTTGGAAATTATTAATAACCCTGATTTTGGGATTACACATTTTTTTGCTGTACCAGCTCCTTTCCAGTTTATGATGCAACATCCAAATTTTGCTACAACAGATTTTTCAAGAATAGAAGGAGCCGGTGTAGGCGGAGCACCATGCGCTGAAATCATCATAGAGACTTGGCAAAATAAGGGTGTAGAACTATGGCAAGGTTGGGGAATGACAGAAACTAGCCCTGGCGGAATTGGATTATCTGGCGATGATGCTGCAAGAAAAATTGGTTCGGCAGGAAAACCTTTGTTACATACTGAGGTAAAAATAGTCGATGAACAGGGTAATGAAGTAAAGCAAGGTGAAGTAGGGGAAATACTTATCAAAGGTCCTAATATTACACCAGGATATTGGAATAATGAGGAGGCAACGAAAAACTCTTTTGTGGATGGTTGGCTAAAGACAGGAGATGCAGCACAAATGGATGATGAAGGTTTTATTTACATTGTTGATCGTCAAAAGGATATGTATATTTCTGGTGGTGAAAATGTGTATCCAGCTGAAGTAGAAAATGTGCTTTACCAATTACCTCAAATTGCTGAAGCTGCAATCATAGGCATACCTGATGAAAAGTGGGGAGAAGTTGGTCTTGCTTTTATTTCTTTGAAGCCTAATGAAAATTTATCTGATGAAGATATCATCAATCACTGTCTTAAAAACTTAGCAAAATTCAAAATACCAAAAAGTGTGGAGTTCATCGAAGCTTTACCAAGAAACGCTACAGGGAAAGTTTTGAAAAGGACCTTAAGAGAGCAAAAACTTGGAAAATCAGCCCCAGCAATATCATAAATGTCAGATAGATCAGAGCTCATAGAACTTCATAATCGATTATCTAAAACTCTGGATGAAGAAAGGGGAGCTGCAAGAGAGAAGAGATACGAAAAAGGGTACAGAACTGCTAGAGAAAATCTTGATGATTTAGTGGATAAAGATTCCTTTGTAGAATATGGTCAGCTTGCTATTGCAGCGCAAAAAAGCAGGAGAGAACTCGAGGAGTTAAGAACGGAAACGGCTGCTGATGGAATAATTACTGGATTTGGTAAAATAAATAGTGAAATTTTAGATGATAAAAAAGCCCTTTCTGCAATAATCATCAATGACTATTCAGTTTTAGCAGGAACTCAAGGTTATTATCACCACAAAAAATTAGACAGGATTTGCGAGACAGCCGAAAAACAAAATTTACCCGTCGTAATGTATACAGAAGGAGGCGGAGGTAGGCCAGGCGATACGGATGTACATGTTCAATTTGCAGGACTACAGATCCCTTCCTTTAGTAATTGGGCAAAATTAAAAGGAAAAAGCCTAAGAATTGCTGTCAACAATGGATATTGTTTTGCTGGAAATGCTGCATTATTTGGAACAGCTGATTTTTGCATTTCTACAAAAACCTCTTGGTTGGGAATGGCAGGTCCTGCAATGATAGAGGGGGGAGGACTTGGTAAGGTAAATCCAAAGGATATTGGTCCAGCTGCAGAACAAGAAAAATTAGGTGTCATTGATTATCTTGCAGAAGACGAAGCAGATGCAACAAGCTTTGCAAAGAAGTTACTTTCTTACTTTCAGGGAAACTTAATTAAATGGGAAGCTAAGGACCAGTCAATTTTAAGAAACCTCATTCCAGAAAATAGAAGAATGGCTTACTCAGTAAGAGATATTATAGAAACCATTGCTGATAAAGATTCTTTTCTGGAATTAAGAAAAATTTATGGTCGAAGTGTAATTACTGGATTTATGAGATTAGAGGGTAAGCCAGTAGGTCTTATTGCAAATGATTGTCAGCATTTAGGTGGAGCTGTGGATGCAACTTCAGCTGAAAAAGCTGGACAGTTTATTTCAATTTGTAATGAACATAATCTTCCAATAGTTTCTTTAGCAGATACTCCTGGCTTTATGGTTGGCGTTGATAGCGAAAGAGAAGGAGCTGTAAGGAAAATGGGTAGCCTATTTAATGCAGGAGCAAACATCTCAGTTCCTCTAGTAGCAATCTTTTTAAGAAAGGGGTATGGATTGGGTGCAATGGCTATGGTTGGAGGTAGCTTTTACATGCCAATTTTTACAGCTTCTTGGCCAACGGGAGAATTTGGAGGAATGGGTTTAGAGGGAGCTGTAAAACTAGGTTATAAAAAAGAATTAGAAGCTGTAAAAGATGAAAAGGAAAGAGAAGAACTATTCAATAAATTAGTTCAAAAAATGTACGATGCTGGAAAAGCTTTAGAGGCTGCAACCCAGTTGGAGATAGATGCTGTAATCGACCCAGCTGAAACTAGATCGATAATCTTAAAAGCTTTGGAAACTAATTAAACTTGCAATCAGTTAAGGAGTTTTCATTACTTCTGCAGAAGTACATTTATCAATTGAAGCAGATTTCAGCTTTTCTACAGCTAACTTTAATTTTCTGTATTCAGCTACTTCAGGGTTAAGACCTGTAGATTTAACTCCAATAAAACTTGTACCAGCACTTGGATCATGCATTTCTAGACCATATGATGCATAACTTGTAGATCTAGACGAGTTTTCAATAACTTTTTCTGCAACGCCATCTATTAAAGATGAGTGTCTGATTCTTTCAGCTTGAAGTTCTGCACAACCTAGAGAAGAAGCGTCTACTTCCCAATGATAAGTTTCAGCATTTGATTGTCCTTTTCCACCTGCATCTTCAACAAAACTGTCCAAAAGATATTTAGTTGCAACTATGTTGTTTTGCATAAATGGTGTGCTTGAGCAGCCAATTAGAGCTGACAAAGCGAACAATCCTAAAATCTTGTAAAAATTGCCAAATAGGTTCTTTAAATAACTTAAAATCATTGATAATTCTCCTAAGACACTTATTATGCCTTTACGACGGCAAGTTTAAGACCTTTAAAAACTTAAGTCAATTTTAGAGAATGGTAAATTTTACATAAATTTTATGACTGAAAACGTTGAAAATGATTACAAAATCTTAAAATTAGGAAATCCTATTTTGAGATTAACTGCTAAAGAATTAACCAAAAGAGAAATTTTATCAACTGAAGTACAAGAATTGATTCCCAAAATGTGGGACATCATGAATAAAGCGGGAGGAATTGGTTTAGCTGCTCCTCAAATTGGCATATCAATTCAATTAGCCGTTATTAAATTAGAAAGTGATTCAGATAGATACGATAATTTAGAAGATTCAGATGAATTTATAGTTTTTAATCCGACACTAGAAGTAATTGATGAAAAAAAACAAGGTTTTTGG
Organism: uncultured SAR86 cluster bacterium; assembly: GCA_902514765.1. Classification (GTDB taxonomy): domain Bacteria; phylum Pseudomonadota; class Gammaproteobacteria; order Magnimaribacterales; family AG-339-G14; genus MEDG-81. Next base: position 7,284 of record CABXSA010000022.1, on the reverse strand, counting down.
GAAGGATGTTTGAGTGTTCCTGGTTTAAGAGGTTATGTAGAAAGACCTAGAAAGTTGAAAATAAAATATCTAGATCAAAATGCTAAAGATAAAGAAATAATAGTTGAAGATTTTCTGGCCACTGTTTTTCAACATGAACTAGATCATTTATTTGGGTTGCTATATGTAGATAGACTTAATTCAACAAAAGATTTAGTTTTTGAGGATGAGTTAACTGATATGGCATCTGAAAAACTTTTAGACTAAATTATGTTGAAATATTTTTTATTAATTTTTCTATCTTTTAATATGCTTTCATTAGAAATTCTCCCTAGTAAAAATATTGATATAGATTCATGGCGCTTTATAAAAGATCAAGTTATGGGAGGAAAATCTGATGGCTACATGTCGTTAGAGAAATCTAAAAATCAGGATTTTGATTTCATATCTGCAAAAGGAAATGTTTCTACTGATGGCGGTGGATTTTTAATGTTTAGAAAGGAGATAGTTGAAGATAATTTAGATAATTTTTCTAGAGTTAAATTTAAAGCAAGAGGAAATAATGAACAATATTTCATTCATATAAAAACAAAGGGTTCTATTTTTCCCTGGGTAAGATATTTAGGAATTTTTGAGGTAACTGAAGAATGGCAAGATTTTGAAATTGAATTTACAGAATTCGTCAGATACAGTAACAAAAGACCAAAAAAAAGAAACCTTAATCCTAAAAAAATTAAACTAATTGGTGTTGAGGCTTCAGGTAGAGATTTTGATATGGAAATCGATGTTGCTTCAATGAGTTTTATTAAATAATTTTCAATGATTACAAAAGCTGACGACTATCCTATCCACCAACTACCTCATCCTGTTTCAGAAGTTGGTACAGAGAGAAACTTTTATGATCGTTATTTTTTTAACGGGTATTCCAAAAAAGAAGATTTTTATTTTGCTGCTGTACTTTGTTTGTATCCTAATTTGAATATTATGGATGCTTCTTTCACCTTAGCAGTTGACGGAAAGCAACATAATATAAGATCTTCAAGAATTCTAGGCTTTGAAAGATTAAATACAAAAGTGGGCCCTATAGAAGTTAAAGTTCTTGAGCCTTTAGAAAAGCTTTCAGTTGAACTTACAAATAATGATTCAGACATTACAGCAAAGCTAGAATTCACCAAAAGATTTGAACCCATGCAGGAGCCAAATATGACTCTTTTTAATGGTCCTAGAAAAATAATGGATACCTGCAGATTAACCCAGCATGGAAATTGGTCTGGGGAAATTAAAATAAAAGATGAAGTTATCAAAATATCGCCGAAAGAGTTTGTAGGAACTAGAGATAGATCTTGGGGAGTTAGACCTGTTGGTGCAGGGGATAGTCAACCTATGGTGCCTTTTGAAATGCCCCAATTTTTTTGGCTTTGGGCTCCTGTTCATTTTGATGAGTTAGCTACACATATTTATTTCGTTGATAACGAAAAAGGAGAAGCAGATAATGCTTTTGCAAAAATTCAATTCGATGATGGAAAAGAACAATCTAATTTTATTTCGCATCAAAAGTCTATTTCTTACAAGCCCAAAACAAGAAGAGTTGAATCCTTGTCCTTAAACTTAAAAACTTCACAAGAGGATTTATTTGAATTTCAAATTACTCCTAAAGTTAATATGTTTATGTGTGGTTTAGGGTACATGCACCCTGATTGGGGCCATGGTCAATTCAAAGGAGAATTAGAAGCTCACTACGACATCTATGATTTAAATGACGATCCACAAGATCCTCCATTTCTTCATATTCAATCATTATGTGAAGTTAAGCTTAAGACTCCAGGAAATGAACTTCAAGGTCGAGGTGTTCTAGAACAATTGTTTTTAGGGCCTCACGAGCCTAGTGGGTTTAAAGACCTTTTCGATAAACCCTAATAATGCCTGTTTCTTCAGAAAAAAATTTCCAAAAAAAAATATCAATTTTTAAAAGCTGGCTTGAAACGAAAGAGCGTTATAAGAAACAAAGTATTTCAATCCAGCCGCACGAATCATCAGAAGCAAGCGGTTTTTCAAATGAAACTTTCTCTTGCAAAGTTTTAGGAAAAAACATTGATGAAGATATTGTATTAAGAATAAAGCCAACCGGTTTTCAAGTATTTCCTGAATATGATCTTGGGTTGCAAGTCGAAATCATGAAGCAATTAAAACAATTTAAATTTCCTGTACCGGAAATTTTATTTTCTGAACAAAATGAAGAAATCATTGGATCAGAATTTTATGTAATGAAATATGTCAGTGGAGAGGCACCTTCCGATAATCCACCATACCATATGGATCCTGAAGGTATGATGGGGAGAGCTTCTCCAAATCAAATTAGATCAGTTTGGTTTGGTTGGTTAGAAAACTTAGTATCTTTTCACAAAATAAATTATGAGGATTTAGAATTGAGTCTAATCGATAAAAGAGACAATGAAAGTTCTCATCTGCAGTCTGATCTTCAATACTACAAATCATTCATGGAATGGGGAATGGATGGAGAAGCAAATGTATTTTTAGAAGAAGTTTTTTTCTGGTTATTTGAAAATCTTCCTTCTAATCCAAATCCAAAAAAACTTTGTTGGGGAGACTCAAGAATAGGAAACGTACTCTTTAAAAATTTTCAGGTAAAGAGTTTGCTTGACTGGGAAATGGCAACCATTGGAGATCCTTTATGCGATCTAGCTTGGGGACTTACAACCGATGATGTCAGTAGCTACGGGCTAAATATTGAAAAGCTTTCAGGATCGATTTCAAATGAAGAAGCAATTAAATTTTGGGAAATAAATACTGGCTATTCAGCTGACAATTTTTTTTATTACCGAATATTATGTCTATTTAAATTTTCTGTGATAATGATTAGAGTTGCAAAAAAATTAATTCATAACGAAATAATGCCTTTAGATAGCGATTTTCACGTCAATAATCATGTATCAAACTACCTAAGACAGGAATTTAATGAAAAAAATTAGAATAGAAAAACAGATCAAATGTTCAGCTGATTCACTTTGGGAACTTTTTGCAGACGTTACAAGATCTGATTGGGTACCTTTTGCAAACGAAATTGTTCTTGAAAACGATGTAAGGACTTTCAAAATGGATGGCATTGGAGAAATAAAGGAACAAATCCTTGAAAAGGACCTGGCAAATAAATCTTTAACTTATAGCGTCATAAAATCACCTGCACCATTGAATCATCATTTAGCCAAAGTAACAGTTCTTGAAGATAATAACTTCTCAAAACTAGTCTGGATTTCTGAAGTTGAACCAGACGAGTTTGAAAAATTAATTTTAGATGGAATGGAATCATCCATCGAGATGATTAAAAGGATACTTGAATAACTTTCAATACGAAAAGGATTTAATTTATATGAAATTGGCTTTAGATGAAGCCAAATTAGCTTATTCAAAAAAAGAAGTTCCGGTTGGAGCAGTTTTAGTCAAAGATGATGAAGTAATTTCTCGTTCGCATAATCAATCAATAAGTAAAAACGATCCTTCTGGGCATGCAGAAATGAACGTGCTGAGAGATGCTGCAAATAAAGTAGATAACTATAGACTTAATGGAGCAAGTCTCTACGTTACCTTAGAGCCTTGTTTGATGTGTTTTGGAGCATGTATTCATGCTCGAATAGACAGATTAATCTTTGCAACAGATGACCAAAAATCAGGAGTGATCATTAATAATTTAAAACTACGAGAGGAAAGTTTTTTTAACCATAAAATTTCAGTTTCTAGAGGAATCCTTGCTGCAGAAAGTTCCGAATTGTTAAAAAAATTTTTTCAAGAAAGGAGAAATTAGATTTTAAATTCAGTCCAAACTGGAGCATGATCTGAAGGCTTTTCCATACCTCTTATTTCATAATCTATCTCAGATTTAATTGCCATCTCAAAAAGAGGTTTGGTTACCCATAAATGATCGATTCTCAGACCTCTCTTTGGATTATCATCAAACCCTCTACTGCGATAATCAAACCAACTAAACTTATCATTAGATTCAGGGAAAAATTTTCTATAAGAATCAAAAAAACCCCAAGACTTTATTTTTTCTAACCATTCTCTCTCCTCAGGCAGAAAGCTACACTTTCCGGTTGCTAGCCATCTTTTTCTGTTATTTTCTCCGATACCTATATCAATATCTTCTGGAGAAATATTTAGGTCTCCCAAGATAATTATATTTTCATGTTGAGAAAAATTTTCATTTAAATAGATCATCAGATCCTTAAAAAACTTTTCTTTGTAGGGAAATTTTTTTGGATGATCTCTGCTTTCTCCTTGAGGAAAATACCCGTTGATAATTGTTACTTCTTGAGAAGAAAATTTGTGTTTTGAAGAAATTAGTCTACATTGAGCATCTTCTTTATCGGTGGGAAAGCCTATTTGGAAATCTAAAGGCTCAGACTTATAAAGAGTCGACACACCATAATGTCCTTTTTGACCGTTAATTATGGCATCGTAACCCATCTCATTTATGCTCTCCATCGGATAATTTTCATTGTCTACTTTTGTCTCTTGCAGACAGATAATATCTGGTGAGTGCTTATCAATTAAAGCACTCATCTGGTGCAGCCTTGCTCTTAAGCCGTTTACATTAAAAGAAAAAATTTTCATCTGAAGTCAGAGCTGGAAAGTCTTTTGGGCTTATTAAAATTAATTTGATCAATTAAAATTCTAGCTGCTTCTTCAAGAACCATTCTCTCCGAAAACTCATTTAATTCTTCAGGATCAGCATCTAAGAACTCTTGAAAATTTAAATAGGGCTTCAAACCAACAGAAACTCTGAATCTATTTTCAATGAACAGTCTTTTTTCTTCTTGAGCTCTTTTTTCAGATTTTCTTACTAAATAATTTACAGGAATTAATTTTTTTTCTAATTCTTTCTTACTCTGAATTTTTTGATCTCTTATGTATTCATTTAAATTTGAATCGGATACTCTTTTTTTTGAGAAACTTTGAATCAGATTGATATTTGAAGTTGAATTGAAAGGTTTATATTCTAAAGATGAAATATCATCATATGGAAGAGAGTTTTCAAGAGCCTTTTCTCCAACTTCTTCACTATCAAAAACATAAGGTAGGTTTATATCAGGAATGACTCCTAATTTTTGGGTGCTTTTTCCAGAGACTCTATAAAATTTCTGTTCGGTGAATTTTAGTTGTCCGTAAGAAAGATTTTCTAGCCTTTGAACCGTACCTTTTCCGAATGTATTTGACCCCACAATTAATCCTCGTTTGTAATCTTGAAAAGCTCCTGCAAGAATTTCCGAAGCCGAGGCACTTAATTTATCAACTAAAATCATAACCGGCCCTTCATAGTTTTGAATTCCTCTTGTATGACCCAAAGGCTGAATCGAGCCACTCGACTCCATTACTTGAACGATATTTCCCTTTCCAATGAAAAGCTTTGCTAACGAATAGGCTTCATATAAAGAACCGCCTGAATTTCCTCTTAAATCAAGAATTACTCCATCAACTTGCTCGTCTTTTAACTCCCTTAGAAGGTTCCTGACATCTTTCGAACTACTTTTGTAGTTAAATTGATTTCTGCTAAATGCATCAAAGTCCATATAAAAAGCAGGTAAATCAATAATCCCAATATTATAAGATTTATTTGGTTTATATATTTCTACCTTCTTTTTCTTTGCTGCCTGATCTTCTAATTTTACTAATCCTCTAGTGATTTCAATCACCCTACCTAAAACATCGTCTGGAGAAGAATTAGGAATAACTTCAAGTCTAACTTTTGTATCTTTTGGGCCTCTTATGAGTCGAACCACCTCATCGATTCTCCAATCTCTCACATCTTCTATATCATTTTCCGGCAGAGAGGCTACTCCCACAATTTTGTCATTTACCTTCAAGAGACCTGATTTGTCTGCAGGCCCTCCCGGAACTAACCTGATTATTTTGGTAATGCCATCCTCTGTAGACAAAATTGCTCCAATACCCTCAAGAGAAAGACTCATATTTATCTCAAAGTCCTCTTGAGATTTTGGAGATAAATAATTTGTGTGAGGGTCATAAAGAGAGGTAATTGAATTTGTATACAAAGAAAAGATATCGTCTGATCTAATTCTTTTGAAACTTTTGACTCTATTTTTGAGCCTTTTGAGAAGTTTTAACTTAGAGTTTTCAAAGTCATCATTAGATAAAAGTATGTTTATAAACTCGTTTTTTATTAAAAGAGCATGATAATTCTTGATGGAGTCTAGAGAATTGAATCTTTTTTCATCTTCTCTGCTTTTTTCAATAAATTCTGTTGTATTTAAATCGCTTGAAGTATTAATCAAACTAACAACATCTTTTTGAAAGCTAATCAATGCAAGCGATCTATTAGAATAATCTTGATAAATTTTAAAAATTTCATCTAGGTTATAAATATTATTAAATCTAGCTAGATATGAGTTGAACTCTTCAGAAGTAAATGCAATTTTTTCTTTATCTAAATTTAACAAAAAGTTTTCAATAACTTTCTGCTCATTTATTTCAATGTTCTTTTTAAAGTGATTTCGGTCAAGAATTTCTATAATTTCATTTACGACTGGTTTATATTCATTCTTTACCTCCAAAGATTCTTCGCTTGGGAGACTTAGCGAAGCTAGAAAGTAAACTAAAAGAACAAGAAATTTATTTAATTTAAATACCATAGATTTAGTCTGTGTTACTGATCATAAGGTCTTTTTCCAGCCATAATGAATTTACCCACTCCTTGAATTCTGATCTCAGGGCATGATTTTCTAATAAATTTTCATTGAGAAATTTATTTGGGATTTTTATTTCCTTTATAACAATTTTAGCTGAATTCATTCTTCCACAAAGATAGTCCCAAAAACTTCTTTTTTTTGAATCAAACTTGATTGTAAAATCAATTAGTGAGTCAATCTTATTCACAAGACTCAACGCTGTAGCCAAGCCTCCCTCTTTAGGCCTTAAGAGATTTTTAAAAGGACTGTTTTGATTATGATGTTTCTTAAGGGTAAATCTTGTTCCTTCAGCAAAACTAAAAACAGTAACAGGATAAAGGACATAATGTTTCAAAGCTCTTTTCATTTCTTTTACATCCTTTCCAGCTAGCTTAGGATTTTTTTCTAGTTGTTTTTTCGTATATCTTTTTAAAAAAGGCATATCTAAAGCCCACCAATTTATTATAAAGATTGGTGAATTATGGATTTTCACAAATAAAATTTGGGTAAAGGCTTTACACAGTCCTAAATGGCAAATAATTGGTAAAGAAAATATCAAGTCCGATGGCTGGACAATAGCAACTTCAAATCATCAATCATTTGC
>CABXSA010000021.1 GCA_902514765.1 uncultured SAR86 cluster bacterium | reverse complement strand
TCAGGAGAACTTGCAAAGATGACTAGTTTTTCTATTTTTAGGAATAATAAATTGATTGCAAATCATAAATCAGATGGATTAATTGTTTCATCTGCAACTGGATCAACAGCTTATATGTATTCAGGTGGCGGACCAGTTTTATATCCTACTCTCGATGTTTTTGCTATTATGCCGATGTTTTCACATAGTTCATCTACTAGGCCACTGATAATTCCAGCCGAAGATGAGTTAGAGCTTAAATATGAACATGATGAAATGGCAAAAGTTATTCTTGATGGGCATAACGAATTTGATTTGAATTCCGGGGATTCTCTGAAAATAAAAAATAGTTCAATAAGATATCGTTTACTTCATCCGACAGGTTATGATTATTTTGATGCTTGTAGATCAAAACTTTACTGGGGTCTTCCAATTGTTAAATAAACTTAAGTATTTTTCTCTCGTAATTTTTCTAAGTAATTCTTTTGCACAGCTTAATGATTATGAGGAGTATCTAAACCTTCTGCCTGAAGAAGTAAGGAAGTCAGTTGAATCAAGGATTAGTAGTGATTTAGAAGATACTTCAGACTATGAAAAATTAAATCCAGAAATAAATATAGAGCCTTCTGATGAAATTCCAGAAAATTCATCTGAGTATGACAATTTTGGTAATGAGATCCCTTCTTTTTTTGGATATGATCTTTTTAGGAATCAAAATTCCTTTCAGCCTGAAGGAATTCTTGCAGCCCCAAGAGATTATGTTTTAGGGCCGGGCGATGAATTAACAATCAGTTTTACCGGAAGTATTCAAGCGTTAAAAAAGGTTTCAATTAACAGAGAGGGAAACGTTTTTTTAAGAGAGTTAGGAAACATATCATTTAGTGGGCTGACCTTTGACGAAGCATTTAAGAAAATCAAAAATGTAACTCAAGCCTCACTAATTGGAACAGACGTAGAAATTTCTTTAAGCAGATTACGTACGATCCAAGTTTTTGTTTTGGGTAATTCAAAGAATCCAGGTTCCTATAACATTTCGCCCCTGTCTTCAATATCGAGCATAGTCTTTAATACTGAAGGCCCTACCGAGAATGGTTCGTTGAGAAATATAACTTTAAAAAGATCTAATAAAGAAATCGGTAATTTAGATATGTATGAACTATTAATCAATGCGAATACTTCGAGTGATTTAAGGATTCAATCCGGAGACGCTTTACTTATTAATCCTGTTGGTGACAGAGTAAAAATTTGGGGAAATGTAAACAGGCCCGCTATATACGAAATAAAGGATAATGAGACATTTAATGATATTTTAAGTTTTGCATCTGGTTTTTCTAGTAAAGCTAATAAAAACAGAATCACATTGAGTAGAATAAATGAATCTGGACAAAGAGTATTTAAAGATTATAGCTTTGATAAGATTAAAGAATTAAGACTAAAAGATGCTGACGAAATTTTTATTCATGACCTTTCAGGAAAATTTTCTAATAATATAAGGCTTGAAGGTTTTTTAAATAATAGAGGAGTTTATTCTTACTCAGAAGGAAACAATCTTTCAGATTTCATCGACGATAATGACTTAAATGATCAGACTTATCTGCCGTTTAGTGTTTTATCCAGAAAAGACGATAATGGCTCTGTAGAATTTTTTGCTGTCGATTTAAATACCTCTTCCAGGGAAAACTTAAAGTTATCCCCTAATGACGTAGTTTTTGTTTTTTCACAATATGATATAGATTTTATAAATTCAGCTCTATTAGCCGATGCTCTAGGACTTTTAACAGAAGAAGAAAAGAAGAAGATTGATACTCTTTATGGCTCTTTAGGTTCAGATCCCTTAAAGAAAAGCCTTTCAAAAAACACAATGTCTATCGCTAATAAAAATGAACTCGATAAAAAGGGCTTTGTTAAATTTATTCCTGGTGACAGATATCCATGCAAGTCTCTAAAATATGTTGCTAAATTTAATGCATCCACACTAATTTCTAACCTCAAAAGTTTAGAATTTTCATCATCAGAAACAGATATTTCTGATAGGTTGGGTTTAAATGAAGGCTGTCCAAAAATATTTGAAGATAACCCTGGTTTACTAATTATAGCTTTGGAAAATGCATCGTTACTTAGCGGGGAGGTTAGAAAGCCAGGATTCTACCCTGTAACTAAAAATTTAAATTTAAAGAACCTAACATCTTTTGCTGGCGGTGCTACTAATTTAGGAATATCAGGCAGTTATGAAATCTTTTATTCTGAAGAGGATATTAAAAATATTGACTATGTAGAGGCCAATAACCTACTTTCGACTAAAAAATTTCCAAAATCAATCGTTTTACAACAAGATCCTGATAAACAAGAAACTTTTTCTGTTTCTATCAGTGGGTTCATAAAAAATCCAGGAACATATTCCATTTCTAAAGGTGAAAAACTAAGCTCTTTATTGGAAAGAGCTGGCGGATATGAAAAAAATGCATACCCTTACGGAGGAGTTTTTACCAGGTCATCAGTAGCAAAGAGAGAGAAAGAAGCTTTTATTAGAGCTGCAGACCAATTAGAAGAAGGTATTGCAACATCTTTAACAAGTGGAGCAATCACAAACACAGGAAACCCTCAATTAGCTCTTTCTGTAATTTCTAACTTAATTACAAGATTAAAGGAAATTTCACCAGTTGGAAGAATAGTAACTGAAATGAATTTAACGAAGTTAGAAAAAAATCCTGAAGTAGATATTGTTTTAAATTCTGGGGACAGAATTTATATTCCTTCGGAAAAATCTACAATTACCGTTACCGGAGAAGTTTTATCTCCAACAAGTTTTGTTTATTCGAAAAATCTCAGAGTAAGAGACTATATAAAGTTAGCAGGAGGATTAGCTGATTCCGCTGATAAAAGAGGAGTTTTTGTAATACTGCCAAACGGACAAGCAGTAAAAAATTTAGATGCGTGGCGAATAGGAAGAAGCAGAATAGAACCAGGTTCAACAATAATTGTCCCGAGAGACTCTACTCCGTTTAATGCTATTTCGATCTTTAGAATTTTCACCCCAATTCTTGCTGACTTTGCTACTGCTGCAGCTGCAATAAGTGCGCTTGATTAAAATTGATAAAATTAATTGAAGATTTATTTTTAGTTTTCACAAGACTTTTACCGCCTGAATTATCTAAAAATTTTACTCTTAAGCTATTAAAAGTGATTTATAACTTAAACTTGATTGGCTTATTTAAATCAAGAAAGAACTTTGGTGAATCTGAAATAATACTTAATTCGTTATCTTTCAAAAATAGAATTGGCATCGCAGGAGGTTTAGACAAAAATGCCGAATATTTCCATATTTTAAATTCATTAGGTTTTGGTTTTGTTGAGGTAGGTACTATTACCCTAAAACCACAATCAGGAAATCCAAAACCAAGAATTTTTAGATATGTTAAAGATAAAACACTACTTAATTCTTTGGGATTTAATAATGTTGGTTCAGTAAAAGCTCTAAAAAACATAAAAAAATTTAAACCAAAGTTTGATGGCGTTCTTGGAATTAGTATTGGGAAAAGCAAGAACACAAAAACCAAAAATGCTTGGCAAGATTATTTACATTTGATGGACTATTTTTACCTTGAAGCAGATTATCTTGCTATAAATATTTCATCTCCAAATACTGAAAATCTCAGAGAATTATCTTCTCAAGAAAATCTTGAATTTTTACTGGAAAAGATATCTCAAAAAAAAGTTCAATTAATTGATATGTATAAAAAAAATACCCCAATTTTTGTAAAACTTTCTCCAGATGAAAAAGAAGAAAATTTAAAAAACTTAATAGAAGTCTCAGAAAAAAATAGTATAGATGGCTTTATATGTTGCAACACTACCACCGATCATATTTACCCAATTGCGGGTGGTATGAGTGGCGCAATGCTCAGTAAAAAAGCAGAAAATATGCAAAAAAAAGTAGCTGAATTCAAACAGGAAAAATCAATTTTAATAGCTTCAGGTGGAGTAATGAACGCAAGTGACGTAAAGGAAAGATTAATAAATTCAGCAGATTTAGTTCAGCTTTATACTGGATACATTTATCAAGGTAACTCGCTTTTAAAAAAGGCGCTAAAAATTTCGTCTTCTTGACAAAACTGTAAAAAGTACTCCATATTAAAAAAAGGATGAAAAATTTAGTCATTGTTGAATCTGGTGCGAAGGCAACTAAGATTACTGAATATTTGGATAAAAACTTTCCAGAAGAGCAATGGGAAGTTGCAGCTTGCTTGGGCCATATTAGAGATCTTCCAGATGATGAAAGCGCAGTTAACCCAGAAAATTGGGTGGATTTATCTTGGGAAGAAACACAGAAAGGAAAAAAAACGATTAGAGAATTAAGAAAGATTTGCAAAACCATCAATACTGTCTATTTAGCAACGGACCCAGATAGAGAAGGAGAGGCCATTGCGTGGCATTTACTTTCAGATTTTTCTGAAAAAAAATTATTGAAAGATAAAGAAGTCAAAAGAATAACTTTTAATGAAATTACCTCATCAGCTATAAAGCAAGCTATTAATTCTCCAAGAGAGATTGATCAAGATTTAGTAGACGCATATTTAGCAAGAAGGATTTTAGATCATCTGATTGGATTTAAGGTATCTCCTTTAGTTTGGAGACATGCTCCACCTGCGAAATCTGCCGGAAGAGTTCAATCTCCCTCTTTAAGAATCATTTGCGAAAGAGAAACCGAAAGAGATAAACACATTAAAGAAGAATATTGGCCGATATCTAGTAAATTTAAATATAACGATTTTATTTTCGATGCTGAGCTAATTAAGTGCAATGAAGAGGATTTAAAAAAGAACCCTATATCTTCAGAAAAAAATGTTAGAGAAATTGAATCTGAATTGAAATCTTCAGAGTTTTTTATCAAGTCTATTGAAACAAAACCTCAGAGCAGTTCTCCAAATCCACCTTTTCGCACATCAACTTTACAAATGACTGCAAGCAGCTTTTTAGGCTTTACTGCAGATAGAACCATGAGAGCAGCTCAGAATCTCTACGAAGCTGGCTTAATTACATACTTAAGAACGGATGGAATAAATATCAGTACGTCTCCTAATACTGGAGAACCTTTTAGTGAAGAGAATCCTGGGCCCCCTCCTTTACAGGAAATTAGAAATGTAATTGTCGAAAAATTTGGTGATAAATTTTTATCTGACCAAGTAAGAGTTTACAAATCTAAAGTAAAAAATTCTCAAGAAGCTCATGAAGCTATCAGGCCTACTAATATTAAAACTTATCCAGAAAATATTAACCTTGGGCAAGACGAACAAAAGCTTTATACCTTAATTTGGAATAGGACTGTATCAAGTCAAATGTCTAATTCGCAGCATGAAAGAAAAAAAATAGTAGTTTTTTCTAAAGATCAGAAATATGTTTTCAATGCTTCCTCAAGAAAAACTCTTTTTGAAGGTTTTGAAACTATTTCCAAAAAAGATTCTTCAGAATTCATAGAATTTCCAGAAAATTTAAAAGAAAACGAAAATGTAAGTCTTACCGAATTCATTTCTGAGCAAAAATTTACTTCTCCTCCAAATCGATATTCCGAAGCGTCTCTTATAAAAAAAATGGAAGAGCTTGGCATAGGAAGACCTTCGACATATGCATCTACAGTGAAGGGTCTCAGAGATAAAAAATATGCTTATGGCGCTAAATCGATTGCTCCATCAGATTTAGGCAGAGTTTTAAATTCATATTTGTCTGGAGTTTATAAAGAATTTTTTATTGAAACCAAATTTACGGCTGAATTAGAAACAGAATTGGATAAAATTGCTGAAGGAAGTATTTCGTGGACTGATGTATTAGATAAGTTTTGGGAAGAGCTTCAAAATTATTTGAGCAAAAAAATCGAAGGAATACCTCTAAACGATAGTGAAAATTTTAAAACCAGACAGGTTTTAGATTTGCTAAATGAAGAGTTAGAAGAAGTTATTTTTCCTAGAGATGAAGCAGGAAAAATAATTAGGGATTGCCCCAAATGCGATAGCCAAACGAGTTTAAAAAAAGGCAAGTTTGGTTATTTTGTTGGCTGCTCTGAATGTATGTGGACAAAAAAACCTTTTGATTTTTCTACAACTTGGGAAACCTACAAGGAACTCCCTAAAGAGTTAGGATACCATCCCGATTTGAAAGAGCCTATTTTTGCCGATATGAGCATTAACGGTCCTTGTGTATGGACTATGAGAGATGATAAAAAAATATTTGGTAGCCCAGATGAGGATGAAAACATCTTGGATATTGGTTTAAACAGAGCAGTAGAACTAATAGAACGAGATTCTGGTGAAAACATATTGTTCATAGAAGAGAACAGCGGTATTCCAATTTTATTAAAGAATGGAAGATTTGGTGAATACACCGAGTTTGATGGTTTCAATAAAGCATCTAAGCTTCCGCCAGAAGATAAACCTAAAAATCCTAAAGTTTCATATTACAACCCTCATGAACTTGATTACGAGAATAAAGATACGAGATTATTTGTTTTAAAATCTTTAAGGGTTTTAGGTTTTCATCCTGACGATAAAAGACCAATTGGGATAAAGATTAGAAAGCCTGGGAAAGCTTTTAAATTTGTAAAATTTATAAAATGCGGTGAAAAGGAGGTTGGATGCCCCAACGACTTTTATAAATTAGAAGAGGCAGAGCAAGATAGTTTAATTAAAGAAGCTTTTTCTATAGATCAATACAAAAAGCTCTAAGAAAAATCTCTTAAAAGGCCTACGCATGTTCCTTCAAAAATAAGATTATCTTTTTTAGGGTTTACTTCAATATCAGAGTAAGAAGAGTTTTCAGGCCTTAAAATGACTTGAGAATCTGAAATCTTGGTAAGTGTTTTTACCGTTACTTCATCATTTATTCTAGCCACTACTATTGATCCTGTCTTAACCGGAATATTTTTATTAATCGCAATAAGATCGTTTTCAAAAATTCCTACATCTATCATGCTGTCTCCCTTAACCTTTAAATAAAAATCTATGCCATGAGAAAGTATTCCCGGATTATTGGGAATGGTTTTCTCTATATTTTCTTCAGCAAGGATAGGCCCTCCTGCACTTACCAAGCCAATTACGGGAATTCCTGACGATTGATTTGACAGAGTAATTCCTCGAGATGTTCCAGCAGCTAAATCAAGCACTCCTTTTTTCTTTAATGCTTTTAAATGATCCTCAGCAGCATTAGGTGATTTAAATCCAAAGGTTTTGGAAATTTCTGAACGGGTAGGGGGATAACCATTATTTTCAATTTCATCTTTAATGTAATATAAAATTTCGGCTTGCCTTTTAGTTAAATTTTTCATAACTGTAATTATATACAGTATTTATAATTTTTGTAATAGTTTTATATATTATTAAAAAGTGTTTAAAATAAAGTTTTTTATAATTAACTGAAATATAGTAAATTAACACTTAGAGATGAAATTTCAACAACTTGTATATGTTAGAGAAGTAGCAAGAAGCAATTTAAATGTTTCTAAAGCTTCAAAAACCTTATTCACTTCTCAGCCTGGGATAAGTAAGCAAATTAAGCTCTTAGAAGAAGAGCTTGATGTAGAGCTTTTTGAAAGATCAGGAAAACACCTTGTTGCGATTACTCCTGTAGGAGAAAGAATTCTTGAGCAAATTGAAGAAATACTTGCTTTAGTTGATGGTATCAAACATGCAGCTACAGAGTTTTCAGACGAAGAGTATGGTACTTTGAGTATTGCTACCACTCATACCCAGGCTAAATTCACTTTGCCTAAAGTCGTGGATAAATTTGTTAAGAGATACCCAAATGTACATTTCCAAATGCACCAATGTACTCCCGATGAATCTGTTGAGATGGCAGCAAAAGGAGAAGTTGATATAGCTCTTTGGACCGAAACAACAGAAAAGGGTGAAAATCTTGTCAAGATGCCTTGTTACAAATGGTCAAGAAGTATTATTGTTCCTAAAGGCCACCCTTTAGCCTCAATACCTAAAATAAAACTTAAAGATCTCTCTCAGTATCCAATAGTCACATACGTATTTGGTTTTACTGGAAGTAACGATTTGGATCGAGCTTTTTTTGAGAGGGGTTTAAAAGCAAATGTAGTTTTCACTGCAACGGATGCAGATGTAATAAAAACCTATGTAAAAATGGGAACTGGAGTGGGGATTATTGCCAGTATGGCTTTTAATGAAGAAGAAGATAAAGATTTGATTTCAATACCTGCTAACCACCTTTTTGATTCTGGAAC
The DNA here is from genome assembly GCA_902514765.1 of uncultured SAR86 cluster bacterium. GTDB lineage: Bacteria > Pseudomonadota > Gammaproteobacteria > Magnimaribacterales > AG-339-G14 > MEDG-81. The sequence continues at coordinate 7,034 of CABXSA010000021.1, read as the reverse complement.
CACTTACATGGGCTTTAGGCGAGGAACTTATCTAAGAAGTCACTTATTTGAGTTTATTAATATGTTTGCCCCACATCTTACAAAAAAAATTGTTGCCAAGGCTTGTGCTACCAAATCTAAAAAAGATTTAGATAAAGTATTTGAAAGCATTAAACTCATCCGAAGGTAAGGATGGTGCATCTCTGTTTGGATTTTGAAGGAGTACTAATCCCTGAAATCTGGCAATGTCTTGCAAAAGAGGTTAATTCAGATGACCTAATGTTAACCACACAAGACCTTAAAGACTACGATGAACTTATGTCTTTAAGAATGAAAGTGGTAAATGAAAAAAATATCAAACTAAGCGATATCCAAAAAATAGTCAAAGATATAGATCCATTTGATGGAGCTCAAGAATTTTTAGATTGGGCAAGATCAAAATTCCAAGTCACCATAGTTTCTGATACTTTTTATGAACTAGCTTGGCCTCTGGTAGAAAAGCTAGGCTATCCCTCGATTATTTGCCACAACATGATAGTGGAAAATGATAAAATTACAGGATACAAACTTAGACAGCCTAATAACAAACAAAAGGTAATTGAGGCATTGCAATCACTTAAATTTAAAGTTTTTGCTTCCGGAGATTCCTATAACGATATCAATATGTTGAATACTGCTGATTTGGGAATATTTTTTCAGGCGCCTGAGCACATAAAAGAAGAATATCCTCATCTCCTTGCAGCTTCTTCTCACAACGAGTTGAAGAAAATTTTAGAGGAGCACATCTAGTGAGCATCTCTTTTTTTGAAGTTTTAAAAAATGAGAAACCACTTTCGGTTGCAGGCGCTATAAATCCATATTCAGCTTTACTAGCTAAAAAAACTGGCATAAAAGCTTTATACATATCTGGTGCTGGAGTTGCAAACGCCTCGTTTGGCCTTCCAGATCTAGCTCTTACCTCGTTAGATAATGTTTTGGAAGACTTAAGAAGAATTAGAGGAATAAGCAATCTTCCAATTTTAGTGGATTGCGACACGGGGTGGGGATCAGCATTAAATATTTCAAAAACCACAAAAGAGATGATTTCTGCCGGTGCATCTGGAATTCACATTGAAGATCAAGTATCAGAAAAAAGATGTGGGCATAGACCTAACAAAGAAATTGTTTCAACTGAGGAAATGTGCGACAGAATGAAAGCTTCTAGAGATGTAATTTCTGACGATGAATTTATGCTCATGGCAAGAACGGATGCATTTGCAAACGAAGGCATAAATGGCACTATTGAGAGAGCTCAAAGATATGTTGAGGCGGGTGCTAATGCACTTTTTCCAGAAGCAATAACTTCGCTTGAAGATTACAAAACTTTATCAGATGCAATTTCTGTTCCGATTCTAGCTAACATTACAGAATTTGGAATGACTCCTTTATTCAAAAAGGATGAGCTAAAAAAAGCAGGGATAAGTATTATTCTTCATCCTTTAAGTGCTTTTAGAGCAATGTCTAAAGCTGCCCTAGAAGTCTATTCGACTATTTCCGACGATGGTAATGTAGAAAAAATACTTGAAAAAATGCAATCTCGAGATGAATTATATGAGATTCTCGACTATCATACGTACGAAAAAAAAATAGACGATTTATTTTCTAAGGAATAATTCATGGCAAAGAAACTAGAAGGCGCGGGTTTACGTGGCCAAGTAGCAGGACAGACTTCTCTTTCAACAGTTGGGAAAGAAGGTCGTGGATTAACTTACAGAGGATACGCAATAGAAGATTTAGCTGATAAAGCTAAATTTGAAGAAGTCGCTTACTTACTCTTATATGGTCATCTACCTAATAAGTCAGAATTAGAAGCCTACCAACAAAAGCTCATTTCAAATCGAAAACTTCCTGAAGAGCTAAAAAAAACACTAGAACTTATTCCTGCCTCTGCTCATCCGATGGACGTTATGAGAACAGGTTGTTCTGTATTGGGTAATCTTGAACCAGAGGGTGATTTTTCAAATCAAAATGATGCAGCCGACAGAATTCTAGCCATATTGCCATCAGTTATTTGTTATTGGTACAGATTTTCACATGATGGGATAAGCGTTGATACAGAAACATCTCACGAAACAATTGGCGGACAATTTCTATCTTTACTGACTGGCAAAGAGCCGTCTGAGGATCATATTAGATGTTTAGACACTTCTTTAATTCTTTATGCCGAGCATGGTTTCAATGCCTCTACTTTTGCTTCAAGAACGTGTGCCTCAACTTTATCTGACTTACATTCTTGTATTACTGCTGGCATAGGCACATTAAGAGGTCCCCTACATGGCGGTGCAAATGAGGCTGCAATGGAAATGATTGAGAAATTCTCCTCTAGAGAAGAAGCAAAAAAAGGAGTTTTAGAACTCTTGGGAAAAAAAGAAAAAATCATGGGTTTTGGACATGCAGTTTATTCTACTGAAGATCCAAGAAACAAAGTCATTAAAGAATGGGCAAAAAAATTAAGCGTTCAAGATGGTAACGAAATGCTTTATCAAGTATCTGAAGAAATAGAAAAAATCATGGATGAAGAAAAAAACATGTTTGCAAATACCGATTTTTTTATGGCATCTGCATATCATTACTTAGGAATTCCAACCAGCATCTTCACTCCACTTTTTGTTATTGGAAGAACTACTGGCTGGTCTGCAAATGTATTTGAACAAAGAGCAGACAATAGAATCATTCGACCTAGTGAAGAGTACATTGGCCCTGAAAGCGTTGAATGGGTTGATATTGAAAACAGATAAATCTAATTAGGTATAAAAATGTCATCAAATGTTGAATCCAACGTCCGTCAAGATTTTGACGAAATCATTCAAAACATCATTGAGTTTGTTTACGAGAAAGAGATAAATAGCTCAGAAGCATACACAACAGCAAGATATTGCTTAATGGATACCATAGGGTGCGGCCTCTTGGCATTAAACTTTAAAGATTGTGAAAAGCTTTTAGGTCCTCACGTTGAAGGAACATCGGTGCCCAATGGAGTTAGAGTTCCTGGAACTAAATTTGTTCTAGATCCAGTCAAAGGCGCTTGGGATATAGGAGCTATTGTACGTTGGCTAGATTTTAATGACACTTGGTTAGCAGCTGAATGGGGACATCCGTCTGATAATTTGGGAGGTATCTTATCTGCCGCTGATTATGTGTCGCAAAGAAATTTAGCTTCAGGAAAAGACTCTTTAAAAATTAAAGAAGTTTTAACAGCCATGATAAAAGCTCATGAAATTCAAGGAGTTTTAGCTTTAGAAAATAGTTTCAATAGAGTTGGGTTAGATCATGTTTTGTTAGTTAAGGTTGCTTCAACCGCAGTAATTTCTTTTTTGATGGGTCTAACAAAAGAACAAGCTTTAGATGCTCTATCACAAGCATTCGTTGATGGACAAAGTCTCAGGACATATAGGCATGCACCAAATGCTGGCCCAAGAAAATCCTGGGCAGCTGGTGATGCAACCAGTAGAGCTATGAATCTAGTTCTAATTACTCAAAAAGGGCAAATTGGTTATCCAAGTGCAATTACGGCTCCAACTTGGGGTTTTCAAGATGTTTTGTTCAAAGGAAAATCTCTTTCTGTACCGCAGGAATTTAATAGCTACGTAATGGAAAATGTATTATTTAAAATATCTTTTCCTGCAGAATTTCATGCTCAAACAGCAGTTGAAGCTGCAGTAAAACTTCATCCCGAAATAATTGATAGATTAGAAGAAATAGAAAAAATAAATATTACAACGCATGAGTCTGCAATTAGAATCATTAGTAAAGAAGGCAAATTAAATAATCCTGCAGATAGAGATCACTGTATTCAATATATGACAGCAATCGGTTTGTTAAAAGGTGATTTGGTTGCCGAAGATTATGAGGACGATGTTGCCAATGATCAAAGAGTTGATTCTTTAAGAAATAAAATGTTTGTTGAGGAAAACAAAAATTATTCCAAAGACTATTTAGATCCCGAAAAAAGGTCAATTGCGAATGAACTGCAAATAATTTTTAAAGATGGTTCTTCCACAGAAAAAGTAGAAGTAGAATATCCAATAGGTCATCGAAGAAGAAGGGAAGAGGGAATTCCCGTCCTAATTAAAAAATTTGAAGAGAACCTAAAAACACAATTTTCTACAGAACGCGTAGAAAAAATAATGAAAATTTGTGAAGATCAAAACGATTTAGAGAGTCTTAATGTGACAGACTTTATGGAAATTTTAATAAAAGAATAAATCTTTGGGAGAATAATTATGCTGAAACTACATTTTGCACCTGCTTCAAGAGCAGAAAGAGTTCTTTGGCTACTTGAAGAACTAGAATTACCTTACGAACTAAATTCAATGCCATTTCATCCAGAGGCACTAAAATCTGATGAGCACAGAAAAAGACATCCCCTTGGAAGAATTCCTGTGCTTGAGGATGGAGATGTGAGCATATATGAATCAGGTGCTATTATTGATTATGTTATCGAGAAACATAAAAACGGTGGACTGAAACCTAGCGTAGATTCTCCTGAATATCCTTATTATCTTCAATGGTTTCATTTTTGTGAGGGCATGATTGCTCAACCAATGAACACAATTGTGGTGCATACCATTCTGTTACCGCCTGAAAGAAGAGACGAAACAGTTTTAGGTCAAGCTCAAAGGCTTGCTTCTAAATCCCTTCAAGCCATTGAATTGGCTCTTGAAGGAAAAGAATATTTAATAGGGGACTTCTCAGGGGTCGAATTCATGACAGGCCACTGTTGTACTAAATTATCTAATTTGGGATGTGTCACAGATGATATGCCTAACTTAAAGGGTTATGTCGAACGAATTGAAGCAAGGCCTGCTTTTAAAAAAGCTATAGAGACTACTTAAAAGGAACAATATATTCTTTCTTTACGTTTCTTTTTAAGGCTGCATCTTTATAGAAGGTAGGTTTGTACTTTTCGTCGATGTACAACTCCAGTTGATCAGAAAAATGCGAAGAGCTTTCATCTTGAGTGGCGCTTCCATATTGATGAATACTTTTTGATTCTTGATTTCCTTCTTTATCCCAACTAACGTGAATATAAAGACCATCGCCACCGACAGCTTTTAGATCACCATCTTCTTGCTCAAGGCCATATATAGCTCTTAAAACGTCCGGACCTCCTTGAACAGGGATTTTTTTCTTTCCTCTATACATGAAATTTCTTTCTGACCATTTTGGATTTAATTTTCCATAATTTTTTAAAGTGTCTTCTACGCACGTTTTAAAACTTTCTTCTGACTCTGGAGGAGTTTCTGCTGCTTGTTCTGCAAGCCATTCGGGACTCAAGACACAAACTCCAAGAGTTGCAGACTCATTATTAAAATCTGTTTTTAAATCCCAATTTTTCAGAATCGTTTGACCTTTTTTTAAATTCTCATTTTCAAAATTTAATCCAAAAATTTCTGAAACATACTTATATGATCTTGAATCTATTGAATAGGAATTATCAAATTTAAAATCATCGAAATCTTTTTCAGTTATTTGATCTTTTTCCATAAAAAGCTCTTTAATTCTGTAAGCTCTATTTGTCATTCTGGTTTGCAGGCCTAGAGTTTGAGAATAGTTTTCTTTTTTTAGGTTATCTTTTGGATCTGTAACCTTAAATGGATCTTGATTGGTACTTGCGAGCCATCCTGATGAGGGATTCAAGATTTGAGGTATCTCATCGAATTCTTCAAATGTTTCCCATATGTATTTAGATCTAGTTCCGTCGATAATTCCTGACCAATCTAGACCCTCCAATCTTTTTGGCGAAGAAGAATTATGAAGAAAATAGATATTCCCTTTTTTATCTGCATAAACGCCATTAAATGAAATGATAGATCTCATTTTCATTGCATTTATCCATTCTTGGAGATTATTAGCTTTATTTAATTTGTACCATTGTTCAACTTGCTTGATATCTTCCATACCTGCAAACCTTAAAGCATAGGAGTTTTCTCCTATTTCAAGGACTGGCCCGTGCTTGGAATATTTAACTTCTCTTTTCACTGTCCAATTAATTGGGCCAAATATTTTCACAGGAAGTTCGATGGTTTCTTTTTCTAGATTTAACCAAACATCCTCTAAAAGATATTGATCTTTATCATTTGGATTAATTACTAATTTATAGATATCCGTTAGATCTGGTTTATTTACAGTAAAACCCCAGCCTAAATTTTCATTGAAACCAACAAAAATAAATGGCGAACCTGGAAATAGACCTCCCATCATATTAAGACCTTCCTCACTTTTAATGTGAGCCTCATACCAAGCTAAGGGACCTTCTAAAGGTTGATGCGAATTGATCATTAATCTAGTGGATCCATCTGAACTTTTACTGGGGCTAATTGCATATGCATTGGAGCCTGTAACCAAATCGTCTTTTTCATATAAATTAGAAAAGCTTTGTTCTGATGAATCCTCTAATTTTTCTAAACTTTGAATTGAACTCACTACACCAGAAAATAAAAGATTTTGAATTGCAAAACCAGCCACTATATCTTTTGCAGTAAAAGGAAAATGTTTTTTGAAACTGTTATTGGGATTTTTAACCATCCAATAATTCAAACCAGTTGCGTATGCTTCTAATACCAACCTAACATCATCTGAAAGGACTTCTTGATATTGTTCCTCAACTCTTTCTCTGATTTTTAGAGCCTTTATTAAATAGTCAATCACAGCTCCACTTGAGCCATCTTTAAGTCCCATTTGTGCTCGATACAAATACATATTATCAGCAATGTTTTTAATATCATCTTCGGCATGAGCAAATGCTAAGCCAAATGCTACATCGGCATCTCTTGTTCCTGAAATATGGGGAACACCCCAAATATCCCTTGAAATTTTTGCCTGATATTGCTGAGCATCGGAAATAATCTGATTTTCGTATTCAAGAATATTCATCTGACATCCAGCTAAAAAAATAATACTCAGAAGAATAAGAATTTTATTCAAGATTTATCCCTGTTAAATCTGATAATTCTTTTAGAGCTTGATTGCTATCTAAGACTTTTATAGTAGCCATTCCCAGCTCCCTTGCAGGT
>CABXSA010000020.1 GCA_902514765.1 uncultured SAR86 cluster bacterium | reverse complement strand
CTAAGTACAATATTAAATGTAATGCTCTTGCTCCTGTAGCAGGAACTCGAATGACCGAAGATTTGATGCCTGGAGAAGTTTTAGATCAGATACAACCTGATCACGTAACCCCAGCAGTAACCTACATGGTCTCTGAAGATGCACCGACAGGAGTTATCATGTCAGCTGGCGCTGGAGTTTTTGCAAGAGTTTTTCTGCATGAAACTATGGGCGTCAACTTAGGTACTGGTGAAGACATGACTGCAGAAAACATTGCAGAGAAATGGGATGAAATCTCTGATATGAAAGATGCAAGACCTTGTTACCAGGGTGGCGAACAATCGCAAAAAATCTTTGAATTGATAATGAAAGGCTAAGGCTTACCAGCCCTTTCGTAATCAACTTCAACTTTATAAATCTCTCCAGTTTTGTTTTCTTTGCAAAACTGGGGGTTCGAAGATTCGGCAGTCAAAATATAAAGTTCTTTTTCGTCTTTGCCACCTAACATACATGCATAAGCAGGCCGAGGAGTTGCAATTCGATCAGTAATTTTTCCTCCTTTTTTATATCTAATCACTTCTGCAGTTGTCGGAGAAGCTACCCAAATTCCATCATCTGAATCCAAACATATACCATCTGGTATAGGAAAAGGAGTGCTGTTTGATTCTTTTAAAGGAATATTCAGAAATCTAATAATGCTCGTTATTATTTTAAAGTGAAGGGGCATGACTCTTGCCCAAATGGTTCTATGAGACAATTCGCCAGATTCATTAATCTTAAAGGAAGTTAAATTACCTCCAAAGGTTTCTCCAACAATTAATTCTTTACCATCTGGTGAAATGACCGTTCCATTTGGAAAGAGTAGACCATCAGCGCATATTTTTGTCTCTCCTTCTTGTGTTACAGAGATCAAGCAAGTTTTATAAATCTTGCCTTCAACACTGTCTGTCCCAAAGTTCCCTACATAAGCAGTTCCATCTTTGGCAACGACCATATCATTACATTGGTAAGGAGTAAGATGTGACATATCAGCATGAATCGAAAGCTCACCGTCTTTAAGTTTCATGAGTTTGCGATCAAGCATAGAAACGATAATCAAACTCCCATCCGGCAACCATCCAAGCCCAGAGGGTTGTTCTGGTATTTCTGCGAGGGTAGATAGATTTCCAGCAATATCAAGATTATAGACTTTATAACCATGCATATCTGAAAACCATAACTTATTTTCATGCCATCTTGGACCTTCTAAAAAATGAAAACCGTCTGCAACTTTTACTAAACTATCCATTTATTTTTTCTTTTATTACTTTCATCAATTTTTTAGGATTATCAGTGATAATTGCATCCACACCAAGCTCTATTAAATCTCGCATGTATTTCTTATTGTTTACAGTCCAAGCAATGCAGTATTTACCATCCTCCTTAAATTTTTTTATCAAATTCATACTTTTTTTTGAATCGATATGCTGACTGATACCAAACGATTTACTTTTTTCTAAAAAAGAGTTTATCTTTTTATAATCGTAATCAAAAAAAGCAGGAATGATGCTTAGCGTTGCAGGTATATCAAATCTCTTGATTAAACTCTTCACAACGTTTGGGTAAAAGCCCAAAAAATGAGTATTTAATTTTGAAATAACACCGGTTTCAACCATCTCATTCAATTCATTAAAACTAATTTTACTTGGCTTTATTTCAACAAAAATTTTTGATTTTTCCGGTTTACAATCAAACGCTTCTTGAAGTTGAGGTATATATGTATTTGCAAAATTTTTTGAACGAAAGCTACCTACATCTATGGTTTTTAAATCATCAAGAGTTTCTTGCGAGATTGCATATTCGCTCTCACTGACTCTTGCAAGACTATCATCATGAATACAGATCAATCGCTTGTCTTTAGTTTCTCTGACATCGAGCTCGACAGCATCAACTCCTTGTTCCCAAGCTTTGATATATGCTGGAAGAGTATTTTCGGGAGCTTCCATCGAAGCTCCACGATGCGCAACTATTAAGGGATAATTCTTTTTTTTTAGTCCCAACTCAAAGCGCCACCAGTCTGGTACTCAATGACGCGAGTTTCAAAGAAATTCTTTTCTTTACGCAAGTCCATGATCTCAGACATCCAAGGAAAAGGATTAGTTGCATTAGGAAATTCTTCTTCAAGTCCAATTTGGGTAAGTCTTCGGTTTGCAATGAATTTTAAATAATCAGACATACTCTCTGCATTCATCCCTAAAATACCACCGGGCATGGTGTCTTGAGCGTACTCTATTTCTAATTGCGTTCCTTGCAGAATCATATTCCTTGCTTCGGTTTGCATAGATTCATCCCATAGCTGAGGATTTTCAAGCTTGATCTGGTTGATCATATCTATTCCAAAATTAACATGCATAGATTCATCTCTTAATATGTATTGGAACTGTTCCGCCGTTCCTGTCATTTTATTCCTGTTACCCATGGATAATATTTGGGTAAAGCCACAGTAAAAGAAAATTCCTTCCAATACACAGTAAAAGGCGATTAGATTTCTCAATAAGGTTTTATCATCCTCTAATGATCCAGTTTTAAAATTTTGGTCAGCTAGAGATTCTGTAAAAGGGAGAGCCCAAGCAGCTTTTCTTGCTACCGAAGGGATTTCTTTGTACATATTAAAGATTTCTCCTTCATCCATACCTAAAGACTCAATAACATACTGATAGGCATGAGTATGAATTGCTTCTTCCAAAGCTTGTCTTAACAAATACTGTCTACATTCCGGATTTGTGATGTGTCGGTACAGAGATAGGACAATATTATTTGCCACTAATGAGTCGGCCGTGGAGAAAAATCCAAGGTTTCTCATTACGATTCTCCTTTCGTCCTCGGTAAGACCGTTTGGATCTTTCCAGAGAGCTACATCGGCAGTCATATTTATTTCTTGTGGCATCCAATGATTGGCACTGCCATCAAGATATTTCTGCCAGGCCCAATCGTACTTGAAGGGAACCAATTGATTTACGTCCGCACGACAGTTGATCATTTGCTTTTGATCAACGTCAACTCTACTAGATGCACCTTCCAACTCTTCCAAGCCTTTTTCTATATCCAGATTATCCAAGGCTTCGGATACATCATTAATTGAGCCTGTACTTATTGGCGAGCTTTTTTCTGATGTTACAACATCATCATTCACAACTGCAGTTTGTTGCATTGCGACTTGTGATTTTGCTGGCTCGGTTACCGGCGTTTTTTGCGTTTCTTCTGAGTTAAAGTCATCCCAAGACAACATAGCTACCTCCTTATAAAATTACTGACATGCCTCGCAGTCAGGATCATCAATGGAACACGCTTCTGGCTGATCATAGCCTTTAGGTTCAGTCTTTACAGCATTTAGCTCCATATTGGTTATTGTTGATTTTTCCGTCGTTGTGGCACTTCTTGATCTTAGATAGTAAGTCGTTTTCAAACCTCTTAACCATGCCATTCTATACATTACGTCAAGTTTCTTACCGTTAGGCTCTGAAACATAAAGATTCAATGACTGACTTTGATCTATCCATTTTTGTCTTCTGCTTGCTGCTTCAATTAACCACTTGGGCTCTACCTCAAAAGATGTAGCGAACAGCTTCTTAATGTCTTCTGGTACTCTGGCTATACTTTCTAAGCTTCCGTTGAGGTTCTTAAGATCATAAACCATGACCTCATCCCACATATCTATTTCTTTAAGCGCATCAACTAGATGCATGTTTATGACAGTAAACTCTCCAGAGAGATTTGATTTCACAAACAGGTTTGAATAGGTGGGTTCGATTGATTGAGTTAAGCCTGTGATATTGGCAATCGTTGCTGTTGGTGCAATTGCCATAGTATTTGAGTTTCTCATCCCTTGAGTTTTGACTTTTTCTCTGAGGGCGTCCCAGTCAAGGCGAGTTGTCTTATCAACTTCGATGTAGTCTTTACCCCTTTGCTTTTCAAGAATTTCTATTGAATCTAGCGGCAAAATTCCTTTACTCCAAAGAGAGCCTTCATAAGAAGAGTAAGAGCCTCTTTCTTTAGCTAAATCAGAAGATGCGTTTATTGCCATATAACTCACTAATTCCATTGACTCATCGGCAAAATCAACTGCTGCTTCTGATGCGTAAGGTATTTTCTTAATGTAAAGCGCATCTTGGAAACCCATGATTCCCATGCCTATAGGTCTGTGCTTAAAATTTGAGTTTTCTGCCTGAGGCACCGCGTAGTAATTTATATCTATCACGTTATCTAGCATTCTTATTGCAGTGGTTACGTTCTTTTCCAGTTTCTCTTTGTCTAGGTTTCCTTTTGCACCAAGATGATTAGGAATGTTTATTGAGCCTAAGTTACAAACTGCAATTTCATCATTTGAAGTATTAAGGGTAATTTCTGTACAAAGGTTTGATGAATGAATTACCCCAGTATGTTGTTGCGGGGATCTGAGGTTACAAGCATCTTTGAATGTTATCCAAGGATGACCGGTTTCAAAAAGCATGGACAGTATTTTTCTCCATAACTCTTCCGCTTCCACTTCTTTATATGCTTTAAGCTTTCCTTCTTGAGCAAGCTTTTCATATTCTTCATACTTTTCTCTGAAGGCTTCCCCAGAAAGATCATGCAATTCAGGTGTTTCATTTGGAGTGAAGAGGGTCCACTTTTTCCCTTCAAACACTCTTTCCATGAATAGGTCTGGAACCCAATTGGCTGTATTCATATCGTGTGTTCTTCTTCTATCGTCTCCAGTATTTTTTCTCAGCTCAACAAATTCTTCGATATCCAGATGCCAAGTTTCTAAATATGCACAAACAGCTCCCTTTCTTTTTCCACCTTGATTTACAGCAACTGCTGTATCGTTTACTACTTTTAAAAACGGAACCACCCCTTGAGATTTCCCGTTTGTTCCTTTGATATGGGCTCCCATTCCTCTTACAGGTGTCCAGTCGTTACCTAGACCGCCTGCCCATTTTGAAAGCATGGCATTATCTTGAAGAGCACCGTAAATTCCATGTAAGTCATCCGGGACAGTAGTTAAATAACATGAAGACAATTGGGAATGCATAGTTCCTGCATTGAATAGAGTAGGCGTTGAACTCATATAATCAAATGAAGACAACAATTCGTAGAATTCTAGAGCTCTTTGCTCTCGGTTTTCCTCGTTTAGGGCCAAGCCCATTGCCACTCTCATAAAGAAAACTTGAGGGAGTTCAAATCTTATTTCATTTGAGTGAATGAAATACCTATCGTAAAGAGTTTGAATCCCCAAGTAGGAAAAAAGTAAGTCATTTTCTGGAATCATCGCTTTACCGAGTGAATCCAGGTCATAGTTTGCTAGCTCTGGGTTAAGAAGTTCCAACTCAATCCCTTTTTTTACAAATGCTTTTAAAGCCTCAGGGTAGAGAGATGACATTTCCGCATGAGTTGCGTTCTCTGTTATCTCAAGGAAAGAAAGGGCCTCTGACCTTAGACTGTCTAATAGAATTCGTGCTGTTGCAAAAGTATAGTTTGGCTCTACTTCAACAAGAGAACGCGCGGAGAGCACCAATGCCTCTTTTACTTCATGTTCTGGCGCTCCTTCATAGAGGTTTTTGTTTGCTTCTGAAATAATCTTTTCACTATCTGTTCCTTCTAAGCCATTGCATGCTTCTTTTGCTATAACCTCAATTCTTTCAGAAGTTTTAAGCTCCTCCTTTTCTGGACGATCGTGAATATGAGTTTCTATTGCTCTTTGATTTGCTCTTTCAGCACGGTATAAAACGTATTCTCTAGCAACCTTGTGTTCTTCAGAGCGCATCAAAGCCAGTTCTACCTGATCTTGAATTTCTTCTATATGTATAGTTCCGCCAGATGGCATTCTCTTTCTAAAGATATCTTCAACTTGGCTACTTAAGGCCGATACTCTGCTATGAACGCTTGAAGATGCTGCTGCAGCACTGGTATGTACTGCCAGAAACGCCTTTGTAATGGCAATTTCTATTTTAGAACCGTCAAAATCAACTACGGATCCATTTCTCTTTATAATTCTTAGTTGACCTGGTGAAACCATGGCTTTTTTTGGTTCCGATTGAACTGATTCTTGCTTCTTCTCTTCTATTGTTCCTGTTGTTTCCAAAACAATTCCTTCTTTAAAAATAATTAAAATGGGTATAAAAAACACAACATATTGTGTTTTCTTAACAATATGGTACAAGATAAAGGGTTTTTAACAAAAAAGCAATACAACAATTTATGAAAATTTAGTGGATAGGCTGTGTATAAGTGTATATAAATGTGATCATGTCAAAGTATTACATCTCAATAGATCAAGGCACCACGAGTTCAAGGGCAGTTCTATACGACAGCTCCTTTAACCAAATAACTCAAGAACAACAAGAATTTAAACAACACTATCCCGCAGAAGGATTGGTTGAGCATGACCCTGAAGAAATTTGGACTTCAGTACTTAATACAGTGAATTCCTTGATGAACAAGAAGGGCGTCAAGAGCTCAGATGTGATCTCCATTGGCATAACCAATCAAAGGGAAACGGTTATGCTTTGGGACAAAGATGGCAAAGTTTTGGATAAAGCCATTGTATGGCAAGATCGGAGAACAACAGAATTTTGTGAAGAACTCAAATCCAAAAGCATTGAGTCAGAAGTAACGAAAAAAACTGGTCTTTTACTCGATCCTTACTTTTCAGCAACCAAAGCTCGTTGGTTGTTAAAAGAACATAAAATTGATCCAAACAAATATTTTTTTGGCACTATCGATACTTTTCTTGTTTGGAAGTTAACAGAAGGAAAAAGCTTCAAAACTGACGTAACGAATGCATCAAGGACATTATTATTAGATATTGATTCTGTCGAGTGGGATACAAACTTGATAGACATATTTGAGTTAGGTGGCTTAAATTTACCTGAAGTAACAAAGAACACTGCAGATTTTGGCTCAACTAGGCTTTTTGGCGGAGAAATAAAAATATCTGGCATTGCAGGAGACCAACAAGCATCTCTAATAGGACAAGGTTGTTTTGCAAAAGGAAAGTTAAAAAGTACCTACGGTACAGGATGTTTTTTAATGGCAAATACAGGTAAAAAAAGACAGAACTCCTCAAACAAGCTTCTATCAACTATAGCCTACCAAGTGGACGATTTATGCTATGCCCTAGAAGGAAGTATTTTTATGGCTGGAGCTAATTTTCAATGGTTTCGAGACAAAATGAATTTTTTCGAAGACGTCAGCGAATCTGAAGAACTAGCTAAAAGAGCAGATCCCAATACGAACGTTTTTCTCATTCCTGCTTTTGTAGGTTTAGGAGCTCCGCATTGGGTTCCAGATGCCAGAGGTGCTATTTTTGGACTTACAAGAGACTCTGGAAAAGAAGAATTGAGTTTAGCTACCCATGAAGCAGTCGCATTTCAAACCAAAGAGATCATATCTTCTTTAGAAAATGACGGCGTAAAAGTAGATAGTGTAAGAATTGATGGTGGTTTAACGAGAAATGCTTTCTTTAATCAGATTTTATCCAACGTCATTGAATTGGAAGTTTTGTGTTCTAAAACGGTTGAATCTACTGCTTTAGGGGCTGCTTATCTTGCAGGTATTGGAGCTGGAGAAGTGTCTCTGCAAGATGTTTCCAAGAATTGGTCTCCCAAGGCAGAGTATAATCCGGATTCCAACTATGATTCAGCACGGTACGACATCTGGAAAGAACTTTTAAACAGATTAATCAGCTAACAAAAATTCAAGAAGACTTTGCTGAGCATGCAATCTATTCTCTGCTTGGTCCCAGACCATACTTTGGGCATGCTCTAGCATTGCGAAGCTTATTTCTTCGCCTCTGTGAGCAGGCAAGCAATGCAAAAAGATAGCATTGTCATCAGCAAGATTCATGTCTTCTTCTTCAACAAAGAAATTTTTAAAGGTTTTTCTTCTCTCTTTTGCAGAGGTTTCATTATTCATGGAAGTCCACACATCAGTTGTGACGATTTGGGCTTTTTCAAGAGCTTCATTTTTTGAGGATGCTAATGTTATGAAATCTCTAGCCTTATTTAGCAATGGCTGATAAGGCTCACAACCTTTAGGACAAAAAATACTGATTTCAAAATCAAAAATGGATGCAGCTTCAATATAAGAATTGCAAACATTATTTCCATCTCCAATCCAACATACTTTATTAAGAATTTCTCCCTCATTTTTGTCTTTGAAAGTCATCAAGTCAGCAAGAATTTGACATGGATGAAATAAATCAGTTAAACCGTTAATCACAGGAACAGAGGAGTTTTCTGAAAAAAGCTTCAGTTCTTCATGACTGTCGTTTCTAATTACCACGGCATCTATCATGGAAGACAATACTTTAGAAGTATCTGGAATTGGCTCACCTCTAGACATTTGTAACTCAGATGAACTTAGGAAAATTGTGTTACCCCCCAATTTGTTCATAGCTACTTCAAAAGAAACTCTCGTTCTAGTTGAGGGTTTTTGAAAAATTAAACCAAGGGTTTTTTTATCAAAAATATTTGATGTTTCTGATTTTGATTTTATTTCTATTGCTCTATCAATGATATGACTGAGGTCTTGTCTCGAAAAATTTTCAAAATTTAAGAAATGCTTTGGTCTCATTTAATTTAAGTTATAGAATTGCAGATTCAAAAACTAATACTAATAGACTTCATTAAATAAATAAAATTCATATGACGCAAAAAATTAAAACCTTCAACTCTATTGCTGAGAAGGGCCTAAATATCCTTCAAGAAAAAAAATTTGAGGTATCTGATGGTATTTCTGATCCTGATGCGATTATTTTGAGAAGCCACAAACTCAAAAAGGAAGACTTTGGAAACAATCTTAAAGCCATAGCAAGAGCTGGGGCAGGGGTAAATAACATCCCTGTCGAAGAATGTTCTGAGCTTGGAATTCCTGTATTTAATACTCCAGGAGCGAATGCTAATGCAGTTAAGGAAATAGTTTTAGCAGCGCTTTTAATGTCTTCCAGAGGTCTTTTTCAAGGAGCTAATTTTGTGAATTCAATAGAAGAGTCAAATCAAGAAGAATTAAAACCTTTAATTGAGTCTGGAAAAAAAAGTTTTAAGGGCAGAGAATTAACTGGCGGGACTTTAGGCGTTGTTGGTATGGGGGCTATAGGCTCTAAAGTTGCTGATATGGGAGTAATGTTAGGTATGAATGTTATTGGCTATGATCCAGCTATAACTGTTGAAGCTGCTTGGAAATTGCCTAATAAAGTTGAACGAAAAGAGAGTATTGAAGATGTTTTTAAGGAATCTGACTACATCTCTCTCCATGTACCAGCAAATGATAAAACTAAGGGTCTTATAAATTCTGATTTACTTAAAAATTCCAAAAAAGGCTTAAGACTAATCAATTTTGCAAGAGATGAAATAGTTGTCTCAAAAGACATCATAGAAAGCTTGGACAAAAACATCCTTAGCAAGTACATCACAGATTTTGCTGATTTAGACTTAATTTCTAGAGCCAAAACAGCTAACGATGTCATAATTTTGCCTCACATTGGAGCAAGCACAAGCCAAGCAGAAGAAAATTGTTCCGTCATGGCCGCTGAACAACTAGATGATTTTTTGAATAATGGAAACATTAAAAATTCAGTGAATTTTCCTGAGTTAATTGAACCCAGACCTTCAGAATTTAGGATTACTCTTTCAAATAAGAACCATCCAGGAATGATAGGTAAAATTACTACCGTACTTGCCGATAATAAATTGAACATCATAGATATGGTAAACAAAAGTAGAGGCGATATTGCCTACAACGTAATTGATCTGGAAACTAAACCGCCGGAAAAGGTTCTGGTTGAGTTGTCTACTCTAGATGATGTTATTTCTGTAAGGGAGGTATAAAAATGACTAAACCAGTTGCAATTGTCACAGGTGGAAGTAGAGGAGTAGGCGCCGAGGTTTCAAAACTCCTTGCAAGCAAGGGTTGGAACATCGCAATAACTTGTTCAAGTTCAATAGAAGCAGCAAATAAGGTAAGTAAGGAGTGTGAAACATTAGGAGCAGAGACAATTGTTTTAAAAGCAGATGTTTCACAGCCTGATTCTTGTGCTCAAACAGTGAAAGAAACCATAAAAAAATGGGGAAAACTGGATGCTTTGATTAATAATGCTGGCACCACTAAATTCAATGCACATGATAATTTAGATGGCCTTTCTAAAGATGATTTCCTTGGATTGTATGCAACAAATACCGTAGGTCCTTATATGATGATTAAAGAGGCAAGAGAAATCCTCCTTAAGTCAGATAATCCATCAGTTGTGAATGTTGCTTCCATAGCAGGAGTTTTAGGAATAGGTAGTTCTGTAGCATATGCCGCATCAAAAGGAGCTTTAATAAATATGACCAAGTCTCTTGCCAGGGCTTTGGGGCCAATCAGAATTAACGCAATCTGTCCTGGATTTATTCAAGGAGATTGGTTAAAAAACGGCTTGGGTGAGGAAACTTATGAGTTTGTAAAAAAATCTACTGAAGACAGTGTTCCATTGAAATTAACTTGTACTGCAGAGCAGGTTGCAGAAACAATCTGTTATTTCATAGAATCAGGATCAACAATAACAGGAGAAACTTTATTGCTTGATGGTGGAATGCATTTAGGCAATTATTAAGCTCTAAAAATATTTTTCCACATATTCCTTTGTAAAACCTACAATCTCCTCTTCTCGGCCTTCTTTAACCTTCAAAACCCATTCTGGATCAGATAAGAGAGCTCTTCCTACGGCAACCATGTCGAAGTCTCCTCTTTCGAACATTTCAACTAAAGTTTTAATAGAGGATGTATTAGCTTTATCATTGCCGACATACAGGCCTATAAAATCTGAATCTAGCCCCACACTTCCTACAGTAATAGTGGGCTTGTTAGTTATTTTTTTAGTCCACCCTGCAAGATTTAAATCAGACCCTTCAAATTCTGGCTCCCAGTATCTTCTTGTACTAGCATGAAAGACATCAACTCCAGAATCGGATATGGGTCCTAAAAAAGTTTCCAAGTCTGTGGGAGAGGGAGCAAGTCTTGCTTCGTAATCTTGTTGTTTCCACTGAGAAAATCTCAGCATTATTGGAAAATCATTTCCCACAAGTTTTCTAGCACGTGAAACTATCTCGCAGACAAACTTTGTTCTTAAATCTTCTTCTTTGCCGTATTTATCTTTTCTTACGTTAGTATCTCGCCAGAAAAATTGATCGATCATATATCCATGAGCTCCATGAAGCTCTACGCCGTCAAAACCCAACATTTTTATGGTTTCTATATCTTTTACATAGTTCTGTATGAGATCTTCAACATCGTTATCTGTCATTTCATAAGCTACTTTTTTATCTTTCTTGACTAAACCTGAGGGTGTATAACCAGGTACTTCAGGATTTGGGGGCTGACCGGGCTTTCTTATTCCTCCCACATGCCACAGTTGACAAAATATTGTGGAACCTTCTTCTTGAACCGCAGAAATTAAATTTTTCCAGCCTACATGAGAATCTTGTCTTAAATTAGGAACATTAGGATAGCCACTCGATGCAGGATGACTTACTTCAACACCCTCAGTAATGATCATCCCAACCTCTGCAGCTGCTCTTCGTTTGTAATATTCTAAATTCTGATCTGTTGGAATACCTTTTGGTGACATGCTCCTAGTCATAGGCGCCATAGCGATTCTATTGGGTACAACTAAGTTGTTGATTTTTATTGGTTTAAATAATGCTTCCATTTTTACCTCTATTTTTATTCAAAATTGATAAGATCTTATTGGAATAAGAATTTTTTTTATAGTAACTTTTATATGAGTTACACACAAAAGTTTATTTATTTTTTTTATATTCAAGTTTTGTCCATCTTTTACTGCATTATCTTGGTGCAATCTTAATAACTTTGTAAGTTATTGATTTTATTGAATAATTTATAAGTGGTTAAAAATTAACCAATTTAGCTAAAACACGTCTGTTTAAAGGTTCCAATCAATCTTCCTTATTTTATCCAAAGAGTTATCCACAATTTCTGTGGATAAAAAAATTGAATATTTGATAATATTTCTCTCATGGTGAAGTCATTAGAATCCTGGAAAGAAGTTGCTGCTGAATATGGTTTAAAGGAAATTTTGCAACCCATTAGAAAAAAAATATCCGAAGTTTCTTCAAAGAAAAAGAAAATTCATCCAAGCAGCAAGGATATTTTTAGAGCATTTGAATTAACGTCTTTTAAAAACGTAAGAATTGTAATACTTGGACAAGATCCCTATCATGGACCAAATCAAGCAAACGGCTTAGCATTTTCAGTTAATTCAGAGGTTAGACTTCCTCCATCTTTATTGAATATTTTTAAAGAATATTCTACAGATCTAAATTTACCTATTCCCACAGATGGAAATTTGTCAGCTTGGGCAGAACGAGGGGTTCTATTATTAAATTCTATCTTAACTGTAGAATCCGGATCTCCAGGATCGCATAAGAATTTTGGATGGGAAGAATTTACAAATCGGATTATAAAAGCTTTAAGTGATAAAAAATTAAACCTAGTTTTCATCTTGTGGGGTGCATATGCTCAATCAAAGAAAATTCTTATTGATCCTTCAAAGCATTTAATCATTGCAACTCCTCATCCATCACCATTGTCTGCTCACAGAGGATTTTTTGGATCAAAACCTTTTTCTAAGTCTAATGATTATCTCAGGAAAAACAAAAACGAAGAGATAGATTGGAGTATATAAGGATTACAGAATGTTTAAAATTTGCCCGCCTAGATAAACAGGCTCAGTTTGATCGTCTTTGTTTTTAAAAAAAATAAAGCCGTATTTACCTTCTTTAGATAAAACTTCTCCAACTTTCTTGCCTTCTTTGTTATGTAGCGAAGATTCCTTGACCTCATCTTTTAAATTATCTGTAATTTTGAGTGCAAATTTCAATTTCCCTCTATATTCCATTCTTGCAATTACCTCTTGACCATTAAAGCAGCCCTTTGAAAAATCAATCAGTTCATTATTTTGATAATTAAGTTCATGGGGAGTAAATCTTGAGGAAGTCTGTTTGTTAACTTCCACTATTTCCTTATTAATTAGAAATTTTATCCATTCTGCTGAATCTAGATCTTTTTTAAAGTCATCTTGTTCATCATTTTTTAATTCTGCATCAAAGAAAGGGATATATTTGTTCATATGCTCTTCAAAAGAGGCGATTAACTCTTCAAGGATGGCTATCTTGAATCCATTTTCTATCTTTTTAATCCAAAAAGTTGCCATAACTCTGCCTTTGTTGTTACAAATGCAGGCAGGTTTAAAATCTTCATTAGAAATCTTTTCTGTATCTATTGTAATTTGTCCTTGTAGGAATTCTGCAGCTTGCGATCCTTGAACAATGAGAGAAGTATGTTTTTCTGAAAAATTCATGCTTTTTTGTATTTTCTTGATTATATAATTCTTTCTGTGAGTGACCTATTAAATAAAGCTAAATTTAAGGCAAGAAGAGGCTTGAATGAACTAGATAAAATCTTTGTACCCTTTGTAGACAAAAGGTTCTCATCTTTGAGTAATGCTCAAGTTAATCAACTTTTTGAGCTATTTGAAATTGATGATGTTTCCCTAGCAGATATGATCATTTACAAAAAAATGGATTATCCAATTGAACTCAAAGAAATATTTGAAGAAATATTTGAATTTTATAGTGAAATTTAGCTGAACTTGTGGAAAATACGCATGTCTATAAGGATTAGGACATGGAAAACGACATAAACATTATTAATCTTGTTAAAAAAGGGGATGAAAGAGCCTTCGATATCCTTGTGGTTAAGTACCAAGATAGACTTGTTTATTCTGTTTATAAGTTTTGTAAAGACTTTGAATTATCTCAAGATATTGCTCAAGAAGCTTTTGTTAAAGCTTTTAGAAATATTGATAAATTTAGAGGAGAAAGCTCTTTCTACACTTGGATTTACAGAATTGCTATTAATACAGCAAAAAACTATTTTTCAAATAAATCCAGAGGAGCTGAAACTTATAATGAAGACGTTCTTGATAATGCTTTGTCTGATATGTCTTTGAATTCAGACAACCCTGAAACTCTTTTGGCAGCTGAAGAGATGAAAGATGCTGTAAATCAGGCTTTTCAGAATCTACCCGATGAGATTAGGTCAACCTTATCTCTCAGAGAATATGATGGTTTAAGCTACGAAGAGATAGCTAAGGTCCAAAACTGCCCAATTGGTACGGTTAGATCAAGAATTTTTAAAGGAAGAGAGCTTATAAATGAAACTTTTTCTAAATTAGGGCTGTCTAAGTCTTGGAGTAATTAATATGGAATCTAGCGTAGATCAAAGATTATCTTTGCTATTAGATGGCGAAGTCACCGAATTCGAAACACGAAGAATCGTAGAGGATATTTCTAAAAATCCTCATATAAAGAAGCGCTGGCTAGAGATGAATAAACAAAAGGCAGCGCTTCGAAGAGAACTTTTAATGCCACATCTAGATCTTTCTTCCAAAATCCAAAACGAACTTCAAAAATCCAAAAAAATAAATAAATACAAACATCATGAATACCATTATAGCTGGGGAAAAATACCTTATTTAAGGACCTGTTCTTATCTTTTTGGTCTCTGTTTTACTCTAACTGTTTTATTTTTTGAATTTTCCTCCCAACCAAATCAATCCCTCCTTCAAGCCTCAGCTCCAAAAACTCTAGTCTCCACAATTAACCCAGTTATTCTCGATGATTTCGGTAGAAATTTTAATGGAAATTTACGCAGTTATAGATATATCTCTAACAATCAAGTTGAAGCTAATTATGGAATTCAAGGCTCAAATGCCAATTTAAAATTAAAATTCTTCCTTAAAGATGATTCAAGTAAATTAAAACTTTCTTCCGTCTCTAATGGAGTTACTGTGAATATGAATAAAGGCGATAGCTCTATGATTGTTAATATATCTAGTGATAAATTATCAAACCAGAGGCTTATTACTATTTCTAATTCTTTTTTAGAATAAAAAAAATTTCTTGGCATGCATAAAAAAATATTTTTATTTTATACTTTTCTTATAATTTCTAATTTTGGATTTACTCAACTAGTTCAAATTGCATCCGAACTTCCAAATTTTTCCTCATTGGCTGAAAAAGTCACACCTGCTGTGGTAAACGTTAGTGTCACGAAGGTTATAAAATCTCCTGGACAAAATGAATTTAGAAGGGGCCCATTTAATGACCCATTCTTTGATGATTTTTTTGGCTCTCCTTTTAATCCTCCAAACCGTGACAGAAAAGTAGCATCAGGCGGCTCAGGATTTATTATTTCAGAAGATGGTTACATCCTTACCAATCATCATGTCATTGAAGATGCTTCTGAAGTTGTTATTAGCCTTCAAGATAGAAGAGAATTCTCCGCAGAAATTATTGGTAGCGATAAAAAATCGGATGTCGCTTTGCTTAAAGTCAAAACAGAGGATGATCTTCCTTTTTTAAGCCTTGGAGATTCCGATAAAGTCAAAGTAGGTGACTGGGTAATGGCAATTGGTTCTCCATATAGATTGAATGCGACAGTTACAGCTGGAATAGTTAGCGCAAAGGCAAGGAGCGTTCCTGGACAAAGCACCTCATACATTCCTTTTATTCAATCTGATGTAGCCATAAATCCAGGAAATTCAGGCGGTCCTTTATTCAATCTTCTAGGGGAAGTAATAGGCATCAATGCAATGATTTATTCCAATAGAGGGGGTTATATGGGAATATCATTCACAATTCCAATAAATTATGCTGATGAAATAGTAAACCAAATTAAGGAATTTGGATTCGTTTCTCGTGGATGGTTGGGTGTTTCAGTTCAAGAAGTTACCAAAGATTTAGCAGATTCTTTTGGTTTGGATATTCCTAGAGGAGCTCTAATTGGAAGTGTTTTAAAAGATTCTCCAGCTGAAAAAGCAGGCTTAAAAAATGGCGACGTTATTATAGATTTTGATGGGCAGCAAATAGTTTATTCTGGCGATTTACCCCTCATTGTAGGCAGAATTCCCCCCGAAAGAAAAGTTAACGCAACGATTTTTAGAAATGGTAAAAAATCAGTTATTCCAGTGACAATTGGAAAATTAGATGAAAAAGTGGCTCAAGATATTTCGGTTGATAAAGAAGTAGAGTCAAAAAATATTTTAGGCATTACAGTAAAAGATATTGCCTCCTTATCTGTGGCTGAAAAAAAACAACTTGGCCAAGAAGAGGGCGTAGTAGTTTTTAACATCTTTCCAGGCCCAG
>CABXSA010000019.1 GCA_902514765.1 uncultured SAR86 cluster bacterium | reverse complement strand
CATCTTTGACGTTTTGTTCAGTAGATTTTTGGCTCAAGCTTTCTCAACTAAATTTAAAATAGAATCACTGGTTTCTGAGTCAAAGCATCTTTGAAAATACTCTGCAATTATTGATTTTTCAGTTTCATCACATTTATTCAAGAAACTTAATTCAAATGAATTCCCAATATCATTAAAAATAGAAAAGTTCTCTGCCCAACTAATAACAGTTCTTGGTGACATCAGATTAGAAATATCTCCATTTTTAAAACCTTCTCTTGTTAAATTAGCAAGTGAAATCATTGCTTTTACAGTAGATTGACCTTTTTTATTATTAAGATCTTTGACTTTTGAAAGAATTACTTTAAGTTCCAAATCCTCAGAAAGATAATTTAGCGGCGAAACAATGTGCCATCTATCCATTTGACCCTGATTAATTTGTTGAGTCCCATGATAAAGACCTGTGCTATCTCCCAAGCCTACAGTATTTGCTGTAGCAAAAAGTCTAAAATAAGGATGAGGGGTCAGAACCCTGTTTTGATCTAAAAGAGTAAGTTTACCTTCAACTTCTAAAACTCTTTGTATGACAAACATTACATCTGGTCTACCGGCATCGTATTCGTCAAATACCAAAGCAACGGGGTTTTGGATAGCCCAAGGTAGAATACCTTCTTGAAATTTTGTTATTTGTTTACTATCTTCAATAGCAATCACATCTTTACCCAATAAATCTATTCTACTGATATGACTATCTAAATTGATTCGAATACAAGGCCAATTTAATCTTGCTGCAACTTGTTCAATATGAGTTGATTTCCCTGAACCATGAAGTCCTTGGACCATGACTCTTCGATTATTTTGAAAACCAGCAAGAATAGAAAGAGTAGTAGCCTTGTCAAAACAGTAGTCAGCATCCAACTTTGGAACATATTCATTACTCTCTGAAAAGGAATCCACTGTTAAATTTGAATCTATTTCAAAGGTATCTTTGACCTTAACATTTGCATCTGGCTCTTGGATTGAAAAATTATCGAATTTCATATATTTATTGGTTTTAAAGGTGAACAAACATTATCCTTTTTTAAAAAAAAACAGCAAGAAAATATATAATTTTGAGTTAACTTGCCTTAGACTTGCGATTTAAAAAATTAATTTATGGTTATTGTAGAAGACATTTGGGCTGAGATTCTCAAAGAAAGCAAAAATAAAATTTCCTTAGAACCAGATTCGGAAAGTCTCTTTCAGGAAAAGATTTTATCTTGCAACGGCTTAGATAATTCTTTATCAGCAAAACTTGCAGACGACTTAGCTACAAAAGAGTATCCATCAGAAATTTTGAAAGAAAAGTTCAATAAGGTTTTTTCTAATATCGATCTTTTAAAAAAAGCCGTCATAGACTTAAAAGCAGTAAGGGAAAGAGATCCCGCATCAAGTGGGTTTGTATTTACATTATTATTTTCAAAAGGATTTGCTGCTTTACAGGCTCACAGAATTGCAAATTATTTTATGAAAGCAAAACAAGAAGTTTTTGCATATTTCATCCAGAGCAGAAGTTCTGCTATTTATGAGGTTGATATTCATCCAAAGGCTGAAATAGGACACGGAGTGATGTTGGATCATGCAACTGGAATTGTAATCGGAGAGACTTCGGTAGTCGAAAACGATGTATCAATATTTCAAGGCGTTACTCTCGGAGGAACAGGAAAAGAAACTGGAGATAGACATCCAAAAGTTCGTGAAGGAGTTTTGATTAGCTCAGCAGCACAAATTCTAGGCAATGTAGAGATTGGAAAGGGAGCTAAAGTTGCTGCAGGAAGTGTAGTACTTTCAGATGTAGAGGCAAATACAACAGTTGCCGGAGTGCCAGCAATAGTTGTTGGTAAACCATCTTCTGAAAAACCAGCAACGGATGTTGATCATACTATTGAAGAGGCTTAAATCATGTCAACACAAAAAAGTTTAGATGACTTGGTACAAACTCTAAACCTCGAAAGGCTTGAGGAAAATCTATATCGAGGAGAATGCGAGAAAACTGCCTGGGGAAGAGTTTTTGGCGGACAAGTTCTCGGCCAATCCCTCAGTGCTGCCTACAATACAATAGAAGAAAAAAGGTATGCTCATTCCTTTCATGCATATTTTTTAAGACCAGGCAGAATTGATATACCAATAGTCTATAACGTCGTGAGAATTCGAGATGGCGGAAGTTTTACTACAAGAACTGTTGACGCAATTCAAAACGGTGAAGTCATATTCAACATGATTGTGTCTTTTCAAATTGATGAAGGAGGCTTCGAGCATCAATTCGATATGCCAGATGTGCCTGGACCAAACGATTTGCAGAGTGAAAGAGAACTTAGAGAATCAATGATTGACGAAATACCAAAAGAGTTCAGAGATGGTTTTCTTAGAGAGAAAGCCGTTGAACTTCGAACTGTGGAACAATATAGTCCTTTGAATTCAGAAAAGAAACCACCTTATAAGCACACTTGGATGAAAGCCAACGGCAAGCTACCAGATGATATCTTGGTTCATCAAAATATTTTAGCTTATGCATCAGATTTTGGTCTTTTAAGTACCGCTCAACTTCCACATGGTATCAGTTGGGGAGGAATGAACAGAAGAGTAATGTCTGCAAGCATAGATCATGCAATGTGGTTTCACAGACCTTTCAGAGCTGATGAATGGCTCTTATATGTTACAGACAGTCCTAGTGCTAGTAATGCTAAAGGCTTCAATAGGGGAACAGTTTATACAGAAGATGGAAAGTTGGTAGCGTCCGCAATTCAAGAAGGCCTCATGAGGCAAATAAAAAAATAAAAAAACTAGATAAGAGTAGTAGTCCCCATAATTTTTTTATCTATTTCTCGAGCTGCAGCTCGTCCTTCATTGATAGCCCAGACGACTAAAGACTGACCTCTACGACAGTCACCAGCTGCAAAAACTTTAGGGTGAGAAGTTTGGTGGATATTGTGTTCTGCCTTAAAGTTAGACCTTTCATCTAATTCCAGCTTTAATTTTTTATTTAGATAATCTTCAGGTCCAAGAAATCCCATAGCTAGTAGGATCAAATCAGCCTTCCAAATTTGCTCTGTGCCTTTAATTTCATTGAAATCTTTATCAACCTTTACAGTTTTTATTCCAGTGAGCTTTCCATTTTTGTCTCTTAAAAACTCTTTCCCAGAAACAGAATATTCTCTTGGATCTTTCCCGAATACCTCTCTTGATTCTTCATGGCCATAATCAACTTTATAAACTCTAGGAAAAATAGGCCAAGGATTAGTATCTAACCTGTCTTTAGGAAGTTCAGGAAGTATTTCAAAATTTGTAAGACTTTTACAGCCATGTCTTAGTGATGTACCCAGACAGTCGTTACCAGTATCTCCGCCACCGATAACAATGACATCCTTATTTTTTGCACTAATAAAACTATCGTCATTTAAATCACTATCTAAAAGACTTTTAGTATTTTGACCCAAAAACTCCATGGCGAAATAGACGCCTTCGCCATCTCTATTTGTTATGGGTAAATCTCTTGGCTTAGTTGCCCCTGTGGTTAGCAAAACAATATCATTCTCCTTAATAAGCTTTTCCATTGATATTGAATTTTTTCCTTTTCCCCCAACATCGCAATTGGTGTGAAATTTTATTCCTTCTTCTTCCATGATATCTACACGCATGTCGATGATGGACTTATCAAGCTTCATATTTGGAATTCCATACATCATGAGACCACCAATTCTATCTGCTCTTTCGTATACATTTATAGAGTGACCTACGCTATTAAGCTGTTGAGCTGCTGATAGACCTGCAGGACCCGAACCTACAATGGCTATTTTTTTGTCCGTTCTTGTATTGGGAATAACTGGCTTTATCCATCCTGATTCTATACCTTTATCAGCAATTGCAAATTCTAAATTCTTTATTGTCACGGGAGTTTCTGTAATCCCTAAAACACATGCTCCCTCGCAAACAGCAGGACAAACTCTTCCTGTTACTTCTGGAAAATTATTGGTTTTCATTAATCTCGAAAAAGCTTCTTCCCATTTTTCGTTATAGACAAGGTCGTTCCATTCAGGGATTAGATTGTAGACTGGACAACCCTCATTAGACTGACAAAAAGGAACTCCACAATCCATACATCTTGAAGCTTGGGTCTCAAGACCTTCATCTTCATGAGGGGTGTATATTTCCTTGAAGTCCAAAATCCTTTCTTTCGGCGGCCTATATGGTTCGACGGATCTCTGAAATTCCTTAAATCCAGTAGGCTTACCCATTCGAGACCTCTTTCTTATTAGATGCCATTTCCAAAAGAACTCTCTTGTAGTCAGTAGGCATTACTTTTACAAAATGTTTTATTTCTTCTTCCCAATTACTAAGAATTTTTTTAGCTATTTCAGAACCAGTATATTTATGATGATTCGTTACAAGCCGAACCAGCTCTTTGATATCTTTTTGTTCCTCGACGTTCTCCAATTCAAAAGTATCAGTATTACATTTTGAAGGAAACGACTTTTCTGGATCATATACGTAAGCTTCTCCTCCACTCATACCTGCGCCAAAATTTCTTCCTGTTGGTCCTAGAATAACTGCTTTACCGCCAGTCATATACTCACAACCATGGTCACCAATTCCCTCAACAACAACTTCTGCACCACTATTTCTGACACAAAATCTTTCTGCGGCTATACCACGGAAATAAGCCTCACCTTTGGTTGCTCCGTAAAGAGCTACGTTTCCTAGAAGAATATTTTCTTCAGCTTTGAAAGAACTTTGCTTAGGAGGATAAATAATTAGTTTCCCGCCAGATAAACCTTTTCCGACAAAGTCATTAGCGTCACCTTCTAGTTCAATGCAGACTCCTTTTACTAACCAAGCCGCTAGACTTTGACCTGCTGAACCATGAAGCTTTATCTTTAAGGTATCTTCTGGCAATCCGGCATCTTCCCAAATTTTGGTCACTTCATTGGAAAGCATGGTTCCTACAACTCTGTTTGTATTAACTATTTTTGATTCTATAGTTGTTCGTTTTTTATTCTTGATAGCATCTCGAGCTTTTCTTATGAGGACTTTATCTAATGCTTTATCTAGACCATGATCTTGTTCGATGGTGTTATAAACCTCAGTATTTTCAAATATTTTCTCTGCAGGTTTTAAAATATTTGAGAAGTCTAAACCTCTTTTTTTCCAGTGATCTATGGCATCGTCAGCTTGTAAGCAATCAACTCTGCCAATCATATCGTTCACAGTCCTGAATCCCATTTTGGCCATAATATTTCTAAGATCTTTTGCCACCATGAATAAATAGTTGACTACATGCTCGGGCTTGCCTTTGAATTTTTTTCTTAATTCTTCATCTTGGGTCGCAATGCCCACAGGACAAGTATTTAGATGACATTTTCTCATCATGATGCAACCAAGTGTTACTAATGGCGCAGTAGCAAAACCAAATTCTTCAGCACCTAGCAAAGCTGCTATAGCAACATCACGCCCTGTTTTAATTTGTCCATCTGTTTGAAGGACCACTCTTGAACGTAGATTGTTCATAACTAATGTCTGATGAGTTTCTGCCACACCTAATTCCCATGGCAAACCTGCATGTTTAATTGAAGTTAGTGGAGAGGCGCCTGTCCCGCCATCATGACCTGCAATTACAAGATGATCTGTTTTAGCTTTAACAACACCCGATGCAATTGTTCCAACTCCTATCTCAGAAACTAGTTTTACGCTTATTCTCGACGACCTATTAGCATTTTTAAGGTCATGGATAAGTTGGGCCATGTCTTCTATGGAATAGATATCGTGGTGCGGAGGCGGACTTATTAAACCAACTCCTGGGGTTGAATGCCTTATTTTGGCGATATATTCGTCAACTTTCTTTCCGGGAAGTTCTCCACCTTCACCAGGTTTTGCTCCTTGGGAAATTTTTATCTGGATTTCATCGGAATTTGTTAGGTAATGCATGGTTACACCAAATCTTCCTGAAGCAACTTGTTTTATTGCAGATCTTTTTGAAACTCCATCTTCAAGTGGCTTAAATCTTATTGGGTCTTCTCCACCTTCGCCTGTGTTTGATTTTCCGCCTAGTTCGTTCATTGCTATTGCTAGAGATTCATGAGATTCAGTAGATATAGACCCTAAACTCATGGCACCAGTAGCAAATCTTTTTACTATTTCCTTTTCTGATTCAACTTCGTCTAAATCGATGGACTTATTTTTTGATGCAAACTTCAATAGGCCTCTTAAAGCACTATTTCGGGTTGTGTTTTCATTAGCATGTTTTGCAAAATCCCAATAAGCTCCTTCGTCATTTGACCAGGATGCAAGTTGAAGAGTTGAAATGGTTTTAGGATCCCACATATGCGAATCACCTCCATTTCTCCAGTGAAAATCACCATTATTACCGAGAATAGAAACATTACTTTTTTCGTCAGGGAAACCCAAATCATGCCTTCTTTTGGCCTCTCTCGCTAAGCCATCGAACCCAATTCCTTGTACACGACTTGCTGTGCCGGGAAAGCTCTTTTCGATAATTTCTTCGGAGAGTCCTACGGCTTCAAAAATTTGTGCTCCTTTATAAGACTGCAAAGTAGAAATTCCCATTTTAGCCATTACTTTCATCATTCCTTTTTTGACAGCTTTTTTGTAAGCAAAAACTATGTCGTCATATTTTTTTAGTTCAGTTGCTTTCAACATTCCATCTTCTTTTGCTTGCCAAAGCGATTCAAAAGCTAGATAGGGATTTATTGCATCTGCACCGTATCCGAATAAGAGACAGTGATGATGAACTTCTCGAGCTTCTCCTGTTTCTATTACCAAGCCAATTCTTGTTCTTTTTTGGCTTTTCACTAAATGGTGATGGACAGTCGAGCAAGCAACCAAAGCGCTTATAGCAATCAAATCTCTATTAACTGATTTATCTGATAAGACAATAAATGAGTAACCGTCAGCTATGGCCTCGTCAGCTTTTTTACAGATTGATGTAAGAGCATACTTCAAGCCTTTATTGCCTAATTTCTTTTCATAAGTGATATCAATTTTTTTTGTTTTCCATCCTCTGGTATTGAGAGTTTTGATTGCTTCTAACTCAGCATTAGAAATAATCGGGGACTTAAGTCTCAATCTGTGAGCATTTTCTGGAACGGATGATAGTAAATTTCCTTCCGGACCTATTAAGCATTCAAGAGACATGATTACTTCTTCTCTTATTGAATCAATAGCTGGATTGGTAACTTGTGCAAAAAGTTGCTTAAAATAATCATAAATAAGTCTTGGCTTATCCGATAAGCAGGCAAGGGCAGCATCGTTGCCCATAGAACCTAAAGGATCCCTAAGTTCTGAAACCAAAGGCATGAGCATAAATTGCATAGTTTCCGTCGTATAACCAAATGATTTCATTCTTTTGATAAGATCTTTATTGATGACCTTTTTATTTTTCCCTGGCCTTACAATTTTCTCAAGATCAACAATTTGGTCAGAAATCCATTTTCCATAGGGCTTTGAGTTACATATTTCGGATTTAAGTTCTTCATCTGGAATCATTCTCCCTTCTTCAAAGTCAATGAGAAACATTTTTCCAGGTTGCAATCTACCCTTAAGGAGAACATCTTGAGGATCAACGTCTAAGACTCCCACTTCAGAAGCCATTATTACCTTGTCTTTTTTAGTTACATAGAATCTACTGGGACGAAGACCATTCCTATCTAAAACTGCTCCGGCACATTTGCCATCAGTAAAGCAGATGGAAGCGGGACCATCCCAAGGTTCCATTGATGCTGAGGAATATTCGTAAAAATCTTTCTTTATTTTTGGCATATTTACATCTGATTGCCATGCCTCGGGAATCATCATCATTACAGATTCTTTCAAACTCCTCCCATTCATGATTAGAAACTCTAGAACATTGTCGAAACTTCCTGAATCAGTACAGTCGGGCTCGCAAATTGGGAATAACTGTTTAAGTTTTTTTCCATAAATTTCACTTTCAGCAACCCCTTGCCTTGCTTTCATTGCATTCATATTTCCTTTGAGAGTATTTATCTCCCCGTTGTGGCACATAAATCTATTTGGCTGTGCTCTATCCCAAGAGGGGAAGGTATTAGTGCTAAATCTCGAATGCACCATCGCCAAATGTGTTTGATAATCTTTATGCATTAGGTCTGGATAAAAAGGAAATAGTTGGGCAGGAGTTAACATACCTTTATAAGTAATAACTTTTGAAGAAAGACTACAAGCGAAAAACATTTCATTTTGTTTTATTTCATCATTACCCTTAATTTGATGCGTAAATTTCTTTCTTGATAAAAAAAGTAGCTTTTCGAAATCTTCAGGACTTTGATTTTCTGAGGCGCCTACAAAAAGTTGCTCAATAAAAGGTTGAGCATCTCTAGAAGCAGGACCAACATCGGCTTTATCTGCATCAATTGGAACCTCTCTCCAGCCGATGAATTTAAGTTTTTCTGTTTTTAAAACTTTCTCAATGAGTGTTTTACATTTTTGTCTATATTTTTTTTGTTGAGGTAAAAAAATGTTACCTACTGCATAAAAGTCTTTATTGGGTAAAACAAAGCTTAACTTTTTAGCTTCTTCTTGAAAGAACTTATCTGGTAAGGCCATCAAAATACCCGCTCCATCGCCAGTATTTTCTTCGAATCCACATCCGCCTCGATGATCCATTCTTGAATTAATGATGTAGGCATCTTCCATAATTTCTCTAGACGGAATGCCCTTAATGTTTGCAACAAGACCGACACCGCAAGAATCCTTCTCGAATTGCGGATCGTAAAGCCCTAT
This sequence comes from uncultured SAR86 cluster bacterium, assembly GCA_902514765.1. GTDB lineage: Bacteria > Pseudomonadota > Gammaproteobacteria > Magnimaribacterales > AG-339-G14 > MEDG-81. The sequence continues at coordinate 8,014 of CABXSA010000019.1, read as the reverse complement.
TTTAGAGGGGCGTTTAATATTTTTTAATCTATCAGCACACATTACCTACATCTCTATTAGTAATATGTCCTTTTAACGCATGGACAATGCGTCACTTTTAAGGCATGTGATATGCCTCACTTTTAAGGCATGTGATATGCCTCCATACAGGATGTGGAAAATTTATCAGAAAAGACTATAAAATTTTGCACCAAAATAGTGCATATAACAATTATGAATAAGAGAATGTTTTATTAATAACTTTTGATATTAATTTTTTATCTTTTACTTTTTGAATTTTAGCTCTTCCAATTTTTTCTATCGTAATGAAGTTAATAATACCTTTATCTTTTTTCTTATCAGACTCCATAAGTTTAATTAAAGAATTAGCATCTATCTTTTTTTTCAAAGAAGTTCGAATACCTAGTTTTACAAGAAGATTTTTTATTCTTCTAATTTCCAGATTACTTAGATCAGAAATATTTTCTGATAAATTTGACGCAGCCAACATTCCTAAAGCTACAGCTTCACCATGAGTATAGAGCTTATTTTCCCCTGCAGTTTCAATAGCATGTCCAAAAGTATGTCCGAAATTTAAAATTGCTCTAAGACCTTTTTCTTTTTCGTCTTCTGAAACAACTTTAGCTTTAATTTCAATTGACTTTTTTATTGCAAATTCAATTGACGAAATTTTAAGCTTCTTCAGATTGATAGCATTTTTCTCAATCCAAGAGAAAAATTTATTATCTAAAATAATTCCATGTTTAATTACTTCAACAAGACCACAAAGAACCTCTTTTTTTGGCAGACTCTTCAATGTTGAGCTATCAACAATTACCAAAGAAGGCTGATAAAAAGCTCCAATCATATTTTTAAAACCTTTATGATTTACACCTGTTTTGCCTCCGATACTTGCATCTACCTGTGCTAAGAGAGTAGTAGGCAAAAGTAAAAATTCTACTCCTCTGAGATAGGTTGCACTTATAAATCCTGCTATGTCACAAGTTATCCCGCCTCCTAAACCTATTACCAAACAATCTCTTCCAAGTTTTTTATTCAGCATGAAATCATAAATTTTTGAAACATAGTTAAGATTTTTATTTTTTTCGGAAGCAAAAATTTTTTTCTCAACAATTCTTCTTGGAAAACTCGATTTAAGATTCTTTTTTAAATCTTCAATCGTTTTTTCTGGAACATTTTTATCAATTATTAAGAAAATTTCCCTTTCATGTGCAATAGGATCAAAATCAAATTTTCTTGAAAGTCCCTCACCAATAAAAATTTCATAATTTTTCGAAGTAGTTTTGACAGCTATCTTTTTCATGTATTTTTTATAATTTGTTCAACTATCTCCTCATTAGTTTTGTTATCCATTTCTATTTCATACCTCGAAACATTCTCGTAATAAGGCAATCTTTTTTTATAAAGTTCCCTTAAAGTTTTAAAATTATCGCCCTTATTCAATAGAGGCCTTTTATCACTGTCTTTGGTTCTTTCGAATTGTCTCTTTACAGATGAATTTAGAAAAAAAACATTCTTTTCATTTTCGAGCAATAATCTATTCTTCTCCCTTTCGACAATACCTCCTCCCGTTGCTATGACAGCAATTTGGGCTGTTAATGTCTCTTCAAGAACCTTAACCTCTAAATCTCTGAAATAACTTTCTCCTTTTGAATTAAAAATTTCTTTGATTTTTATTCCTTCTTTGATTTCAATTAATTTATCCGTATCGATAAATTTAAAATCAATTTTTTTTGCTAAGATTTTCCCTATGCTCGATTTACCAGATCCCATAGGACCAATTAAAACTATCCTCATAATCAACTTCTTAGACTAAAATATCTTGATTAGTTTACCTTAAAAGATGCTTTATCTATTTAAATCAAAATTCTTTTATTTTCTTTTAGTAGTAATCCTCCTGCCAATACAATTTACTTTAGGAATTTATCTATATTTTGCTCCAGAAATTCCTTCTTCATCTGAGGTAGCGTCTGTTGAGTTGCAAGTTCCTCTAAAAATTTTTACAAAAGATGAAAAGCTTATCGGTGAATTTGGGGAAATTCACCGGACAAAATTAAAGTTTGAAGAAATTCCAGATACCTTTGTCAAAGCGTTTTTAGCTGCAGAAGATAGCGACTATTTCAATCATACAGGTGTAGATATCCTAAGCTTAGTAAGAGCTGCTTATCAATTTTTGAGAGAAGGTGAAATTGTAAGCGGTGGTGGGACCATTACCATGCAAGTTGCAAGGAATTATGTACTTACAAAGGAAAGAACATTTGAGAGAAAATTAAAAGAAATCTTTACAGCATTGAAGATAGACTTTTCTTTTACCAAAGAGGAAATATTTGAGCTTTATGTGAATCAAATTTTTTTGGGAAATAGGGCATATGGTATTAAAGCAGCAGCAGAAATTTATTATGATAAAAATTTAGAAGATCTCAATCTTGCACAATATGCCATGATAGCAGCTCTTCCAAAGGCGCCATCTAGAATCAATCCTCTCATAAACCCAAGAAAAGCAATTAATAGAAGAAACTACGTTTTGAGGAGAATGCTTGCTTTAGAGTTTATTGATCAAACTCAATTTGAAGTTGCATCCAGTGCTCCTGTTACAGCATCATTTTCTGGAATCTCTCCCGAAGTTGAAGCTGATTATCTAGCAGAAGAAATAAGAAAATATATCATCAAAAATTATGGTCTTTCCGCTTATAGGGATGGTTATCAGGTTTTTTCTACAATAGATTCAAGCTATCAGACAGCTGCAAGAGAAGCTGTAGAACAAGGAATTGAAGATTATGAAGAAAGACATGGATTTGAAAAACCTGAAAATCACGAGTATTTACTTCCTAAGAGTTTTAAAAATAGATCTGAATTTTTTTACGCTTTTGCATACGACCCATTTTCTTATTTAGATAAATTTGGAATAGAGCTAGAAGCCAAGAATCCCTTCTATAAAGCAATGGAATTTCTAGAGGATCAAGCAGAGTTCAAAAATTTTAAACCAGCTTTTTTAATTTCCGTTGAAGATAAAAGATTGTTGGCTTTAAACAAGGAAGGAAGAATAGAAAATATTCTTTTTTCAGACTTAAAAAAATCAATCAGACCTAGAATAAACGAAAACAGAAAAGATAAAAAACTGACTAATTTTTCCGATTTTTTTGAAAGCGGAGATCTTATATGGCTTTCAAAAGATGACAGTCAGGGTAATTCAATTACCCTATCTATTCATCCAAAGGTTCAATCTGCTTTAGTAAGTTTAAATCCTTCTTCTGGTGAAATTTTAGCTTTAGTTGGAGGTTACAATTTTCGTAATAGTCAATTTAATCGAGCTATTCAAGCCAAACCTCAGCTCGGGTCAAATTTTAAGCCATTTTTATATGCGGCTGCATTTGAAAATGGATTCAGTCCAGCTTCAATAATAGTTGATTCTCCACTGGTATTTGATGACCAAAATTTAGAAGAAATATGGAGACCACGAAATGCAAGTGGCAAATTTTATGGACCTACCAGGCTTAGAGAAGCCCTTGTTCAGTCAAGAAATGTTGTGAGCGTAAAACTTCTTCAAGAGGTTTCAATTAAAGATGCTAAGGAATCTTTAGAAAAATTTGGTTTCTTCAAAGATGAGTTGCCTAATGATTTATCTCTAGCGCTTGGCTCTTATGGCGCAAGTCCGATGAAAAATGCACAGTTGTTTTCTATCTTTGCAAATGGAGGAAAAAAAGTTATTCCCTATTACATTGATAGAATTCTTTTTCCAGATGGAAATGAGATAAATTTTTCAGAAGAAAAGAAATCTAAAACCGGAGATTACTTATCTCAATGGTTTGGAACCGACGAGAAAGAAGTAGATAATTTCAGCATAGATCCAAGGATAGCTTTCATGATAAATGATATTTTGAAAGAGGCTGCACAAAGGGGTACGGGAAGAAAAATCAATGAGCTAGGAAGAAAAGATTTTGCTGCTAAAACAGGAACATCTAATGATGCTGAAAGCACTTGGTTTACAGGATTTAATGAAAATATTTTGACCACTGTTTGGTTTGGATACGACAATCCATCTAGTTTGGGCAATAATGAATTTGGCAGTACTACCTCGTTACCGATTTGGCTTAACTATAAAAAACAAATCATCGATACAATTCCAAAAGGCAAATTTAAAAAACCCTCAGGCTTAATAGCAAGAAAAATAAATCTGGAAACGGGAGAACTTGCAAAACCCGAAGATGATAGGGTGAAGTTTGAACTTTTTCTTAATTAGCGAAGATAGCTTTTTTTAAAAAGTTCCACTGATCTTCCCAGGAACTACTTAAATCTTTTTTGAACTTACTTCTAACGAAGGATTGAATTTGACCTTCCAAACAAGACAGAAGTAAGTCGCAAGAAGCGGCTAAGTTTAAATTTAGCTTTTTCTTTGTTGTTCTTTCATATTCTTGAAGCGATTGCCTTATTTCTATATTTATTTTCTCAAAACAGTTGGCGACTTTATCTATTATTTTTACTTCATCTGCTGTAAAAACTTCACGAGTTAGAATCCTTGAGAAACCTTTATTTGTCTCGCAAAATTTCAAAACAAGTGCAATCAGTTGTCCTGGAAAATCTTCCGGTTTTGATTCTTCTTTCATTGCTTTAATTCTAGTAAAGATGCTCTCCTCAAAAAAAACTACCAATTCTTCAAAAATTTTTCTTTTACTTGGAAAGTGTTTATAAATTGCTGCTTCAGTTATTTCTGATCTTTTAGCTAATTCAGCAGTAGTAATTTTCAACAAATCTCTTTCTTCAAGCATTGCAGCAAGAGATTGCATTATTATTAATTTTCGTTGTTTTTTCTTTTCCATCTAATTACTTATCCAAGTACCAACTCCTTTATCAGTTAAGAGTTCAATTAAAACAGAGTGAGGAACACGACCATCGACGATGTGAGCATTTTTAACACCTTTTTCAAGACAATCAATTGCTCCGGTCAATTTAGGATACATGCCTCCTTTAATATTTTTTTTATTTTTTAAAACTCTTTTTGCTTCTTCTAGACTCATTGTAGATATTTTTTTTCCTTCTAGATCCCTTACACCTGAAATATCTGTTAGCAATATTATCTTTTCTGCTTTAAGAGATGCTGCAACAGAACAAGCTGCAAAATCTCCATTTATATTCATTGGCTCATCTTTAGCAGTCCATCCTATAGGAGAAATGACTGGAATTTTGCCTGCTTTTAAAGATTCCATTATTTTTTTCTTATCAATACTTTTTACCAAACCTACTTCTCCAAGATTTTTTTTACTATCTTTTATTGCCTTGATTGGAGAATTTCTTCTTCCTACAAGCCTAACTGTTTTGCCTCCCCAGAACTGAATAAGATCTGAAATATCTTTATTAATTTTATTATCAAGAACCTTTTGAATAATCTTGATCATTTCTAATGTGGTTTTTCTTATTCCGTCTTTGAATTCAAATTTAATGTTATTTTTTTCTAATTCAAAATCTATTTGAGGTCCTCCACCATGAATTAGAATTGGATGAATGCCAACAGTTTTCATAAGAACCAAATCTCTTGCAAAGTTTTTTTGTAAAACTTTATTTTCCATAGCATTTCCACCATATTTTATTACAACAACTTTATTGTTAAATTTTCTTATATATGGAAGCGCTTCAGTTAAAACTTTTGAGATGTTTATCGCGTTTTTTTCAGAGATACTCATTAGAAATCTAATTTCAAATCAATTTCTATTTTAGACAAAATCTCTTTGAAATAATTTTTTATTTCCAATAAGTCACTTTCTGTTCTACCTTCAAACCTCAAAACGAGATTTGGTGAAGTATTAGAAGCCCTTACAAGCCCCCATGAATTTTCATTTTCAAGTCTAATTCCATCTATGTCTATGAAAACATAACCAGAAGAATTTATAAAAGTTTTTAGCTCATCAATAATTTTAAATTTATTTTCCTCAGGAACTTTTAAATTTATTTCAGGTGTAGAGAAATGTTTTGGATAAGAGCTGAAAACTTCATGCGATGTTAATTTAGTCTTTGATAAAACTTCTATCATTCGTAAAGCAGAATAAATAGCATCATCGAATCCATACCAGTCATCATTGAAAAAGATATGCCCACTCATCTCTCCACCAAGAAGGGCATTAGTTTCGATAATTTTTGATTTTATGTACGAATGACCAGTGCGTGACATTATTGGAGTTCCATTCAAATTTTTTATTATTTTTTCTAAATTGGATGAACACTTAACATCAAAGACAATGCTTCCTTTGGAATTTTTTCTCAATAGGTCTTCAGCCAAAAGCATCATATATAAGTCAGGAAAAATAATGTTTCCTTTGTTGTCAATCAAGCCAACTCTATCGCCGTCACCATCAAGGGCAATTCCTAAATCTGAATTTGTCTCTAAAACCTTTTTTTGCAAGTCTTTTAAATTTTTTGGATTACTGGGATCAGGATGATGGTTGGGAAAATTTCCATTAACTTCAGAATAAAGCTCAATAACATCTAATCCAAGAAGTTTAAAAGCCTGAGGAGCAATAACTCCTCCAACACCATTTCCGCAATCAAGACAAACTTTTATCTTTGAATTTATGTTTATTTTTTCTTTGAGTTCTTTTAGATAATCATCTTTTATATCAAGAGAAGTTAATTTACCTGCACCATCCATGAAACTTTCTTCTTCAATCATTAACTTTATTTTTTTTATTTTTTCACTAGTCATTGATTTCTTGTTAATGACAATTTTTAAGCCGTTGTAGTTTTTTGGATTATGACTTCCAGTAAGCATCACGCCATCAGAGTTATTTGTCTTAAAAGTAGAATAATAAAGAAGTGGTGTTGGAACCTCACCGATGTCAACAACATTACATCCTGAAGACATCACTCCTTTTTGAAATTCATCTAGAAGCCTAGGCCCAGAAATTCTTCCATCTCTAGCAGTTAAAATAGATGTCCTTCCTTCAGCGATGATATGGGATCCTATGGCTTTTCCAATATGGAATATTCCTTCTTCAGTAAGCGCTTCATCTACAATTCCTCTGATATCGTATGCTCGGAAAATTTCAGAATTAACTTTCATATTAGTTTATCCACTTTATAATGAATTTTTTTTTATTATGACAACTTTGGCAGAAAAAAAAGGTTTTATCTGGTTTGACGGCAAAATTGTAAATTCAGAGAAAGCCAATGTACATGTTTTAACTCATACCTTGCACTATGGTCTTGGGGTTTTCGAAGGAGTTAGAGCATATGAAACACCAGATGGTACAAAAATATTTCGGCTGAACGATCATACTGATAGGTTGTTTTCATCTGCTCAAGCAGTTGACTTAGAAATTCCCTTTTCCAAAGAAGAAATTAATCAGGCTCAAATAGACATTGTTAAATTAAATAACCTAAAAGAGGCTTATATCAGGCCCATGTGTTTTTATGGTTCAGGTAGTTTAGGTTTAAGAGCAGACGATTTAAAAGTTCATACAATAGTTGCCGCATGGGAGTGGCCAAGTTATATGGCTCCAGAGGTTTTTGAGAAAGGAATTAAGGTAAAGATATCCTCTTACAAAAGAGAGCGAGGCAACTTAGTTTCAAGATCTAAAGTAAATGGTAACTACGTAAAGTCCATGATGGCACTAAAAGAAGCTCTTAAGGAAGGCTATGACGAAGCTCTATTATTAGATTCTGAGAATTTTATATCAGAAGGTTCAGGGGAAAATCTATTTGCCATAAAAAATAATGAGCTTTTTACTCCAAATCTGGAGGCTTCTTTAGATGGAATAACAAGGAAAGCGATAATCTCCCTTGCAGAAGAAATAGGCATGAAGGTTAATGTAGCTGATCTGACTGAAGAAGACATTTTATCTGCTCAGGAACTCTTTTTTACAGGAACAGCAGCGGAAGTTGTTCCAATTACTCAAGTGAATAATCAAAAGATTGGTTCTGGAATGAGAGGCGAGGTAACAAAAACTCTTCAGAAAAATTATTTTGACCAAGTCAGGGGAAAAAGACCTTCTTTTCCCGAATGGCATACTCCGGTTAGTTAAAG
>CABXSA010000018.1 GCA_902514765.1 uncultured SAR86 cluster bacterium | reverse complement strand
AAAACCCTTTCAAAGATTCACTATTTCAGGAGGAATGGACTTCTCCCCGATCATATTAATTATACTGATGTATCAAGTTGATAATATTTTATTGGGATTACAAAATTTTCCTGAAGCGCCTGGTCTAAAATAAATGTCTAGTAAAAATCAACTTATTGTTAAACCAGAGAAATTTTCCACAAATAAAATTTTTCAGCTTGAATCCGGAGAAAAATTAAACGGTTTTGAACTTGTTTATGAAACTTATGGACAGTTAAATCAAGATAAATCAAATGCTATTTTAATTTGTCATGCATTAAGCGGTAACCATCATGCTGCTGGAATATATTCTGAAACCGATAAAAAACCTGGTTGGTGGGATGAACTCATTGGGCCTGGTAAAGCCTTTGATTCAGAAAAATACTTCATAGTTTCTTTAAATAATTTAGGAGGGTGTCATGGTTCTACTGGACCAGGTTCAATTAATAATAAAACAAAAAAAGAGTTTGGTTCTGATTTTCCAATTATTACAGTTTCAGATTGGGTCAATAGCCAAGACATTTTACGAGAAGAACTTAAAATTAAAAAATGGTTAAGTGTTGCTGGAGGAAGTCTTGGAGGTATGCAAGCTTTACAATGGGCAATTGAATTTCCTGATAAGTTATCAAAAGCCATTATTATTGCGGCTGCGCCAAAACTTAGTACCCAAAATATTGCTTTCAACGAAGTCGCTAGACAATCTATTATTTCTGATCCAGATTTTGAAAAAGGAGATGCGCATCCTGAAAAGGGTTTAGGCCTTGCAAGAATGTTGGGACACATAACTTATCTTTCAGAAGAGTCTATGAAAAATAAATTTGGTAGGGATTTAAAGAAAGAAAAAATTGAATATGGCTATGATGTTGAATTTGAAATAGAGAGTTATTTGAGATATCAAGGAGCCAATTTTTCAAAAAGTTTTAATGCTCATACATATTTATTGATGACTAGAGCTTTAGACTATTTTGATCCTGCAAAAAAGAAAGATGGGAATTTATCAGAAACTCTTTCAAGATCAACATGCCAATTCTTGGTTATATCTTTTAAATCCGATTGGCGATTTCCACCAGAGAGATCAAAAGAAATTGTAGATGCCCTAATTATGGCAGAAAAAAAAGTAAGCTATTTAAATATAGATTCTATTCAAGGACATGATAGTTTTTTGATGAAAAATGATAGATATGAAAATGCTATCAATAGTTTTTTAGAAGCAGATGTTTAAGATAAATGATTGGATTTCTCGAAACTCCAAAGTTCTAGATCTTGGTTGTGGAGACGGATCTCTTCTTAATGATTTAAAAAAAGAAAAGTCTGCTTCCGGTTTGGGTATTGAAATAGATGTCAAAAAAATAAAAAGCTGTTTAAAAAAAGGAATATCAGTTATCGAACAAGACATTGATAGTGGTTTGGAAAATTTTGGTAACCAATCTTTTGATTATGTTGTGATGAGTCAATCTATCCAAGCTCTTAAAAAACCTGAAGTAGCTTTAGAAGAGATTGTTCGAATTGGAAAAGAATGTATCGTTTCTATTCCAAATTTTGCAAATATCAAATGCAGGCTTCAACTTTTTTTTAAGGGACAAATGCCGGTTTCGAGTGCTTTGCCTCACAATTGGTACTCAACGCCAAATTTACATCTTTGCTCTTTAGAGGATTTCGAGGAACTTTGTAAGAAATCCAAAATCAAAATTGTCGAGAGAAAACTTTCAAAAATAAATGGTGAAGAAAGTATTCTGATGAAGCTTTTACCAAATCTATTTTCAGAAGTAGCTTTATACAAACTTGTCAAAGAAAATTGAAAATAGTTATTGCGACTTTAAACGAAGGTAAATTTATAGAATTCGAAGACTTATTTAGTAAATCTTCTTTTGAGATTCTTTCTTTAAAAGACTTCACAACTGAAGACATTGATGAGACAGGAAGATCTTATGAAGAAAATGCAATGTTAAAGGCGAAAAAAGCGAGTGAGTTAAGCAATTATCCTTCGGTTGGAGATGACTCAGGCCTAGAAGTTAAATTACTAAATAATGATCCTGGACTTTTTTCTGCTAGATATTCAGGAAAAAATGCAACTGATGAAACAAATATAAAAAAATTACTTAAAGCAACTAAAAATTTAAAAAATACTAAAGCAAAATTTGTTTCCACCCTAGCGTTCTATGATCCACAAAAAAATCTAGAACTGTTTTCTTTTGGAGAATTAGAAGGAGAAATCATTAAAGAAAAAAAAGGCAACAAAGGATTTGGTTATGACCCAATATTTAAAATTAAAAATTCTTGTCAAACTTTGGCAGAGGTCTCATTTAAAGAGAGAATAAAAATAAGTCACAGAGCAAAATCTACTCAAGAAATGCTTAGGCATTTAAATCGCTTATATAGGTAAAGACTTTTCTACCCTCTTCTATCGCTTTCCCCTCATATTTTGTTTGTATAGGCTTTAGTGACTCTAAAATATTTGGATCATGAAATACTTTGAATTCTGCAAAGTCCTTTTTTATTTCATCAGCATAATCTTGCCAGTCTGTCTTAACAATCAAAAGTCCTTTTTCCTTGAGATTTTGTTTTATAAGATTTAGAAAATCTTCGTCTATCAACCTTCTTTTCCAATGTTTTTTTTTCGGCCAAGGATCAGGAAATAAAATAAAAATAAAATCAAAAAAAGGTTTTTCAATTTTTACTAAAAAATCTTTTGCATCGCCATAAAACAAACATATGTTGTCCAAATCATGAATTTGTACCTGTTTCAAAACGGAGGCAATACCAGACTTAAAAACTTCAATCCCATAAAAATTGATATTAGAGTTGGCCATTGCCTTTTCGATTAAGTTGTTACCATCTCCAAAGCCTATTTCAAGAATATTAATTTTTTTTTCTGGAAGCAATTTTGATAAATTTCTAAGTTCTTTTGAATCAAAAAAATTCTTATTTTTAAATTTCTCGAATATTTCCAGATCTTTTTTAGATGTTCTACTGCGAACATGCACAAAAGATTTAACTTCTCTTTTCAAGACTCTATAATGCCTTTTTCTGGAGAGCTGGGACTAGGTTGAGATTTAGGAATTCTCCCTGATTTATGGGCAAGCCTTCCTGATTCAACTGCTAATTTCATTGCTAATGCCATCTGAGAAGGATTTTCAGATCTTGCAATGGCGGTGTTCAATAAAACTGCATCAGCCCCCATTTCCATTGCTATAGAAGCATCTGAAGCAGTACCAATACCAGCATCAATAATGACTGGCACAGAAATTGAATCAATAATTTTTTGAATTTTTTGAGGATCTGCAATACCTTGGCCAGAGCCAATGGGAGCAGCTAATGGCATTATGGAAACACACCCGATATCCTCTAGTTTCATGCAACTTTCATAATCAGCAGTGCAATAAACCATTACCTCAAAACCGTCTTTTACTAAAATTTCTGCTGCCTCTATGGTTGAATCCATATTTGGTAGTAATGTTTTTGGATCATCTAGTACTTCCAATTTTAGTAAATTTTTACCGCCCAAAATCTCTCTACCTAATTTGGCCATCCTCACTGCATCTTTTGTTGTATAAGCACCAGCAGTATTAGGAAGAATTGTGTATTTATCCGGAGATATGTAATCAAGAATTGAAGAGTCTTTATTGTTTTGAAGGTCTATTCTTCTGACGGCAACGGTAACAATTTCTGCTCCCGAAGCTTTAATGGATGCAATTGCCTCAACTTCATCTTTATATTTACCAGTCCCTACTAGAAGTCTTGATGAGTAGTTTTTTCCTGCAACTACTAAGTTGTCCTCAGTCAATTAACCACCACCTATAGCCTTTACAATTTCTAGTTTATCTCCATCTTTAAGATAAGTTTCCTCCCAATCTGATCTAAAAACTAAACTTTCGTTTATTTCAATTGCAATGTGTTTGGAAGATATATTTAAGGACTTTAAGAGAAAGACAATGTTTGTTTCTTGTGGAAATTTTTTTAAATCGCCGTTGATGAAGATTTTTATTGGAGAGCTTCCCAAAATTTAGCTCAATTTTTCCTTTATCACGTCCATGGCAGATTTTTCAATTTGCCTTATTCGTTCCGCGCTAACTCCGTATTTATCAGATAGTTCATGAAGAGTGGGTTTCATATCACTAAGCCAACGATCCATTAAAATTTCTTTGCTTCTTTGATCTAATTCAGAGATAGCAGAAAGAAGTTCGCTATTGTTGTGTTTTTCTAAATCATTTTTTTCAATGAGTTCTGCTGGGTCCATGCTTGAATCCGAAATATAATTAGCAGGACTGTAAGATGCCTGATCATCATTGGCTTCAACAGGAGGATCAAAAGAAACATCTGATGAATTCATTCTGGATTCCATTTCTTTTACGGATTTTTCATCTACGCCTAATTCGTTGGAGATCATTTTTACTTCATCAGACGAAAGCCAATTCAACTCTTTTCTTTTGCTCCTAAGATTAAAGAAAAGCTTTCTTTGAGCTTTGGTAGTTGCTACTTTAACAATTTTCCAATTTTTTAAAATGTATTCGTGGATTTCAGATTTTATCCAATGAATCGCAAAGGATATTAGTCTGACGCCAACTTCTGGATTGAATTTCCTTACAGCTTTCATAAGGCCAACATTTCCTTCTTGAATAAGATCTGCTTGAGGAAGACCGTATCCGGAATACCCTCTAGCTACATGTGCAACAAACCTCAAATGCGCCATTACGAGCTTTCTAGCTGCTTCCAAGTCATTATTGTAGTAAAGCTCCTCTGCAAGTTTTTTCTCCTCTTCTGGAGTCAAAATAGAGATATTTTGTATGGAATTAAGATAGGACTCCAGGTTTTGACCTGGAGAAGAAATATCCATAGGCTGTAATTCTTTACTCATAATTGGGAATTTTATACCTTTTTTTCATCTTTTTAGAAATAATTTACTAAAAAAGTTATAAAAATAGTTTAAGAATCTATTTGTCTTAAAAAATCTAACCTTTTTTTATTGGAAAAAGCAAAAAATCCCTTAATTAACTGTTTTTCTTTCATATCGTAAGATATCTCTTGAAGGTCTGAATCCAATATATCTCCTCCAAAAGCCTTTAAGATTGCGTGTCCAGCTGCGATATCCCAAGAATAAATATCTCCAAATCTAGGATAAAGGTCTGCTATTCCCTCACAGATCTTACAAAACTTTATTGAGCTTCCCATTTTAATAACTTTGGATCCCTTATATTTAGACATTACTTTTGCACAAAAATCTATTTCTTCTTCGCTGCTGTGAGATTTACTAATTAAAACATTACAGATTTGATTATTTTTATTAGTGAGATACTCCGTTTTTTCATCAATAATTCTTTTTGGTGGTAAATCAGTACCTCCTAAAAAGATGCTATCTTTAATAGGTTGATAGATTGCGCCAAGTATTGGTTTTTGGTTATAAATTAAAGCAATGTTTAAAGTAAATTCATCGCTGCCATTAATTAATTCTTTTGTACCATCAATAGGATCTATGATCCAAGTATATTCAGAATTTGCTTTTTGTTGGCTAGTCTCTTCAGAAATAAGCGCAAAATCTTCGTTAATTTTTTTTAGCTCTTTTCTTATGAATTTATCTACTTCGGTATCTAAGACTGTGAGTGGTGAGTCGTCAATTTTATAGCTTACTTTAAGATCCATCGAATTAAAATTAACAAAAAACTTTTTCGCACTTTTGAATATTTTAATTAACTCCTCTGAAATATAAGTTTGATTCACTTTATGCATCATTATTTTTACAAATGCTATTTATAAATTACAATAACATTCTTATTAAAAAAACATATTATGGTTGATAAAGAAGATTTATTGAAACAGGCAGAAGACATTCATTCTGGCCTAAAGAGACTTAGTCTAAAAAATAGAAAAGTTGTAATGCCTCATCACAAAGAATTTGAATTGATTGAGGAACTAGAAGAACTTTCAATAGATTTGATTGAAAAACTTAAAAAGTAAAAAGGAGTTGAAATGACAAATAAATATACTTGTTTTGATTTAGAAATAAAAAACAAAGTGGCGTATGTAACTATGTGTCGACCAGATGAATACAATTCAATGAATAAAGCGTTTTGGTCAGAATTGCCTCACCTTGTTGAAAAAATATCTGATGATGCAAGTGCGAGAGTAATTGTCCTGTCTTCAACAGGAAAGCACTTTTGTGCGGGAATGGATTTAGCTAACTTTTCATTGAGCGACAACCCCACTGAGCCAAAATCTTCAAATACCCATAATGGTATGAAAAAAGAAGCTGGTTTTAGAATCACTCTTGACCTTCAACATACAATCACGTCTCTTGAAAAAGCAAGAATTCCAGTTATTTCAGCTATACAAGGAGGTTGTATAGGTGGTGGTTTAGACCTTGCAACAGCAACAGATATGAGATTCTGCACTAAGGAGGCTTTCTTTTGTATACAAGAAATTAATATTGGGATGGCAGCAGATGTTGGAACTTTGCAAAGAATTCCAAGGTTGATTCCAGAAGGAGTAGTAAGAGAATTAGCCTACACAGGCAGAAGATTTTTTGCTGACGAAGCAAAAGCTCATGGCTTGGTAAACAAAGTTTTTGATTCTCATGAAGAAATGATGTCAGCGGTAAAAATTATTGCGGAAGAAATTGCTTCCAAAGGTCCTTTGGCAGTTGCGGGAACGAAAGAGATTCTTAATTATGGGCGAGATCATACAATTGAAGAATCTCTAAATCATGTTGCTTTGTGGAATGCTGCAATGGGAATTAGCGATGAGATGTCTGTAGCATTTGATGCAAAAGTAAATAAGAAAGATCCAGAGTTTGATGATTTAATTCCAAGAACTGGAAAGAAATATCTAGATGGTGGATATCAAGGATAGATTATTTTCTTAGAAAAACTGGTCTATCTTCGGTCGAATCTTTTCTGGAATATCTATAGCCATCAAGATTGAATTTATAAAGATCTTCAGGAGTTTTAGCTCGGTTTTCAATTAAATACTTAGCCATTAATCCTCTGGCCTTTTTTGCATAAAAACTAATTATCTTGAATTGACCATTTTTGAAGTCTTTAAATACTGGGCTTATAACTCTGCTTTTCAATTTTTCAGTATCAACGGAAGAAAAATATTCAATAGAAGCAAGATTCACCAAAATAGAAGTTGCTTTAAGATCTTTATTTAAATGATTGGTAATTTCTTCTTTCCAAAACTCATACAAGTCCTTGTTTTTTGCAACGGAAATTTTAGTGCCCATCTCAAGACGGTAAGGCGAAATGATATCTAATGGTTTTAAAACTCCGTAAAGCCCAGAAAGGATCCTGAGGTGTTTTTGTGCAAAATTTATGTCTTGTTTTGAAAGTTTTTCAAATTCTAGTCCCTGATAGACGTCTCCTTTAAAAACAAAGCCAGCTTGTTTCGCATGAGTTGAAGGTTTCGTTGCTTGAGACCAATTCTGGAATCTGTCATGGTTTAAAGCAGAAATTTTATCACTCACTCCCATTAAAGAAGACAACTCAGATTTATTGAGTTTCTTCATAGTAGACACTAAATTTTTAGATTTAATTAAAAAAGGAGGTACTGAGAAATCCAGTCCCTTTTCAGAAAAAGAATAATCTAACGTCTTAGCTGGAGATAGAACTATAATCATTACAGTATTATTAAATCATATTTCAATGCTCAAAAAAATTACCAAAACCAGAGAGAATATACTTAATTTATTTCCTTTCTTTTTTGGAAAAATTTCTTCTTTTCTTATTTTATTAATGATTTTTCTAAGCTCGATGATTGTTATCTTGAGATATGTTTTTGAAATCGGAATAGTTGCAATGCAAGAATTACTCGTTTATTCACATGGAATGCTTTTTTTATTTTACTCCGCACAGGCTCTTAAAGATGATGCACATGTGAGAGTAGACATTTTCTACAGGGAGTTATCTGACAAAAGAAAAAGAATGATAAATATTTTTGGAAATCTATTTTTTTTACAACCTTTTGCTTGGGTAATTTTAATATTTTCATTTGAATATGTTTACTTCTCTTGGTCAATCAATGAAATTTCTCCAGAACCAGGCGGGCTACCTTTTGTATATCTTTTCAAAACAAGCTTAATTATTTTTCCTATTCTTTTGATTCTTCAGAGCTTTTCAGATCTGATCAAATTGGTTTTCAAACATGATTGATTTTCTGCCACTAATTCTTTTTGGTTTAGTTTGTATCTTTTTACTTTTTGGTTTCCCTGTTGCTTTTACTTTGGCTGGGGTTTCAATAATTTTTGCATTGATAACAAGTTTGTTTGGTTTTTTTGATTTGTTTCTTTTAGAAACTCTGCCAAATAGGATTTTTGGCGTGATGACGAACTCTACTTTGATAGCAGTTCCTCTATTTATTTTTATGGGGGTATTATTAGAAAAATCGAAAGTTGCTGAAGAACTCCTGCTTAAAATGTCTGACTTTTTTTCTGGTTTTAGAGGTGGGCTAGGTTTATCGGTAATTTTTGTTGGAGCTTTGCTCGCAGCTAGTACAGGAATTGTTGGAGCTACAGTTATTGCCATGGGCTTAATTTCTTTGCCTGCATTTTTAAAACAAGGATATCCTCACGACCTTTCTACTGGCTTAATTTCTGCTACCGGTACTTTAGGACAAATCATCCCTCCTTCTATTGCCTTGGTTATTTTAGGAGATGTGTTGTCTTCGGCTTATCAACAATCACAACTTAGCCAAGGTATTTTTACTGCCAAAACAATTTCTGTAGGGGATCTTTTCTTAGCAGCTATAGTTCCTGGATTAATACTGCTTTGTTTCTATGCATTTTATTTTCTTTTCAAATCAAGAAACTTTGAACTTATCTCAAATGATGAACAAAGCTCAATAGAAGCTATTGATTTAATAAAAGTCATTGCCCCGCCATTTATTTTGATCATAACTGTTTTAGGCAGCATTATTTTTGGAATTGCTTCTCCAACAGAAGCCTCTGGTTTAGGTGCTTTGGGAGCAATTCTGATTGCAATCCTAAATAATAAATTAAATTTTCAGACTTTAGCTGAGACAGTAAAACAATCAGCCGCCATAACCTCAATGGTTTTTATTATTTTAATTGGAGCTTCTGTTTTTTCTTTGGTTTTTAGAGGCTTAGGCGGAGAAGAACTCATCGAGCAAATATTTAACTCTATTCCTGGAGGTCTTTTCGGTTCTATGGTTTTAGTTATGGTTTTAATCTTTCTGTTGGGTTTTATCCTGGATTTCATCGAAATAAGTTTTGTCATAGTGCCAATTGTAGGGCCGGTTTTGATGGCAATGGGAGCAGATCCAATTTGGCTTGGTATTATGATTGCAATCAATCTTCAAACTTCTTTCTTAACTCCGCCATTTGGTTTTGCTTTGTTTTATCTGAGAGGTGTTGCACCAGATAACATCAAGACAATTTCTTTATATAGAGGAGTAATACCTTTTATACTAATCCAACTGGGTCTTTTGATTTTATTAGCCATCTTTCCAACAATCGTAACTTTTTTACCAAGCTATTTATATTAAATGAATAATAAACATCTAGTTAACTTGGGATATTTCTTCATATGGGGAGATTTTTTGTTAGTTATATTTTTCGTTCATTCTTTATTTGTAAGTCCAATTACCGTTGAGATGTATTTTTCTGAGTATCTGCAAATAGCCTTGTATTTATTTAATTGGATTAAAACTTGGGGCGAATTTTTTGATTGGTGGGTGGGAATTATTTACACTTTACCAGCAGCATTAATTTTCTTTATTAGATACTTTATAACAACTTCGATAGGTATTTGGTTAGTAAGAAAATATAGTTAGTTAAGTTCCCTCATTTCATACACTGCTTTTTCTGAAATTTTGTGATACTCGGAAACATTTTTTTTAAAATTTTCTTGAGACTCGAATATCCTTTTTGATAACGGATCCTTAGTAATTAAATCTTCCAAGAGTTTAGAAGTAATTTCTTTAAATTTTTTCAAAACATCGTCAGGAAGTCTTTTTAGTATTACCCCGTGAGTATTTACCAATGTTTCCAAAGCTTGATTATTCCTTGCAGTGTATTCATCCAACATATCCTGATTCACTGCCCTGCTTGCAGCTCTTACTATTTCTTGAAGATCAGAAGGTAAAGAAGCGAAAGCTTCTTTATTGATAATAACTTCTAAAGTGGGACCGGGTTCATGCCAACCTGGATAGTAATAATATTTTGCTGCTTGGTGTAATCCAAAGGTCTGATCATTATATGGCCCAATCCATTCAGCAGCATCTATAACTCCTGTTTGAAGGTTGGTGAAGATTTCGCTGCCAGGCATTAGAACTGCTTCTCCACCTGCCTCTGTCCAAACTTTTCCAGCCAATCCAGGTATTCTCATTCTGGTTCCTTTTATATCTTCTAGAGAATTTATTTCTTTATTAAACCAACCTGCCATTTGTACGCCAGTATTGCCGCCTGCCAGAGGAATCAAATTGAATTTATCATATGCTTCCTCCCAAAGTTCTAACCCGCCTCCATAATGGAGCCAAGCATTCATCTCTTGAGCATTCAAGCCAAAGGGCAAAGCAGTAAAAAATTGTGCCGAAGGAGCTTTTCCAATCCAGTAATAAGATGCTCCATGACCAATTTCAACTGTACCTCGTGAAACCGCATCAAAAACCTCTAAAGCAGGAACAAGCTCTCCACTACCATAAACTTTTATTTGAAGTCTGCCTGCTGACATTTTGTTAACTAATTTTGAAAGATTTTCAGCTCCCAAACCTACTCCAGGGTAATTTTTTGGCCAAGTGGTTACCATTCGCCAAGTGAATGTCTTTTCAGATTCTTTAAATGCAGTATTTGCTTCTTCTTGCTCGCATGCGATGAAGAAAGTTAATACAAAAGTTAAAACTAAACTTTTTTTAAATTTGCGAAACTTAAAACCAGCCATTTTATTCCTTCTTTGGTGAAATTAACTTCAACTCTAGCATTGGCACCCTCTCCTTCATAGTTAAGAATGGTTCCTTCACCAAATACATCGTGCGTTACCAAGTCACCCAAAGAAAACTCTTCGCCTTTAAACTCAGTACCGCCAACAATTTTGGGCAAAAACCCTTTTGAACTAGGTGTTTCTGATGACATTCTTATCTCATACTTCAACTCGTCAGGAATTTCTTTTAAAAATCTAGATATCGGACTGAAACTTTCCATCCCATACATATTTCTTACTTCCGCGTATGTTAAGTAAAGTCTTTCCATTGCTCTGGTGATGCCAACGTAACAGAGCCTTCGTTCTTCTGCCAACTGCCTTGGATCTTCTAAAGATCTTTTGTGAGGGAATAATCCTTCTTCGCATCCAGCGATAAAAACTAGTGGAAATTCTAAACCCTTTGCTGAATGGAGAGTCATCATTTGTATTGCATCTTCGTCAATATCTGCCTGATTTTCCCCTGCATCTAAAGAAGCTTGATCGAGAAATATCTCTAATTCATTTCTATCATCATCAGCGTCTTCACCTATAGGATTGAAACCAGAAGCAGCAGAAACAAGTTCCTCTAAATTCTCTTTTCTTGATCTGCCTTTCTCCCCAGGTTCTTTTGCATGAAAATCTTTCAAACCGGTTGTATTGATAATTTCATCAAAAATTTCTCCAAGACCTTTATTTTTAGTATCAGTTTTTAGCTGAGAGACTGTTTCAATGAAATGAGATAAGGCTCTGGAAGATTTCTTTAAATTGCCTTTAGAAATAGATTCGGCTGCTTTCCATAAAGATATATTTTCAGCTCTAGCGTACTCACGTACGCTATCTAAGGTCTTTGCGCCAATGCCTCTTGTAGGTACATTTACTATTCGTTCAAAGGCTGCATCATTATCAAAATCTACAAGTAATTTTGCGTAACCTAAAGCGTTTTTGATCTCCATTCTTTCATAGAACCTCACGCCTCCATAAATTCTATAAGGCAACTCAGCCCGCAAAATACTATCCTCCAAAACACGGGATTGGGCATTTGATCTATACAAAATTGCTACATCGTTAAGAGACCTTCCCTCGTCGATCCAGTTTTTTATAATATCGACAATAAAACTTGCCTCATCTCTTTCGTTGAATGCGCGATAAATTTTTAAAGGCTCGCCTTCTTTATTTTCCGACCAAAGTTTTTTGCCTAATCTTTCGGGATTATTTGCAATAACTGCATTAGCAGAGGAAAGAATATTTTTTGTAGATCTATAGTTTTGCTCAAGCTTAATGGTTTTCACTTTCTTAAAATCTTTTTGAAACCTTTTAATGTTTGCGCTTTTTGCCCCTCTCCAGCTGTAAATTGATTGATCATCATCTCCAACAACTGTCATAAAACTTTTTTTTCCTAAGAGTTTTTTCAATAAAAGATATTGAATTTCATTGGTATCTTGAAATTCATCAACCAAAATATGTTCAAACCTATTCTGATAGTGCTCTAAAATTGCCTTATTATTGGATAGCAATTCAAAAGACCGCAAGAGGATTTCGGCGAAATCAACCAGTCCTTCTTGGTCACAAACTTTTTGGTACTCATTCATGATATCGACCATTTTTTCTTCAACAAAAGAAGCGCTGGATTTTATTTTTGCTTTTCTTCTACCTTCTTCTTTCTGATTGTTAATAAACCATTGTGCTTGTGAGGGCTGCCAGGTTGCATCATCTAATTCTAGAGATTTTATGACTCTCTTTATCACCCTATTCTGATCTTCCGAATCTAAAATAGAAAAGCTTTTTGGTAAGCCAGCTTCTTCCCAATGTCTTCTTAACATCCTATGAAATAGAGAGTGAAAAGTGCCACACCACATCTGATTAAGTTGTTCGCCAAGAATGTTTTCTATTCGGCCTCTCATTTCTTTTGCTGCTTTATTGGTGAAAGTAACAGTTAATAAAGACATGGGGTTTAGGTTGTGAACCTTACACAGCCAAGCTACCTTATGCGTGATAACTCGGGTTTTTCCTGAGCCAGCTCCTGCTAGAATCAAAGAGAACTGAGATTCGTCTGATACGGCTTCTCTCTGAGGAGAATTTAGATCATCCAATATATAAGATACATCCATATATTTTTATTTTAAGCTAAAGTAGATTCTTTATATTAATAACATTTATGAAAGATTTTGAAAATTCTTTGGATACGATGCTTGAAAAAGCTTTTTTGACTATATCTAACGGAGTTGATGATGCTAAAAGTTACTTTCATACCCCAACTGTATGCACTTTTGAAGGTCAAGAAATATCAGCAAGAACTGTTGTGCTCAGAGACTTTAATGAACAAGAAAGAGTTTTAAGGTTTCATACCGATCAAAGGTCGCCAAAAGTTTCTCAAATTAAAGAAAATAATAGGGCTACGGTTCATGCTTATGATCAAGAAGAAAAAATTCAGATTAGATTAAAAGGAAGTATTGAAGTTCATCATCAAGATTCCGTAACAGAAAAGGTATGGGAAAATACTAGAGAAATGTCCAAAGAATGTTATTCAGTAAAAGACTCTCCTAGCAAAAAGATAGACAATCCTGTTGAATTTGATATTGATAAATACCAAATTGATAGGGAAATGGGCTATAAAAATTTTGTAGTAAATCTTTTTACTTTTCAAAGCCTAGAAATCTTATATTTAAAAAGAGCAGGTCACAGAAGAGCAATCTTCGCATGGAATAATAACGATATGAAAAAGAACTGGTTGATACCTTAATTTACGGTATTAGCTAAAACTAAAATAACGCCAGTTACAATCAAAAGAATTCCAAAAGAAACAAGCAAAGAAGGAAACTCTTGATATTTGATTGCTCCCAAAATTGCTATTAAGACAATTCCTATTCCCGACCAAATTGCGTATGCAACTGAAACCGATATATGTTGAAAAGTTAAAGAAAGAAAATAGAAGCTTGCTGCATAGCTAAAGACAACAACAAGGTTAGGAATTATTTTTGTGAAGCCTTCTGTATCTCTTAAAAAAAGAGTACCAACAACTTCTAAAACGATTGCTAAAAAGAGAAAGGTGTAAGGCAAAACCATAATTCTTTTATATGATTGTAATCAAAAAATTAAAAACTATCTCGGAAAGTTAAGCTATTCATTTTTTTATATTTCAAGTTAAAATTAGGTTATGAGTAAACATAAAGCTTTAGACATGTTTGGCAGGTCTGGGAATCCCACATTGAGTGATGCGACTTTTGCTGATTTTGAAAATGTAGATCAAAAAACCATGACGCTTCAGGGCACCGTCAATAAAGTTGGTATCCTCTTGGCTCTTGTTGTTCTTAGTGCGGCGTATACTTGGAACTTATATTTTATCAATCAGAGCATTTCAGATGTAATGCCAATAGGGCTTTTTGGGTTATTTGGAGGCATGATTTTCGCCTTGATTACCATTTTTAAAAAAGAGTGGTCTATGTATACAGCTCCTATTTATGCAATTTTAGAGGGACTTTTTTTAGGATTAATTTCTGCAATTTTTGAGAATCAGTATCCAGGAATTGTGATTCAAGCAACAGGGCTAACTTTTGGTACTTTGGCTTCATTATTAGTTCTCTATAAAACTGGAATAATTAAACCTACTGAAAACTTCAGGCTTATGGTGGTATCAGCTACTATGGGAATTGCATTGCTCTACGTGGTTAGCATCATTATGAATATGTTTGGTACTGAAATCGGTTTTATTCATAGTAATGGTCCTTTTGGTATTGGATTTAGCCTTTTTGTTGTGGGTATTGCGGCTTTAAATTTAGTTCTAGACTTTGACTTCATTGAGGAAGGATCAGAAAAAAATGCTCCTAAATATATGGAGTGGTTCGGCGCTTTTGCCTTAATGGTTACCCTGATTTGGCTTTACTTGGAAATGCTTAGACTGCTTGCAAAACTCAGAAGCAGATAGCGTGTCTCTGACAAATATCTTTTTTTTACTCCTAACGATTTTCTCGCTTGCAGTATTCTTTTTTTTTGGTCGCTATAGAGCATCGGAAAAGCAACTAAATAGAGAAGATCGGATAGATTGGTCCAACAGAAGATATGATTTTCTAAAATACTTTCTGCTTATTCTTTTTTTGGCGATAGGTATAGCGTTTTTGATCAGAACTTTCGCCTAGAATAATTTAAATGATTGATACCGAAGTTTTAATTATTGGTGGCGGTGCTGCTGGATTAACTGCAGCAATTGAACTTAGTCAGAAACACAAGGTATGTGTTATTTCAAAAGAAACCATTGTTGATAGCTCTACTTGGTATGCACAAGGAGGCATAGCTGCGGTGATGGGGGAAAAAGATACGGTCGAAGAACATATTGCTGATACCTTGGAGGTTGGAGATGGGATTTGTGATAAGGAAGCTGTTGCCCACTGCGTAGAGAATAGTAAATCAGCAATTGATTGGCTTATTGAAATGGGAGTTAACTTTACAAAGACACAGGATGGAGAAAAATTGCATCTTACTCAAGAAGGTGGGCATTCCAAAAGACGTGTTGCGCACTCTAAAGATACTACTGGCAAAGAAGTTTCAAATTCTTTAATAGCTAGAGCAAGAAAAATAAAAAATATAACAATTTATGAAAACCATCTAGCGGTTGATTTAATAACAAACAATCGTATATCTCTGGGGGCTTACGTATTCGATAAGAAAAAAGAAGAAGTCGTAACCTTTAAATCAAATGCAACAATTCTAGCTTCTGGAGGAGCAAGCAAGGTTTATTTATATACTAGTAACCCAGATGGGACTAGTGGTGATGGTATGGCACTAGCTTGGCGAGCAGGATGTAAATTGTCTAATATGGAATTTAACCAGTTTCACCCAACCTGTCTTTATCATCCAGAAGCAAAATCTTTTTTAATTAGTGAGGCTTTAAGAGGTGAAGGTGCTTATTTATTAAATCATGACAGCGAAAGATTCATGAAAAAGTATCATAAAAAAAATGAGTTAGCTCCAAGAGATGTGGTGGCAAGATCAATAGACGAAGAAATGAAAAAAACTGGTAAAGACTATATGTTTCTGGATATAAGCCATAAGCCAAAAAAAATGATTTTAAAGTCATTTCCAGCAATCCATAAAAAATGTTTGGGTTATGGATTTGATATTACAAAAGACAAAATACCCATTGTTCCAGCAGCACACTACTCTTGTGGCGGTGTTAAGACAGGCTTGGCAGGTGAAACAAACATAAAGAATCTCTATGCTATTGGGGAAACAGCATGTACAGGTTTGCATGGTGCTAACAGAATGGCAAGCAACTCCCTGTTAGAATGTGTTGTTTTTGCAAAGTCTACGGCTTTGCACATCAAAAATAATTTTGATGCAAACAAGGAAAAGCTTAAGGAATGGGATTCTTCAAAGGTTATAAGAGCAGGAGAGAATGTTCTAATCTCTCATAATTGGGATGAAACCAGAAGATTGATGTGGGACTACGTTGGCGTCGTTAGATCAAATGATCGGCTTTTTAAAGCGAAAGAAAAAATAAAAATCATTCAAAATGAAGTAGAGAGTTTTTACAAAAACTTTGAGTTAAATTCAGACTTTATTGAGTTGAGAAATTTGGTTCTGGTTGCGAGGCTGATCATAGAAAGTGCTATTTTGAGAAAAGAAAGCAGAGGCCTTCATTACAATATAGATTTCCCAAATAAAATTAAAAAAGGTTCTTCTTCAGTGATATCAAAGAAAGAAATTAAAGTTGCTTGATTAAATCTCTCATGGAAAGAACTCCAACAAGTTTTTCTTTATCCATTACCGCAAGATGACGAATCTGATTTTCCATCATTAAGTCAAGAGCCTCCAGTTTTGTACATTGAGGTGTGACGCTAATAATGTTTTTAGACATTATTTCTTTGACTTCATTATTTAAGGCCTCTTTTCCTTTTCTGGAAATAAGCTCGATTACATCTCTTTCGGTAATGATCCCTTCAAGATCTTGTGGGTCATTTGTGTCGGAACAATAAACCAATAGAGCTCCAATTCTGTTTTTATCCATTATTCTGCACGCCTCATCAATGGATGAGTTTCTAGCAACAGCAAATATATCCCAATATCTTTGATTTAAAAGCAGTGATTCTATGTTTTCAGACATTAAGTGAGATGATTTATGGAGTTTTTTGTTTATAATACTTCAAAATCTAGGAGATTTAAAAATGATATTTAAAAAAGGAATTAAATTATTGTCTCTATCTATTCTTTTATTAGGGCTAAGTGCCTTAATACATGCTGATAAGGGCTTTATTACTGTCGA
>CABXSA010000017.1 GCA_902514765.1 uncultured SAR86 cluster bacterium | reverse complement strand
GCGAGCTGATGTTTTGAGCTCGACTTTTGAGGCTCATATTCCTGAATATGAAATAGAAACCAATTGGAAAGTTGATGAACTAACAAACATCCTAGAATCTGAATTTAATCTGCAATTTAATTTAAAAGCTGAATTAGAAAATAGTGAATCCAACACGCAAGAGGTGATGAAAAAGCTTTTAGATTTTGCTGACAAAATTTACTTAGAAAAAAGAAATAAATTTCCAAACGTTTATTCTCAATTGGAAAATCAAATCATCCTGCAGGTCATTGATCAAAGTTGGAAGAACCATATCAATCAACTTGATTCGCTTAGACAAAACATCGGGTTTCGAAGTTATGCAGGAAAAGATCCGCGTCTTGAATACAAAAGAGAAGCGTTTGAGATGTTTGAACAACTTCTTGAAACAATAAAAAAAGAATCTACAAGATTCCTTTGTCGCGTCGAAGTAAAACCTGAAGACGAACATGAAATTGAAAAGATGAAATCTAGAGAGGTCTTAGAAAAAACTAAAACAGTGCATGAAAATTCTCCATCAGCATTTATGGATAACTCTATGTCTAACCAACAAGCATCTAATAACGATCAACCTGTAGAGGGAAATAGACGATTAAGAAGACTGCAAGCAAAAGCTAACAGAAAAAAGAAAAAAAGATAATGTTGAAAGATATAAAAATTGGGTGTGCATCCTCCAAAACGAAGTATGGAACTAGATTGGATACCTCTATAGTAAAACTTGAAAAGGAAGCAATTTGGTCTGGCTTGTTTACCTCAAATAAATTTAAGTCTGCACCGGTTGAAATATGTTTGGAAAAGATGAATAAAAATATTTCAGAACCAAAGGTCTTGATGGTCAATGCTGGAAATGCAAATGCTGCAACCGGCAAGAAAGGGAAAAAAGACTCTGAAAAACTCATAGAGGATGTTTCATCTTTATTAAATGTATCCAAAGATAATATCCTACCCTTTTCTACTGGTGTGGTAGGAGAATTACTTGATACCATAAAGCTTTCTCAAGCATTTAAAAAATGTACCAATCAGTTAGGTAAAAATTCTTGGGAAGACTTTGCTAATGCAATAATGACTACAGACACTCGACATAAAGTAGTAAAAAAGGAATTTAAATTAGGGAGTCAAAAAATTAATGTAATCGGAATTGCAAAAGGAGTTGGGATGATTGAACCGAATATGGCAACTACCCTGAGTTTTATTTTTACGGATCTAAAACTTTCAAAAATTCAATTGAAGAAATTACATAGGGATATTTGCGATCAGACATTTAATGCCATCTCAATTGATGGAGATCAATCTCCGAGTGATTCCAGTATTTTTGCAACAACCTCTGAGAAAAAAAGTGACTTTAAGAAATATCACAAAAAAATTAAGAATAACTTTTTTGAGGTCTTTAGAGAATTAGCTGAAAAGATGGTTTTAGATGGAGAAGGTGCGACCAAACTTATTAAGATTAAAGTTTCGGGATTAAGCTCTTATAAAGCTTCTAAGAAAGTTGCTTTAAGAGTTGCAAACTCTCCTCTGGTTAAAACAGCCGCATATGGTGAAGACCCTAATTGGGGCAGAATTATTACCGCTGCAGGAAATGCCGATGAAAAGGAGTTTGATATAAAAAATCTATCACTAAAAATTGGAGGTCATCCAGTTTTAGTGAATGGAAATCTAAGTCCTAAATATTCCGAATCAAAAGGTAAAAAGGAATTTAGAAAAAAAACAATCAATATTGAAATCAAACTTGGAAAATCTAAACAATCGGCTCTTGTCATGACATCAGACCTATCTCCAGAGTACATATCGATCAATAGTGATTACAGAAGTTAGTTTTATTCCAATAACTCCAAAAAAAATTCCAGAAAACTTCTTTTCTTTGATTGAAAAACTATCTGATACTTCAAAGTATTTGATCTACAGAGTGGATGTAATGGATTTTTCACCAGAGCATTGGAATAAAACTAAAGAAATTTATGAAAATAAGGGAGGTAAAGTAATTTTGAATTCAAGGTTAGGGAAAAATATTTCCGATCATGAAAGCCTACATTTAACCTCCAGAGATTTGATAGAAACAAATCAGTTAGGTTCCTCTTTGACGGGTGCTTCCTGTCATAATAAAAAAGAAGTTATTAAAGCTGCGCAACTTGAGCTGGATTATGTATTTATTTCTCCAATAAAAAATGTTGTTAATAAAAATCCTGCATTGGGCTGGGAGAAATTTTCCAAACTGGCGAAGTTATTTCCAGGGCCTAGTTTTGCTTTAGGAGGTTTAAAACAAGAAGACCTTAAGATTGCAAAAGAAAATGGTGCTCAAGGTATTGCAGGTATAAGTGGATTTTTTCAATCTTCTGAATGAGATAAGTCCGAAGAAATAAGATTTCTTTCGTTAAGCCAATCTGACAGGTCCAGAGAGCGGCATCTTTCTGAGCAGAAAGGTCGAAATTTTTTATCAGCACTTTCTGAAATTTCTTCTTTACAACTTGGACATTTCATTTAATTTAAATTTGAGTAATTATTTTTTGATGTAATTCTGTTACAGCTTTTTTTAGATCATCTAAAGTATTTTCATTTTCTATGATGTGAGTTGCTAATCTGAGTCTTTCAGAACGATTGATTTGTGAAAGAATTATAGTTTTCACTTGTTCTTCAGGAACGTCGTCTCGCGTCTTTGTTCTTAAAATTTGAGTTTCCTCAGATACATCAATAACCAGTACTTCATCGCAATAATCGGACTGTTTAGTTTCGAACAACAATGGCGAGGCAAGGATTGTATACTTGGAAGAAGATGATTTTAATTCCTCTTTAATTAAATCTGCTATTAGAGGATGAAGTAAATTTTCTAACCAATCTTTTTCCTCTTCTTTTTCAAATATTATTTCTCTTAATTTTTTTCTATCTAGTTCGCCTGTAGTAAGAAGAATTTCAGAACCATATCTTTTTTCTATTTCAAAAAGGCCTGCTCCTCCTTTTTGGACGGGGACTCTAGATAAAACATCGGCATCGACTATCTTAATTCCCAGAGAGGAAAAAATATCAGTTGCTGCTGATTTGCCAGATCCAATTCCACCTGTTACGCCCAAGATAAACATTTTTTATATTTTTTTAAAAATCCTATACTATGATAATTCTTTCACAATATCCTATAAGTATGAATCCATATAGACTTCTTTTTTTTCTAACTGTATTAAATCTTCTCAATATTACAGATAGACAATTAATCGCAAGTTTTGCCAACTACATTGTTCCAGAATTGGAACTTACAGGTTGGCAATTTGGACTGCTTACCTCTTTGGCTTTTATTTTCTTTTACTCAATAATGGGTCTGTTCATGGGAGCTCTAGCTGATCGTGTAAATAGATCTAAGTTGATTGCTTTTGGAGTAGTACTTTGGAGTATTTTTACAATGGCCTCGGGTGCAGCCAAAGGATTTATTACTTTAGCTCTGCCGAGGATGTTTATTGGTGTCGGTGAATCAATCATAACACCTACCTCAATGTCTCTCTTGGGGGATGCTTTTCCACCAAAAAGGATGGGTTTTGCTGCTGGATTTTATTACTTAGGAGTTCCCTTGGGCGTTGCGATAAGTCTTTTGTTGGTTGGATTTGTTGCGGATATAAAATCTCCAATTTTTTTAGAAGGCTTACTTGGAGAAACGATTGGGTGGCGTGGATGCTTTTATATGTTAGGAATCCTGGGTGTCTTCTTAGGACTTTGCATGTTGCTCTTTAAAGATAAAAAAAGAGTTGAAAATCAAAATTTAATTGAAACCCAAGAAGAGAAACTATCTTTCTCGGAAGTAATGACAATTTTGGTTTATGCTTTGAAAAAATCACCTGCTTTAACGCTCACCATCTCTGGGGGAGTTTTTTATCATATTATTCTTGGTGCAGCCGCCTTTGAACAAATATGGCTGGTTGAGGAAAGAGGTTTTGATAGAAGTGTCATCGCTCAAATATCTGGAATAATCGCTGTCTTTGCCGGACTGGCGGGAGTTTTGTTTGGTGGACTAGTAAGTGACTGGTGGTTAGAGAAAACAAATCAGGGTAGACCAATTTTCTTATTTTGGTTATCTCTTATTTTATTACCAATAGGTGTAATCTATAGATTTGTAGAACCCACAACAGTAATTTTTTGGGTTGGTGTAGTCCTTGGTTATTTTCAGTTGGGATGTTTTTATGGTCCCACTTTTTCTACTGTTCAAGAGTTAGTTCCAGAGAAAATTAGAGCAACAATCGTTGCTTTCTATATACTTTGTATTAACTTAATTGGCCTTACTATCGGTTCTTTAGGAGCAGGAATTCTAATTGATATAACTAAAGGCACCATTGCAGAGCCTTATACCTGGGCTTTATTAATCTTTGGTTTTATCGGATCTCTTGCCATCCCATGCTATTACTTTGCAGGGCGAAGATATGCAAGAGATAAGGCTAATCTGGAAGCTTCAGTTTAGTCGTCAGAAACAACTGTTGTTTTAACTGAGTTTTTTTTGAAATTCCAGAGAAATTTAAAAGCTTTAACAGACATCAAACGAAGAGTTCGGTCAATGAAAGGTACCCTTTCTTTTTCCGTTTTAACTTCACAAGTTTGTTTTCCTCGGATTAATTTTCCTGGAAGAATTCCTGTTGCTTCACCAGCTTCGTAGACTACTTCACCGCTTTTAACTGTAGCCAAGTAACCTGAAGAGGTTTGAATTAATCTTCTTCCTCCCAAAGGCAGGTCATATACCATTTTAGGATGAGTAACATTAAGCTTCTCGAAATCAATTATATTCAGATCGGCTAACATTCCGGTTTTAATTTCCCCTCGGTCAAACAAACCATAAGTTTCGGCAGTATCCTTAGTTTGTTTTCTAACAATTAATTCAATCGGAATTTTTTTACCAGCCTCTCTGTCTCTTGCCCAGTGTGATAAGTTAGTTGTGGGCATACTTGCATCACATATTAATCCACAATGAGCTCCGCCATCACTTCCGCCAGCTACAGAAGATTTAAGACCATAAGCTCGTTCTACAAAATCTAATTTGTGATTATCGTATGGAGTAAAACAGGCATAAACTAAATTAGTGCCGTCGTTTTTAAGAAATTCATCATAAATGACTTCAAGCTCAGCTATGCCTTTGGATTTTGCTAAAGCTGTAATACTATCCTCTTTTCCAGGCTCATAGTTAGGAGGATCTCCTAAAATGAATTGAGTATCGTAATTAGAAATAAGTTTAAGTCCTAAGTTAGCTGCTTCTTTGATTTCTTCTTGAGATTTTGTACTACCTTGCTCGTTCATTGACTTTTCTATTTCAGAAGCAAAGTTAGGCTTTTCATTGAGTAATTTTTCCTTAAAAGCAGAATCTTTCATAATTTTAACCCTCTCAGATAAAGGAAGGTCTGCTATTTCTCGATAAGAAGGATGGCCTATGAAAGGATGCAAAGAGCTTTCTAAACCAAACATCATGCCCACATTCCTTCCTGGAAATTGAGGTCTGACGTTTTTACCTTTCAAAAATTGTTCTTCACAAAATAATATTGTTTTTACAGCATCTCCGCTTGTCTGGAGGACTGTCAATCCACAATCACTTTTTTCAACATATTCTCTCATCCAAGACATTTCGATTTCTTTATCAAGCCAATCAGAAACAATTTCCAAAGTTCCCTCGCCCGCTTTATCGATCGCAAAAGCTAGAGACTTCATTTCTTCAGAGCTAGCTTCGGTTCCAGGAACATAAACTCCATGAACATCCCTGTGTAAAATTGTTCTAGAAGTACTAAATCCTAGGGCACCAGATTCAATAGCCTCAGTGACAATGTCCGACATTTTTGAAATTTCCTCTTTCGAGGCATCAACTTGGCTTTGACATCTCTCATATCCCATAACGTAACTTCTCAAAGGACCATGTCCAATCATAAAACCTAGATCCATGACAAAATCCTTTTTTTCAATCGCATCTAAAAACTCTGGAAAAGTCTCCCAGTTCCAGTCAACTCCTTCATGAAGAGCCGTACCAGGTATGTCTTCAACTCCTTCCATCAATTGAATTAGAAATTCCTCATCGCCAGGTTTAACCGGAGCAAAACCAACTCCACAATTTCCCATCACTACTGTTGTTACACCATGCCAGCTAGATGGGGTCAAATATGGATCCCAACAAACTTGACCGTCATAGTGAGTGTGAATGTCTACCCACCCAGGAGTGAGAATGTTACCTTTTGCGTCAATTTCCTTTTTACCAGGATTCTCAACAATCCCTACTGCAGATATCTTTCCATTATCAATAGCAACATCTCCATGGAAAGGTTTTTTTCCACTGCCATCTACAATTTTTCCGTTTCTAATAACTAAGTCGTGTAATGCTCTCATAAGATGATTATATAAATAAAAGTAAAGAAATGTAATATTTTGGTGGAGCTACGCGGGATCGAACCGCGGACCTCCTGAATGCAAATCAGGCGCTCTCCCAGCTGAGCTATAGCCCCAAAGGAATTGGATTATATAAGAAGTTTACAAATAACTAAACAGATACGAAACTTGGAGTATCTGAAGGATTAGGCAAATTTGCTTGAATTTTTTCTACAATATCTTGTTGAAAAACTTCCTTGGTTTTTTGGTACATCGGATGGCCCAAAGTTGCCAAATCTTCTGCTTTTTCCATTGCTCTTTTCATAAGATCGCTCGGAGAAGAAACAACCTCATCAATCCAACCGGCGTTAACAGCATCAGACATTTTGTAAGGATCTGCGTGAAAAAGAGCTCTATAAATGTGTTGTTTGTCTACCCTACTGGCTGCAATTTCCATAATAGGTACTGGAATGTCCATATTGTTTCTTACTTCATTTGCTTGAACCACAAATTCTCCATCTATACCAATTCGGTAATCACAACAGCAAACTACAAAAATACCCAGCGCTACAGCATGACCTGAAATTGCAGCAACTACTGGTCTTGGAAAGGTATACAAATCAAATAAAGTTTTGAACCCCAAAGCCGACATGTTTTTAATTTGATCAACATCGCCAGATGCGAAAGTTTTTAAATCAAAACCTCCAGAAAACATTCCATCTCGTCCGGTAATAATTACTGAACCTTTATCTTTGGGTATCTCGGAAAGAATTTTTTGAAGGGTTTTCAACATTGGATAAGAAAAAACGTTGGCCTTCCCATCATCCAAAGTAATTATTGATACGTCTCCTTCTATTTTTAAAGTTGCTAACTCAGACATTTTTTTTCTCCTATATTAAGTCGCATGCCTCTGCAGGCATCCAGTGTGCTTCCCTGCCCTCCCATTTAATATTACAGCCAATGGGATTGGTAACTGGCACAGATATTTTTCTATCTTCTTTGAGTTCTTCAAGAACTCTTTCTAAATCATTAACTTTAATATTAGATGAATCTTTTGGAGAATCAACTCCTCGTCCGGTATAAACCAGCTTTCTTTCTCTATCAAAAACAAAAAAATGAGGAGTTTTTAAGGCCCCATAATCCCTAGCTGCTTTCTGTGTCTCGTCATAAAGATAAAGCCATGGAAATTTTAAGTCATCTATTCTTTTAACCATATTTTCAAAACTATCTTCTTCGTAGGTATTTTTGCTATTTGAATTAATTGCAATGAACTTAAATCTAGGTCCTTGGAATTTCTCTACTGTTGCTCGTGTGACTTCGTCTGATCCGGTGACATAAGGACAGTGGTTACAAGTAAAGAAAATTATTAGATTTTCGTATTCTCGAAAGGAATCCAAAGAGTAATAATCTACATCGGTTCCTACCAGATCAAAGTCAGGAGCATTTTCACCAATGCTTAAAGTGTAAGCCAATGTTATTTAAAAGATAAAAGTTTGTAGGAAATCTTATCAGGAAGATCTTCAGCACCTGGAATACCTCTAGCTATCATATATGGCTTTAATGCCTCTATCGCTTTTGGTTCATCAAAATGACAAATATTTGGATACATATGATGCATCACATGGATTTGCATTGAGTGATTGAAAAATCTTGGAATCCCATTTACCCAAAATCTTGTGTCTTTGTATCTTCCCTGCGGCAGAACTTTATGGGGTTCGTGAGAAAAGATAACTCCTAAATATGAAGTAACAAGTTTTCTAGGAAGCCACCATAGAAGCAACGTTTCCAGAGGAAAGAAAAAGGCTGTGATCATTTGGCCGAAAAAAAACATCAATGCAAAAGGGGTTCCTTTTTCTATATCAGCCTTGAAGTTTTCATCTTCTTCGGTATACATCTCCATCATTTTTTGCAGTCTTGAGTCTCCGCCATTAGTCTGACCATGAACATTTATAGCTGCCTGCCACCAGTGATCAACGTGAGTATGAAAAAAATCAGGATCTCTTTCAGGGTTATTGGTGTAAGCATGGTGCTTCATATGAATCGCTTTTAAAACATGGTGCGATTGCGCAAGAGGAATTAAAGAAATCTGGCCAACAAATGCGTTTAACCATTTTAATTTTTTATTTTTTCCAGATAGATGACCGTGCTGACCTGCATGAGAAGGTAGATACGAGAATGCAGTAGAGATAGTACTTAATATAAACCCAGCCCAAAGCGATAAAGATCCCATTAAAACCATTGCCCAAATCCCCATCCAGACTAGAAATTGTCCTAAGCCAATGACAATCATTTCCCACTCTATTCTGCCCATGAAGGTTCTGGCAACTATACGCTCCTCATCGATAGAGAGAAGTTTTTGGTTATCCAAAGAAAATTGATTCATCCCAACCAACCCCAAGCTTTGTATTTAGCTAATACTCCAAGAATAAGTCCTGCAAAGTAGCCTAAATAGTTAAGATAGAGTTCTGAATTGAAGTTAAAAAAATTAAGAAAAATTGCATTGAAAATACTGCCCCAAAAAATCAAACAAAACCAAACTAGTCCCCAATTCTCAAGATGGGTTGAAAAGCGCTCAGCCAATTTGTCCATGATAAAAAGTCGTAAGTTTTTAACTAATTATGATATTTTCTTATTTGAGAGGAAATAATACAACATAAAATATATACAAAGATACCATGTCAAAAATTAAAGATTTTTCAATAGCTATACCTGAAAGTAAGCTTGAAGACTTAAAAAAACGTTTGGAACTCACAAGATGGCCTGAAAAAGAGACGCCGGAAGATTGGACTCAGGGAATTCCTTTGTCTTACATGAAAGAAATTCACGAATATTGGTTGAATGATTACGACTGGAAAAAACATGAAAAAAACATCAATGAATTTCCTCAGTACATAACAAATATAAATGACTTGGATGTTCACTTTATCCATTACCCCTCCCCTCACAAAGAAGCCAAACCTTTAATCATCACTCATGGCTGGCCAGGTTCCATTGTGGAATTTCTCCGTGTAATTAAACCTTTAGCAGATCCGACAATCAACGGTGGAGATCCTAAAGATGCTTTTCATGTAGTAACCCCTTCTTTGCCTGGATTTGGATTTTCAGGAAAACCCACAAAACCGGGGTTTGGTGTGGAAAAGATTGCAGATACTTTTTCTAAGCTCATGAAAAACCTTGGATACAAAAAATATTTTGCCCAAGGTGGTGACTGGGGCTCTGCAGTAACAACCGCTCTTGGTACACAAGATCCCGACTGTGAAGCTATTCATTTAAATATGGCAGTAGTTTCTCCCGATATGGATACCATGAATGATTTAACTGAGTTTGAGCAAACCGCTCTTGCAGGATTTCAATTCTATCAAGAGTGGGACTCTGGCTATTCCAAACAACAATCCACAAGACCGCAAACTTTAGGTTATGGATTGACAGATTCGCCTATAGGTCAAGCAGCCTGGATCTTAGAAAAATTTTATCAATGGACCGATTGCGACGGTCATCCAGAAAATGCCGTATCTAGGGATGAATTACTGACTAATGTTATGTTTTATTGGTTAACGGAAACAGCAACATCCTCCGCCAGATTGTATTGGGAAAGTTTCGGTGAATTCAATGGCGGCGAAGTTACAACACCAACTGGAGTTAGTATCTACCCTAAAGAAATCTTCAAAGCATCCGAACGTTGGCTTAAAAAACGTTACAGTAATCTGAAGTATTACAACGTTTTAGATTCAGGTGGACACTTTGCAGCTTTAGAAAAGCCAGAACTTTATATCCAAGAACTAAGAAACTTCTTTGGCTCTTTATAATTTAGTCTGGTTTAGCTGAAGGCTGATAATAATAATACCCTTCCACAGGAATCATTAAATGGGCATAAACTGTCCCTGGAAACATGACGTAAGGCTCTCCCTTTGTAAAATCAGTAGTGAAATTTTTCAGGCTATCTGGGTCTTTTGGCATCAACATCAAATGTGGTCCTGATTCAATCCATTGCCCTGGAGTTGAATCACTCTCATTCAAAACGCTAGGTACTAAATTGTCTTCGCCAACATCGCCATGCAGCATCCACATATAGGTGTCTCTGCTTAAATTAGGAGCCTTTCCTTCAGCATAAGCCATCATCCATTTCATTCCTTCTTCATCGTGACATGCTGGCATGGCTTCATGCGCAGATTTCCATCCGTCTTTTGGATAGGGTCTTGGATTGCCTTGTTGGCAAATCCAACCATTGGTTCCTTCTCTGAGTATTTCTCCGTTACCGCCTATTACCGTAGCAAAATCTCCAATGTATGAGGGTGCAGCAGAAGAATAATTTTTAATTTGCCACTCTGCTGAATTATGAGAAATTTCTGAACACGAAATAAAAAAAGCTGTTAATAAAATAAATGACAATCTCATATCTTTCTCCCAAAAAATTACTTGAAAAGTGTAAAAAATCTATTTTTATAATACAATCTCTCGCGTGTTAGGGAAAGGAAACAAACTGGCAATTCTTTTTAGCTTGATTTTAGCTTCAAGTGGCTTACTTGGAGAGCTTTCACACGATCATTCTCATGAGATTAACGATGCCGAGCATCATGAATTTGAATTTCAAAATGAATGTCATTCTTGTATCGGCGATCAAGTAAGTAATGAACTTGAATTTACTTCATATCATCTCTTTTTTTCTGACAACATAGAAATTGAAGACTTCAATTTTTATCAAAAAAAGAATCAGTCTTACTTTTTCTCTAGAGCCCCGCCTCAATAAGACCAACCTTTAAACTTTTTTTAATTTTTTAATTTTTTAATTTTTTAATTTCTTAGGAGGAAATTATGAAAAAATCTTTGTATTTTATTTTGTGTGTTGCATTTCTGAATGTGCTTCACGCAATAGATGATGAAATTGTCGTTACTTCATCTTTGGGTGGTGCAACTCTTGCAGAAATCGATTCACCAGTTTTTGTCATCAAAGGCGATGACATCAATTATTCGGCTTCGACAAATCTTGGAGAAAGCTTAAATTATTTACTTGGACTGAATTCTTCAAACTTTGGTCCCGGTGTTGGCCAACCTATCATTAGAGGTATGGGCGGCACCAGAGTAAGAATACTTTCTAACGGTAAGTTGGTAAGAGATGTCTCTGGTTTGGGTTCTGATCATTTAAACGACGTGGATATGAACGACCTTCAACAAATAGAAGTGGTTCGCGGTCCTTCGTCTTTGTTGTATTCCAACGGAACAATGGGTGGAATGATCAATATCGTCGATCAAACCATTCCTAGCAAAGACTTTGAAGGTAATGATTTTAATATCGGTCTTGAAAGACAAACAGCAAACATGGGAACTGCTGGAAGTTTTTCTTATAAGGGAAACGTCAATGATGTAAATCTGACTTATGCTCTGAAAGAAGTAAATTTCGAAAGCTATGATGTGCCAAATGGCGCTATCATTCACGAAGGTTCTCCAGAGGCTAAAACATCTTTAGAGAACTCTGATTTCGCAACATTTAGTAACAAATTTGGTACTTCGGTTGTTAGAGACTGGGGTTACTTTGGTTTTTCTGTGGGAAAAATTGAAAATACCTATGGAATAGCTTTCCACGGTGAAGAAGAGGAAGAGCATGGTGAAGGTGAAGAAGAACATGAAGAAAGGATCCAAGTAGATACTGAATCCGAAAATTTAACCCTTGAAGGAGCAGCAACTAATCTGCGTGGACTGGAAAAGTTAAGTTACTTCTTACAAGTAAATGATTACACCTTTACTGAATCTCATGTAGAAGGAGAGCATCATGGTGAAGAAGAAGAGGAAGAGGAGGAACACGGTCCAACTACCTTTACCAATGAATCTTTTGAATTTGGCATAAAGCTTGATATTGGAAATCAAGTAAGTGGTAACAGACAGAATGTAACAATTAATGCAAGTCAAGAAGATGTAGCAATCATCGGTGAAGAAGCTTTCATGAAACCGGTCGATTCTCAAATGTTGAGCTTTGGTTATTTCATTTGCAGAGAACTAGAAGTCATGGACCTTGATTTTGGTGTTCGTCTAGATCAAGTTGATCGAGATGGTGCAATTGGAAACACGCTTCATGATATTAGCGAGAGTAACTTGAGCACTGCACTTACTATGGGTTGGGATGTAGCAAACAATGTTGGTATAACTCTTGGTATTTCAAGTGTTGCCAGAGCTCCATCTGAAATAGAACTTTTCATGAATGGAACTCACCTGGCTGCGGCTAGAAATGAGTTTGGTAATGTAAATTTAGAATCAGAAAGATCCAATAATTTGGATTTTAGTGTGAGCTATGAAAATGATGGCTACTTTGTTAATGCCTCGGTTTATGCAAACGCAGTAGATGACTACATTTATATTAAAAATAGAGGAACAGTTACTAGTGGCAGACCGAATGTAGATTATTCTCAAGCCGATGCTGATTTCAATGGTTATGAATTTGAAGTAGGTAGGTCTTTTTCTACAAACAACGGAGAACTTCAAATTTCCTATGGAAGAGAAGAAGTTGTCGGAACTTTTGGAAGTGGTGGAAATGTTCCAAGAATCACTCCAATCAAAAATGTCTATCGTTTTGTCCTGGAAAATTCAAATGTCATTTATGACGTCAAAATTATGGATGTACAAAAAGAAGATGACATTAGTTTTGGAGAGTCGGTATCAGATGGCTACACCATGGTTGATTTCGATATCAGAAGAACCTTTGCAATTGGTAATGAAGAAGAACTAATTTTGTCTGTCTTTGGAAAAAACCTTTTAGATGAAAAAGCTAGAAATCACACTTCTTTTGTAAAAAATGAAGTGCCATTAGCTGGTCGAAACTTTGGTATCAAACTGAACTTTAACTTCTAAGTTAGAGAATCCCCCTAGAGCACCCCTTCAATTCCGGAAGGGGTGTTCCCGAAACAAAATTTTTTTATTTAGTTTAGTTAGACCAATAAATATAGTCGTCCCCTGCTTCATATTCTTGTCCATCATATTTATCAATCATTATTGGGGCTTCAAAAGCTGACGGGAAAAGAGGATCACTTTGCTTATCATTGAATTCAACCAATAAGCTTTCAATAACCTGGGTCTGTTTTGGATATTTATCAATAACATTATTTTTTTCAAAAGGATCCGAAGAAGTATCAAACAACCATCGAGCATTTTCTTTAATGCTAATTAAATATTTCCAGTTTTTATGTAAAACCGATTGGTGA
The DNA here is from genome assembly GCA_902514765.1 of uncultured SAR86 cluster bacterium. Lineage (GTDB taxonomy): Bacteria > Pseudomonadota > Gammaproteobacteria > Magnimaribacterales > AG-339-G14 > MEDG-81. Next base: position 3,948 of record CABXSA010000017.1, on the reverse strand, counting down.
TTACCAGAGCGCCAAAAAAGAGTTTCATGAGGTTTATTAAAAGTCTGTTTATTAATGAAAGGTAGTAAATTTACTCCGTCAACAATGAGTTTATTCTTTATTTCTACATTTGCCGCTGCAGCAATCGTAGAAAAAATATCGAAGTGGTGAATAGCATCGTCGAATTTTCCACCAGCTTCAATGCGATCAGGCCAACTAAAAATAAAAGGCACTCTGATACCGCCATCAAAAAACGATATTTTCCAGCCTCGATAAGGCTTATTGATATCTTCTAATTCGATGTAGTTAGCACCGCCGTTATCACTAGTAAATATAATCAAGGTTCTCCCATGGATTTCTAGTTCTTTAAGTTTTTCTATAATTTTGCCAACACTTCGATCAAGTGCTCGAATCATGCCTGAATATACTTGAAGGTTATGGCCGGACATATGTTGCATTTGCTCAACATCAGATCTTAAAGCTTGTAATGGATTATGAATTGCCCAATGACTTAAGTATAAAAAGAAGGGTCGGTTCTGGTTATTTTCAATCACTTTCAATGCTTCATCGGTATAGTAATCTGTGACGTATTTATCAGGAGCAAAAGGTTTGCTGCCATTAAATCTAGCCGCATACTGAGAGGAAGACCAAACCATCTTATCAATGCTTGTATCAAATCTGGCATTTACAGCTTCAGGGTCATTCTCAGAAAGATAAGAACTCCCTGCAAGCGACAAAGAGTCAACAAAGCCCTGACTTTGAGGATCCATGCCATTGGTAATTCCTAAATGCCATTTGCCAATGTGAGCGGTGTAATATCCTGCATCCTTAAGAACTTCAGCTATAGTAATTTGTTCAGTTGGCATGCCCATATCGAAATATGAAGGTAAGTTATTTGCGACTTCTCGATCAATTCTCCCTTTCAATTGAGCATCATCTTCTTCAACCAGCCAAGTGAGAATAAATCTTGCCGGATCGGGTACTGGAGTAAATTCATAACCAAATCTTGTAGCATATTTACCTGTCATGATTGATGCTCGAGATGGAGCACAAGTAGCATTAGCAGCATAACCTCTTGAAAACCAAACACCACTTGCAGCCAATTCATCAATATGTGGCGTTTTCAATGAACCATCAGCAGCTCCACCATTGTGGAGCGAAATATCGTTGTAGCCCATATCATCAGCAAGAATTAAAATTATGTTAGGTCGGCCGTCCTTAGCTGCTTCTTCTGGCCCAATAGACCAAGATGTTGGGATGTTTTCTTGAATCGGGTTAAGAAAATTCATCATCTTTGGTAAGGACCAAATTAAGATATTGACTTTGTATTCCCAAGCAATAACCCCAATAAAAACGATTGCAATCAGTGAGTACAGCGTCTTCTTAAGCATTTTGAATTTTCCCCTAAATAAAGAATATAGGATATGCCAGTATGACTGTCAAAAACCTTTAATTGAGAGTGACAATATCTATGGTGGGTCTGGCAGAACTCGAATCTGCGACCTCACCCTTATCAGGGGTGCGCTCTAACCAGCTGAGCTACAGACCCAAAATTAGAAGTAAAAATCTTATCTTGCTGATCTTGGAAAAAGGATTATAGGTTTTTTTTCTTGCATATACTATGTAAAGTAAAAAACTTTAGGGAATATTTTTTGGGAGAAAGATGGAAAATTTTGATGGAAAAATTGCGGTGATCACAGGTGGTGGAACCGGCATGGGAAGAGAACTTACTTATCAATTAGCTGGAGAAGGTTGTCATGTCTCAATTTGCGATGTGATTGAAGAAAATATGGAAGAAACCTTCCAAGAAGCTTCAAAAAAATATCCTCATGTAAAAATCACTAAGCATTTATGCGACGTTTCGTCTGAAGAGGATGTCTTACGTTTTAGAGATGAAGTTTTAGAACAACAAGATACTGAACATATCAATCTACTTTTTAACAATGCCGGTATTGGTGGCGGTGCAAGTTTTGTTCTTTCAGAAATAGAAGAATGGGAAAGAACTTTTAAGATTTGCTGGGATGGTGTTTATTTATGCTCTAGAGCATTTATGGATTCACTTCTTAAAAGTGAAGAAGGTCATATGGTAAATACCAGTAGCGTTAATGGCTTCTGGGCAACTCTTGGACATTCCCAACCACATACTTCTTATTCCGCAGCAAAATTTGCTGTTAAAGGTTTTACCGAAGCCTTGATCAACGATTTTCGTATTAATGCGCCGCACCTTGGCGTGTCTCTGGTAATGCCAGGACATATTGGCACTTCAATAAGTGAAAATTCTGGAAAAGTCTTGGGCCAAAAAGACATTGCTGATCTCAATGATGAGGAACTTCAAGAAATGAAAGATAGATGGATTAAAGTAGGTGCACCTGTGCACAACCTATCCTTAGAAATGTTTCGTGAGTCGGTCATGAATAGACAAAGAGATTTTAAAGAAAAAGCTATTACTTCAGCTGAGGCTGCAGCTAAAGTAATTTTGGATGGGGTCAAGGCTAAAGAGTGGCGGATTCTTATTGGTCCTGATGCCAAGGCTTTAGATAGAAGAGTCAGAGAAAATCCAGAAAAAGCATACGATCATGATTTTCTACCAATGAGAGATGACAGTCACTTCAATTTAATGAAGCAGCTTAAAAATCTCTCCGAAGATGAAAGTTAAAAAAACTTAATTCTTAGTTTTGTCGACCAATTTATTGGCTTCAATCCAAGGCATCATGCCTCGAAGATCTGCACCAACTTTTTCAATGGGATGTTCTCTGGATTCTCTACGATACTTTTCCATTTCTGGTCCACCTTCAGGACCATTACTCTTTCTGGCATCAGTGACAAATTCATCAGCAAATTCACCGTTTTGAATTCTATCTAGAATTTTTTTCATCGCTTGTTTGGCTTCATCAGTCACAACTTTTGGACCAGAGGTATAGTCACCATACTCTGCAGTATTTGAAATACTGTAACGCATGTTTGCTAAACCACCTTCATAAATCAAATCAACGATAAGTTTCACTTCGTGAACACATTCAAAATATGCCATCTCGGGTGGGTAACCTGCTTCAACCAAAGTTTCATAACCGGCTTGAATTAGGGAAGTTAATCCTCCACAAAGAACTGCTTGCTCACCGAATAAATCGGTTTCCGTCTCATCTTTGAAAGTAGTTTTGATGATCCCAGCTCTTCCTCCACCAATGGCAGAAGCATAAGCCACAGAATTATCTAGCGCATTGCCAGATGCATCTTGATGAATAGCTACTAAACAAGGAACTCCTGCTCCTATTTGATATTGACCTCTAACTGTATGTCCAGGGCCTTTTGGTGCAATCATCACAACATCCAAGTCAGCTCTGGGTTTGATTTGACCGTAATGAATATTAAAACCATGAGCAAAAGCCAAAGTTGAACCTTCTTTTAGATTTGGCTCAATTTCTTCAGCATAAGTTTTTCCTTGTTTTTCATCAGGAATTAGCATCATCACAAAATCTGCGGCAGCGGCAGCAGCTATGTTGTCCATAACTTCAAAACCAGCACTTTTGGCTTTATCAGCTGAACTGGAACCGTCACGCAAACCTACAATAACTTGCATACCGGAATCCTTGAGATTATTAGCATGCGCATGTCCTTGGGAACCAAAGCCAATAACCGCTATTGTTTTATCTTTTATAAGATCCAACTTTGCGTCTTTATCGTAATAAACTTCCATTTGTTTCTCCTCTAATTAATCGTAAGAAATTTTAGTCTGATCGTTAGTCGCCAATGACTCATTGCCTTTGGTCATGCCTAAAGTACCAGACCTTGTCACTTCTAAAAATTCTTCTTTCTTCAATTCAGACAATAACTTTTCAATTTCTTGAGTATTACCCAGTACTTTGAAAACAGTGTAGTTGTCTTTTTCATCTAAAATTTCACTTTCAAGTTCATAATTTTTAGAAATACTCTCAACATCTATCTTGGTCTTATTTAATTTAATTATTGCAA
>CABXSA010000016.1 GCA_902514765.1 uncultured SAR86 cluster bacterium | reverse complement strand
TATTCCTTTAGATTCTTTAGGTAAAAAGAAATGGAGTGAAAAATCACAAAAATCTAAATTAAAGGCATTTGATATTGCATCAGATATTTTAGAAGCCGAGGCTAAAAGAAATTTAGAAAATTCGCAAAAAATTTCCTTCAATGCAAGTGAATATGAGAAGTTTTGCAATACTTTTAAATTTACAGAGACTCCAGATCAAGAAAGGGTTATCAGGGAGGTTATTGAAGATCTACTATCAGCTAAGCCGCAAGACAGATTAATTTGCGGTGAGGTAGGTTTTGGCAAAACTGAGGTAGCCTTAAGAGCTTCTTTTATAGTGGCCCAAAACAACTATCAGATTTGTATTCTTGCTCCCACGACAGTCTTAGCTAAACAACATTTTGAAGTATTTAGAGATAGATTCAGTGAATTTCCTCATAAGGTTTGCCTCCTTACTAGAGAGCAAACAAAAACAGAAAAAATAGAAATATATAAAAAAATTAAGGAAAATTATTATTCAATTATTATCGGTACTCATGCTTTATTTAATAAAGAGATTTCTTTTAAGAGTTTAAATCTTCTTATTATTGATGAAGAGCATAAATTTGGCGTCAGACAAAAAGAACAAATAAGATCTTTAAAAACTGGTATCAATGTTATTTCCCTTTCCGCAACTCCAATCCCAAGAACTTTAAACCTATCTTTATCTAAAGTGAGAGATATCTCCTTAATCACTACTCCTCCAATAGGACGTAAAAGTGTTAAGACAATTGTCTCAAGATATTCCAAAAGCCTAGTCTTTGAAGCAATCCAAAGAGAGTTTTATAGAGACGGTCAAGTTTTTTATCTTTTAAATAACGTAGGCATGTTAGAAAAGAAAAAAAAAGAAATTTCTGAAAGATTTCCAGAAAAAAACATTGCTTTTGCTCATGGTCAGCTTAAGCCTAAAGAATTAAGTCTCGTCATGCAAAGCTTTATAAAAAAAGAAATTGACTTGCTTGTCTGCACAACAATTATTGAAAGTGGGATTGATATAGAAAATGCAAATACTTTGATTGTAGAAGATTCAGAAAATTATGGTTTGTCTCAACTTCATCAAATAAGAGGAAGAGTAGGAAGATCTCAAAGAGAGGCTTTTGCTTATTTTTTTCTAAACGAATCTAAAGAATTAAAAAACAAAGCATTAGAAAGAATTGAAGCTCTTCAAGAGAACGAATCACTTTTATCAGGATTTAGTTTGGCAATGAGAGATTTAGAAATTAGAGGAGCTGGTGAATTGCTAGGAGAAAAGCAAAGCGGACCAATAGATGTTGTAGGATTAACTCTGTTTTCAAAAATGATTGAAAGTGCAATTAAAATTTTAAAAGGTGAAAAAATTATTGATCAATCCGATATAGACATTGATATCGGTATCTATGGGTTCATTCCAGAAGATATAATTCCTCAGGCAGAATTAAGACTAAGCATTTACAAAGAAATATCCTCTTTAAAAGAAAATAAAAATCTAGAACAGAATAAAAAGGATTTTATTGATCGCTTTGGTAGTGTAACTTCAGAAATCATAAATCTATACGAATTATCTAAGCTAAAGAATATTGCGAGGAAACTAAATATTTCAGGTATCAAATACCGGGATGAAAATTTTTCTTTGAAGTTAGCAGATAATTCAAGACTTATTCCTCCGACTTCTAACATAAGAGAAATTAAAGTTAATGCCAAAGATATTAAAAGTGATCGACTAACCTTTATAATGGCAAAATTAGAAAGTTTTCTTGATAAGAATGAAACTTAAAGCATTTATATTATTTTTTTGCATTTCATTAAATTCTGCTGCTCAAAATCAATTATTTTTAGTAGATTTAATTCTCATAAAATATCTTCCGGAATACGGAACTAATGAAAAATTTTCGACTCCCTCTATAAAGAAACCCAAACAGATAACTTTTCTTGCTGAATTCCCCTATCCTGAATTAAGAGTTAATACTGAATCATTTAATTTGGATTATTTATTTAAAGACCTTTTTATGTCTGTCAAAATTGATGAAGATTCAGACCCAATATCTTCTAAAGAAGAAGCTTTAAGTGACGAAAAATTAATCCCTATCCTTGAGGAAAAAAAATCAATTTTTGAAATTGACTCTGCAAGAGAATTTTCTATGTCATCTGAAGTTACTAAAATTGCGAGAAGTAGAGATTTTAGAGTTATTGGAACAAAATCATGGTTTCAAGAGATTAAATCCAGAAAAGAGGCAGAATATATTTTTTTAGATAGTAAATTCTTTAAAGGCACAAGAATTTTTGGTTTTTTACAACTTTATAAAGAGCGTTTTTTACATTTTAGTTCAAATTTGTATCTATCAGAATTAGATCCTACAGCTGAATGGGATGAAAATTTTATAAGCGGAAGAAATGTTTTTGATGAAGAAATTATTCTTAATCTTTTTGAAGATAAAAATCAAAAAGTCTTATATGAAATTCAGCATTCAAAGAAATTTAGAAGCGGTGAACTTCATTATGTAGATCATCCAAAATTTGGGATGCTTATAAAGCTTACTAAAGCTCAGAAAGAGATTTCTTCTCCTGATAATGGTTTAACAAAGAATTAATAATTTTTAATTTTTCTTGTTCTTTATTTTCTTCTGCCTCAATTTTTAATGAATTTGTTCTTGAAATTGCTTTCTCCAAAGTCATTTTCCAAGGACCATTTGTTAAAAGTCGCTCCTTTAAAAATTCATGATAATTATCCTGTTCTTTATTGGATGAAAATTCAGGTTTTAAATAATTAATGAGTCTTTGAGAGAGCTCTCTATATCTTTCATCTTCAAATCCATTTAGGAGTTTTGCTTTTTCTGCCCAAGTAGATATTTCAAATCTTTCCATCCAAAGTTTGTCGCTATTTGAGGGAAATCTCTCATAGACCTTTTGCTCTAAATATTTATTAGGAGGGTATTCTCTTTGGTTGATAGATAATAGTTCGCAAATTCTGTTCTGAAAATCTATATTTTCTGATACTAATTTAGCTCTAGATGTTAACAATTTAAGTGGAGAGTCCAGAAATTCTTCGATATTTATAATTTTGTCTGCTGGCATCAAAGGAATGCTCTTATTTATTGAAATTGTTTTAAGCCCTCCTCCTGCTCCAAATTGTTCTGATAATTCATAATCTGACATTTCAAACATCTTTTTTGGATCAAAATATAAATCGATCAACGCAACCTGATTGGTTTGATTGGGATTTTGTCCACACGAAATTATAGGATAGATATATTTTTTCTTCCGATAGATTTCTCCCAAAATAGAGAAAGGACTGGACTTAGTAAGCTCAATATTTCCATTTTTTGAAGATCCTTTTACAGCTGCATGTAATGCTTCAGGTGCATGCTTTTTAATTTTTTTCATCAAATTAACCATGAGCATGCAATCAACAATTGCATCGTGAGCATTTTCTACGGAAATATTATTTTCTTTAGCTAAATCAGTTAATTTCAAACTGATATTTTTATCTTCGTCTTGGGGAACTTTAATTTTTGTATCATAAAAATTACCAATTATCTGAAATAGGCTCATGAGATCAAGTCTACGATTGCCGTTTGTGTTGGTTATGTATGGCTCAAAAAGATTCCAATAAAACTGCCTTCTAACAAGTTCTTCGTCAAATCGATGACCGTTATATGAGACGAATATTAAATTTTTCTCTTTCCCCCATGACAACCACTTATCTCTTAATGTTTTCATCATCTCAAAATGAGACTGACCTGACTCAAGGCATTCGGTTTGTCTATGCACTAAGAATGCGTCTGGAGAAGGAACTATCCACGGAAGAACTTTTGAATTTAAATTTAGTTCTTCAAGAATATTGAAATTACTATCCGTTAATAAACATCCAATTTGAATGATTTGAGAGAAATTAATATCCAGCCCAGTGGTTTCCGTATCATAGAAAACATAAAGATCGTCTGAAGCAACCATTTTTAGATTATAAGGGAAACAAACGTCAAATTTAGACGTTATTTATAAAAGGCATTATCTTTAAAAGTATGATCGGTGGAGTCTATGATTTCCGATATTTCAGGAATATTATCTTTTAAAGTTTTTTCAACGCCGTTCTTAAGAGTAAGGTCAACCATTCCGCAACCTTGGCAGCCGCCACCAAATCTCAAAACGGCTTTGCTTGAATCAACAACCTCAACAAGGCTAACTTCACCTCCGTGAGATGCAAGTGATGGGTTGATCTCACTATATAAATAATAATTTATTTTTTCTTCGAGTGAACTGTCTTCTTTTAAGCTAGGGACCTTTGCATTAGGAGCTCTAATAGTAAGCTGTCCGCCAAATTTATCAGGATGATAATCAACCTTACAATCTTCTAAAAAAGGAAGGCTTTCATTTTCCAGATAAACAGAAAGATCACCGACTTCCATCAAAAAATCATCTTCTTCTTCTTCTCCGACTTTACAATAAACAATACATGTTTCTGCCCTCATAGTTCCGGGGTCAGAAACAAATATTTTTATGTTTGTTTCTTCTTCTTGACTGTTAAGTAAATCTCGAAGATAAGTTACAGCAGAATCTGAGATTTTAACCAGAGACATATTTATATTTTTGACTCCATTTCAGGTAAAGCTGTAAATAAGTCTGCAACTAATCCATAATCTGCAACTTGGAAGATAGGCGCATCTTCATCCTTGTTAATTGCAACAATAACTTTGCTGTCTTTCATTCCAGCTAAGTGCTGAATCGCACCTGAAATACCTACAGCAATATACAGATTAGGAGCTACTATTTTTCCAGTTTGACCAACTTGATAGTCGTTAGGAACAAATCCTGAGTCAACTGCAGCCCTTGAAGCTCCAATAGCTGCTCCCAATTTATCTGCTATTCCTTCAAGCAAAGTAAAGTTATCCCCGTTTTGCATACCTCTCCCGCCAGAAATAACTACCTCGGCAGCTGTCAATTCAGGACGATCTGATTTAGCCAATTCTTCTTTGATAAATTCAGATATACCAGCATCATTTAATTCTTCTAACTTTAAAATTTCGGCACTGTTAGAACCTTTAGCTGCTGCATCGAATGCAGTAGTCCTGACAGTAATCACTTTTTTTGAATCCGACGCTTGAACAGTAGCAATACAGTTACCAGCATAAATCGGTCTTTGAAAAGTATCCTCTGATTCAACTGAGCTGATATCTGATATTTGAGCCACATCCAATAGAGCAGCAACTCTTGGCATATAATTTTTACCATTAGTAGTTGCAGGGGCCAAAATCGAAGAATAATCACCACTAACGTTTTTGATTAGGTTTGCGATATTTTCTGCAAGAAAATTCTCATACTCTTTTGAATCAACATACAAAACTTTTGTAACTCCTTCACACGTAGCTGCTTCTTCAGCAACTGAGTTACATTCTGAACCGGCAACAAGCACATGAATATCGCCATCAAGCTTCGAGGCTGCGCTTATTGTGTTTTGTGTTGAGACTTTTAGCTCATTATTATCGTGTTCTGCTATTACTAATGCTGTCATGAAATCACCTTTGCTTCATTTTTTAATTTTTCGACCAATTGGTCGACAGATTCTACAATTATACCCGCCTCTCTTTCCGGAGGATGAGAAACTTTCAAAGTAGAAATTCTTGGATTTAAATCTACCCCGAGATCGTCAGATTTAATTACTTCTAGGGGTTTTTGTTTTGCCTTCATTATGTTCGGTAATGAAGCATATCTTGGTTCGTTAAGTCTAAGATCTGATGTAACTACTGCAGGTAAATTGATGGAAATAGTTTGAAGACCACCATCCACTTCTCTGGTAACCACTGCTTTTTCTCCTTCAATTTTGAGTTCCGAAGCAAAAGTTGCTTGAGGATAATTCATTAAGGCAGCTAACATTTGTCCTGTTTGATTATTATCTCCATCAATAGCCTGCTTGCCCATAATAATTAGGTTTGGAGATTCTTTTTCAACGATAGCCTTAAGAACTTTTGATATGCCCAGAGGTTCAACTTCCAAGTCAGTTTCTACTAAAATTGCTCTATCTGCTCCTAAAGCGAGTGCCGTTCTAAGTTGTTCTTGTGCATTTTCTGCTCCAACAGTGACTGCAATTATTTCGGTAGCTGAGCCCGCTTCTTTAAGCCTTACAGCTTCTTCAACTGCAATTTCACAGAAAGGATTAATGGCCATTTTTACATTGTTTAGATCTACACCCGATTCGTCAGCTTTTGGCCTAACTTTCACGTTGTAATCTACAACTCTCTTTATTGGTACTAAAATCTTCATATATTACCTTTATAATGGTTAGTGGAATAACTCAAGAAGCATATATTCTATAGGATGATGACTTTTCATCAAAGTATTAAAATACTGCTAAATAAATGGGTTATATCTTAATAATTAGCCCTCAAGAGATGAGTTATGAATGAACAAGTTGAAAGAGATGTCATGGAATATGACGTTCTTATTATTGGCGGAGGCCCTTCTGGCCTATCTTCTGCAATTAAAGTTAAACAATTAGCTAGTGCCGAAGGAAAAGACGTTTCCGTTTGTGTTCTTGAAAAAGGTTCTGAAATTGGCGCTCACATTCTCTCAGGAAATGTATTCGAGCCCACTGCATTAAATGAATTAATTCCTGATTGGAAAGAAAAAGAAGCTCCCTTAAATTCGCCTGCAACCAGAGATATCGTCAAATTTATGATTTCTAAAAATTCCTCTATCAACATACCATTTCCAAGTTTTTTGATTCCAACATTTAATAATCATGGAAATTACGTTATGAGTTTGGCCAACTTCGCAAGATGGTTAGCAACACAGGCTGAATCGTTAGGAGTTGAAATTTTTCCTGGATTTACAGCAGCCGAAGTAATTTTTGAAGAGAATGTTGTCAAGGGAGTTCTTACAGGTGAAATGGGAATATCTAAAGATGGTGAAAAGAAACCTTCTTATCAGCCATCTATGGAACTTAGAGGTAAATACACTGTGTTTGCAGAAGGCTGCAGAGGACATTTAGGAAAACAATTAATTAAAAAGTTTAATCTAGATGAAAACAGAGATCCTCAACATTACGGTATAGGTTTTAAAGAAATATGGGATATTTCTCCTGAAGACCATAAAGAAGGAACTGTGATGCACACTATGGGTTGGCCAAGTAATGGAACTATTTCAGGATCTTATTTCTATCATGGAGAAAATAATCAAGTCTACTTAGGTTACGTTGTTCCTCTAGATTATGAAAATCCGCATTTAAGTCCGTTCGATGAATTTCAACAATGGAAACAGCATAAAGATATTAAAAAGATTCTTGAAAAAGGTAAAAGAGTTGCTTACGGAGCTAGAGCATTAATAAAAGGCGGCTATCAATCAAGACCCAAAATGTCATTCCCTGGAGGGTTGTTGGTAGGCGATAATGCTGGTACTTTGAATTTTCCAAAGATTAAAGGCACTCATACCGCAATGAAATCAGGAATGATTGCGGCCGAAACGATTTATGAAGCTCTTCAAAAAGATTCAGTTGGTGAAGATTTAATTTCGTATGAAGAGAAATTTACTAATTCTTGGGTGGATAAAGAATTACATAAAGCTAGAAATTGGGGTCCCTTTTTACATAACGGATTGAAATGGGGTTTCAAAGGTCTATTAGGAGTTGCGTTAGCTGCAATAGACCAATTTATCTTTAGAGGCAAACTACCTTTTACCTTAAATCACCCCACTCCTGATTACGCTTGTTTAAAAAAAGCTTCTGAATCTAAGAAAATAGATTATCCAAAACCTGACGGTGTTGTGAGTTTTGATAAACTATCCTCCGTATTTCTTTCTAATACTAATCATGAAGAAGATCAGCCTTGCCACTTAACCCTAAAGGATTCTTCGATTCCTATTTCTGTAAATCTTCCTGAATATGATGAACCTGCACAAAGATATTGCCCTGCTGGTGTGTATGAAGTTGTGGAAAAAGATGGAGAACAGAAATTTCAAATTAATGCTCAAAATTGTGTGCATTGCAAAACTTGTGACATTAAAGATCCAAGTCAGAATATTGTTTGGGTGACGCCTGAGGGTATGGGCGGCCCTAATTATCCAAATATGTAAAAGGCTAACTACACATTAGCCTTTTATATTAAATTTATTTTGACGAAGCAGTAATATAGGTCATAAAAGACTCTTGGCAAGTATAAACAGACTGATATAACTCTCCAAAAGCTTGTCCATCCTTAGATGAAGTAAACCATTCTATAGCTTTGCCGAAATCCTCTGCTGTTGGTGAAATTCCTATCCAATTTACAGAGCCTGGTTTTATAGGAATTTGTTGAAAGCCAGCATGAGCTTTGTAGGAATCCGATAAACCAGCTTTCTTTAAATATGATGAAAACGTATCCATCATATCCGATAAATCTTCTAACGATTTACCCTTGTTGATTTGGCATTCATAAATTTCAACAACTGGGCCACTAAAACCGATTGATGACAATCCCAACAATAAAACAAAAATTACTTTTTTCATTTTCTCTCCTAATGTAGTTAAATAAGTTTTGATATTAATACACTTTAAAAAAATATGAAAAATTTAGTTATTGTTGAATTTCCTGCAAAAAAGGAAAAATTTGAAGATTTAAAGAATACTCTAAAAGAAGCATTAGTTGATACTAGGGCTTTTGAAGGATGTATTTCTATAGATACATATGAAGACATCTCAACAAGTTCCATTTATTTAATAGAAGATTGGGAGTCATTAGACAATCATACAAACTATGCAAATTGGCGAGCAGAAACTGGATTAGCTGATATCTTAGAGCCCTTACTCGAGGGAGGTGCAGCAAGTTTAAAAATTATTAGATGTGGAGAAAAATTAGATATTTAAACTATATGACTTTACCTAAAGAAAAAACGTCATCACCGGAATTAATTTCTAATTCTTGAGTATTGGAATTTAATATCGCTTCCTCAACTAATTGATAAAAAACATTTCTGCTGATCAAAGCTTCCAGATTTTTTCTTACTAAAATATAAGGTGAAGGCTCTTGAGTACCTTCATTAATTTCAACTCTAAGAGGGTTTTTATTACTTAAAGTAACAATATCATCTACATTAGTTTGAAATAAAAAAACTTCTTTGCCGTCTATTACTTCTTTATTAAAAGTCTTTATTACAAAAGGTTTGTCTTCTACTTTAAGTTGAATTTTTTCGACGGGAGTTACGAGGTAATAAAAACCATCATCATCAAATCTAATAACGGTACTGAAAAGCTTAACCATTTTTTCTCTTCCTATTGGAGAGTTTTTAAAAAACCATTTTCCATCTCTTGCAATTTTTATATCAACATTTTCACAAAGAGGTGGGTTCCATTTTTCCACAGGAGGCAATTCATTATTTTTTTGAGCTTCTAAAATGGATTGAAATAAGGTACTTGTATTTATCTCTTTAGTCATGAAATTATTGTAGGTTCCTCTTCTAATCTAATATTGTATTTAGTCAAAACTATATTTTTTATTTTATTCTTTAGATTTATGATTGAATTTGGCGATTTATCTTCATTAATTAATACTAGTGAATGTTTTTTTGAGACTCGCGCTTTATTAAATTGCATTCCCTTGAAATTACATCTTTCTATTAGCCATGCAGCAGAAACTTTTATTAATTCGTTATGTTTATAAAATTTTAAATCAGCCTCTTGTGAAAGAAGTTTTTTTAAATCTTTCTTCTTGATTAATGGATTTTTAAAGAAACTTCCTACATTTGGCTTTATTAAGTAGTTTTCTAATTTCTGGTTACGAATTTTTAAAATACTTTTTCTTAGTTCGGAGGCTTTCTTAAAATTATAAACCTGTAAATCTTGATATGAATTATTTGCGATAAATTTTTCTTTTAATTCAAAAAAGATATTTTTAATAAACAAATGTTTATTTTTTTTAAAAAGTGAATTTCTATAATCAAAATTACAATTCATATTATTTAGGATTTCAATATTTCCTGTCTTAAAATTAAAAACTTCAATGTGTTCGATGTAATCAGAAATCTCTGCTCCATAAGCGCCAATATTTTGAATTGGACCTGCTCCGACAGTTCCTGGTATACCAGATAAATTTTCCAAACCATAAAGAGAATTTTTGATACAAAATGATACAAATCTATCCCAGTTGTAGCCACTAGAAACTTTTACTTTATTTTTATAGATCTTTTTTTCTTTTTTAAATGCGTTTTTGATGACAAGTCCTTCAAAGGGTTTTGTAAAAACAACATTAGTTCCCTCCCCCAATATAAGAAATTTAATTTTATTTTTCTTTATAAATTGAAAAGCAACATCCAAGTCAGAATCAGTTTTGCACTCTAGGTAATACTTCGATTTAACAGATATCTGAAGAGAATTAAATTTTCTAAGATTTTTATTTGTTACTATCTTTTTTTGCAATTTCATTAGCTTTTTTTAGATCGTCTTCTGTATCTACCCCTAAATGAATTTTCGATACTGATTTGATTGCATTAATTTTTATTCCATTATCTATGGCTCTGAATTGTTCTAGTTTATATTTCTTTTCATTCTCGCTTGGTTTCCAAGATACAAAGTTTTTTAAAGTCTTATATTTGAATGCGTAAATTCCTTGATGAATGAATATATTGTCCTTCAGTAATGTTTGTCTAAAAAAGTTTAATGCAATTCCATTATTAACCAATATTTTTACTTTATTTGAATCTTCTAGTTCATCTATAGATTTAAGCTCACTGTATAGAGTTGCCATTGACACATCATCTTTGGAAACCAAACCAAAGAGGTTGTTTATATCATCTGGATTAATAAAAGGTTCGTCGCCTTGAACATTAATAATTACATCATCTTCTTTCAAATCAATCTTTGAAACAGCTTCATTAACCCTATCAGTACCAGAATGATGATTAGAAGATGTCATAACTGTATTATCGTTTGAAAATAAGTCATAAATTTTCTTTGAATCTGTGGCTACTTGAATTATATCTGCTGATGTTTTTAATGCGGCTTCAAAAGTCCAGACAATCATCGGCTTATCGAGTATCAGTCTCAAAGGCTTCTCAGGCAATCTTTCAGATTGAATTCTCGCAGGAATGATGATGATTTTTTTCAAATTAATATTTTTTTAAATAAATTAATTTTAAATTCTTCTGAGATGTCTGGTTCTATTTTTAAGAACCAGCAATTTGGATTCTTCAAAAACTTACATTTTATAGCGTCTTTTTCTGTCATAACTATAGGCAGATCGTTCATTTCATAAAAATCAGTATCTATGAATTCATGATGGTCTGGAAAAACTTTTTCTATGACTTGAAAATCAAGGCTTCTAAGCAGAGAAAAGAAACTGCTCGGGTTACCAATACCAGCAATACCATAAACAATTCTATCTTTACTCCAACTTTGAATATCAATTGATTGCTGAGTTACTAGATTCACCCAAGATATTGGTTTGTAAGTCATTAAAAAGTTATTTTCCTTAGCCTCAGCATCTTTTGAATAAAAGGAATTTGTGTTAATTACAAAATCAACTTGATCTAATTTTTTAATTGGCTCTCTTAAAGGCCCTGAGGGTAATAGTAGGTTATTTCCAAATTTTCTTATTCCGTCAATCATAGCAATTTCAATATCTCTGCCCAGTTTAAAATGCTGTAATCCATCATCACTTAATAAAATATTACATTGTCTATTTTTGATTAAAAATTTTGCTGCTTCTACCCTGTCTGAACCTACTACAACTGGACAATTCGTATTGTTGAATATAATAAGAGGTTCGTCGCCAACATCGCTAGGGTTAGAGGATTGGGTTATTAATCTAGGTTTTTTATTCGCTATACCTTTATATCCTCTTGAGACAATTCCAGGAAAATAACCCTCTTTTGTTAGTTCATTTGCAAGCCAAATAACTAAAGGAGTTTTTCCTGTCCCGCCTACAGTAAGATTGCCAATAACAATTGTTTTAAAATTAGGCTTCCAAGAGCCAGCTAGAGATCTTTTTCTGAAAAACTTAAATAGAAATCTGTAAATCCAAGACAGTGGTATAAAGATTTTTATCCAGTTTTTGTTTCCGTACCAAGCTTCTTCTATGATATTTGTAGTTTTTTGTTCATTTAGAGAAAATTGAGACTTGAGAATAGGAAGCTTTTTCTTAGCTGGTTCATTCTCATCTTTAAATTGGTTTTTGTATAACTCAAAATAGATACTTTCTAATCCCATCAAATCATCATGAGAACCACTTTCTACGATTTTACCCTCTTTGAGGACAATAATATTTTCAGCATTTTCAACAGTTGAAAGTCTATGAGCAATTACAATTGTGGTTTTTCCAATTTTTAGATTCTCTATAGCCTGTTGTATTTGATTTTCCGATTCTGAATCTAAGGCAGATGTTGCCTCATCTAAAATAATTATAGGAGCATCTTTGAGTAATGCTCTTGCAACAGCTATTCTTTGTTTCTGACCGCCAGAAAGAAGAGTTCCATCATCTCCAACTATAGTGTCATATCCATTTGGTAAGTTTTTTATAAATTCATGGGCATTGGCATTTTTTGCAGCCGTAAAAATTTCATCTTCTGAAGCCATTGGATTTGCATAACAAATATTATTTTTTACAGTATCGTTAAATAAAACTGTATTTTGACTAACAATGGAAATCTGGCTTCTTAAATTTTCGAGATTGATATCTTGAATGTTATGGCCATCAATTTCTATTTGCCCTTCTAAAATTTCATAAAAACGAGGTATTAAATTTACTAAAGTTGTTTTACCTGAACCAGATTGCCCAACTATAGCTAGAGTATTTCCTTTAGAAGCTGAAAAAGATATATCGTCTAATATTTTTTCATTATCTCCATATGAAAAATTAACGTTTTTAAACGAAATATCTCCATTGCTATTAGAAAATTCGATTGAACCTTTATTAATTTCTGGTTTCAGATCAATTTGATGAAAAATAACTTCTGCTGCTGCAAGACCTTTTTGAATCATTGAATTAGTCATGGATAACTGTCTAATTGGCCTTGGGAGCATTGCAGCTGCTCCAAAAAACGCAATAAATGTACCTGGTGACATTCTTTCAAAAAAAGAAGAATCTAAAGCGACCCAAGTAATTACAGCAAGAGCTAAAGCTAAAAATATCTGAATAATTGGAGATTGGAGTGAGTTAGTAGTTTCAAGCTTTAAATTTTGAATTCTATTGTTAGAATTTACAGAATTAAATTTATCAATCTCATTTTCTTGCTGACCAAAAATCTTCACTTCTTTATTAGCAATAATTGATTCAGAACTCACTTGAGTTACATCACCCATAGAATTTTGTATTCTTGTGCTAACTCTTTTCATTCTCTTCCCAGCTATAGAAACCACCAAGAGAATAAAAGGCGATGCTAAAAATAATAAAGTTGTTAATTGCCAATTCAAATAAACTAAATAGCTTAATAAACCTATTACAATAAGACCTTCTCTAACCATTATAGTTATGGCAGCAGTACCAGCTTCATTTATCTGACTTACGTTAAAAGTTATTCTAGAAAGAAGATGTCCGCTATTATTTGCATCATAAAAACTAGAAGGTAGGTATATCAGAGATTTAAATAAATCTTTTCTTAAATCAAAAACCAATCTAGTTGAAACAAGCGCCATAAAGAAATTTCCAATGAAATATCCAACTCCCCTGCCACAGGCTAAGATTAATAAAAGTATTGGCAAATAGAGATTCAACGAAGAATCTGGTTGAGAAATATAGTCAACTATTTGCCTAAACCAATCAGCTATTCCAACTTGAGAAATGGCAAAAAGAAAATAACCCAAGGAACTTAAAATAAAAAATCCTAAATTAGGAAGGACATAAGAAACTATCCTTGAATAGGAACTCTTTTTCATTGAAAGACTATTTTAAACGAAAATACCTGAATCCATGGTAAGTATTTTATCCCCAAAACTCCTAAATTCTGGATCATGTGTAGCAACTATTATGGAAGAATTATATTCATTAGCAGTAAGATTTAAAAAATTTATCACTTCTTTTGAAGTGTTATTATCTAAATTTCCTGTGGGTTCGTCTAAAAAAATTAATTCCGGCTCATTGATTAATGCTCTTGCCATTGCAACTCTTTGTTTCTCACCTCCTGAAAGCTCGCTCGGAAAATGATTTAATCTATCTGTTAAACCAAATTTTTCTAAAATATTTGAAGCCTTTTTCAATGAATTTTTTTTTGAATTGCCATGAATCATTGAACTTATAGCTACATTCTCAATAGCAGAAAATTCTTTTAAGAGGTAATGAAACTGATAAACAAATCCCATATTATCTTTTCTAAGCTTAGTTAATTTATCTTGTTCATTTCTATAAAAAGTATCTTTGTAAGATATTTCACCTTCAGAGTATGCGTCCAAACCGCTTAATAAATTTAATAATGTAGATTTACCAGATCCAGATCTTCCGTAAATTACTATTTTTTCATTTTTCTTAATAGAAAAATTAATATTATTAACAGCCCTAATTTCTTGGCTTCCTTCTTTAAAAATTCTAGATAAATTTTTTGCTTCTAGTAAATTATTCATTTCTCAATATTTCTATGGGATGAAGTTTACTTGCTGTTCTTGCAGGAAAAATTACAGAAAAAATTGTAATGATTAAACTTACAAGTATTATGATTAATATCGTTTCAAGACGAATATCATACGGAAAATAGGATATAAAATATGTACCTAAATATTCCATGAGAGAAGTCAATTGTGTTTCAAAAATGGAAGATCCAATTAAAAAGGTTGTTCCTAAGCCAAATATCAAACCTAAAATAGTTCCTATCAAAGCTATCAATGAACCTAAATATAAAAATATTTTAAAAATTTCATTATTAGTCATCCCCATAGTTTGTAAAATTGCAATTGCCCCTCTTTTTTCATTGATTAGAGTCATAAGCATGGAAACAATATTAAAAGCTGCAACAATAATTATCAGTGTCAACAATAAAAAAACTAAACTTTTTTCCATCATTATTGCTTCAAATAAGGGTCCATATGTATAGGACCAATCTTCCGCATTAAGTAAAACATTTGTATTTTTTTCTGCATAAACTAATGACTGCCAAACTAAATACGGAGCATCAAATAAGTCTTCATACTTAAGCCGAAAACCATGAATCTGAGAATTAAGCCCTGTAAGCTTCGATGCATTCTCTAAAGAAATATACGCTATGGATTCATCAATATCTCTTGAACCAAGATTAAAAATTCCTACAACGTTAAAAATCTTTGTTCTTGGAAAGTATCCTGCAAAAGAAGAGTTGCTATCAGGCAACATTAACGATATTTTGTCCCCAAGATCTACATTTAATTTTCTAGCAAGAAGCCGGCCCAAAACAATATTATTGCCATTTTGTAAATCTTCAAACCTACCTTCGTTTGTGTATTCATGAATAACTGAAACAGTTTTATCTTTATCAGGCATTACGCCATTAATCAAAATTCCTGCTACATCCGACTGACTTTTTATAAGCGCTTCGGTTTCTATATAAGGTGAAATCCCTTTTACATTTATATCATTAATTATTTCTTTTTCTATTTTCTGCCAATCATCAATTGGATTTAAACCATATATAGATGCATGTGGGATGACATTAAGGATTCGGTCCTTAAGTTCTTTCTCAAAGCCGTTCATTACTGACGAAACAATAATAAGTACTGCTACACCAAGAGAAGTTGAAATGAATGCTAGAGCTGATATGAAAGAAAGAAAGCCAGACTTTCTTCCTTTCAAATATCTCAAAGCTATAAATAAAGGCGTATAGTTTTGAGACATTGCACTGTATACAAAACTATTTTTTCAATATCTGATTTTTAGCATTTTCAAACATCTTGCCTTCATAAGGTGGCATCATTCCTTTGATCAAGTCAGATTTAAATTGTCGTAAAACAGATTTTTGGTGACTGAATTGCTTGAAACCTTCAACTCCATGATAGGAACCAATACCACTCTCACCTACGCCTCCAAAAGGCATATCTTCTTGTCCGTATTGCCAAACAACATCATTGATAGCAGCACCACCTGAGGTAGTTCTATCCAAGATTTTATTTTCTGAATCCTTATCTGTACCAAAATAGTATAAAGCTAACGGCCTAGGTTTAGAATTTACATAATCAATAGTTTCTTCAAGATTTTCATATTCTTTTATTGGTAAAACAGGACCAAATATTTCTTCCTGCATAATTTTCATGTCGTCCGTAGGATTTAAGACAAATGTTGGAGGAATCTTATGACCTTCTTGCTGCTCAAAATCTTCATCCGAAGGATTGATTGTTCTAATTTCAGCTCCCTTTTCTCTTGCATCATCGATCAAATGATTAATCCTTTCAAAATGTTTTTCATTAACTATAGAAGTATAGTTCTCGTTATATTTAATATCAGGAAACATATAACCTACGGCTTTTTCACTTTCATTGATAAAATCTTCAACTTTACCTTTTGGCATCATCATATAATCAGGAGCAATGCATATTTGACCAGCATTTACTGTTTTTCCTCTCATAATTCTTGTTGCGGAAGTTGCCAAGTCACAGGTTTCATCCATAATGACAGGAGATTTACCACCTAATTCAAGTGTTATCGGAACCAAGCTTTTCGATGCAGATTCCATCACCTTTTGACCATTACTGGTGGATCCAGTAAATAAAAGGTGATCAAATTTTAACTTTCCGAAGGCTTCTGCAACATCTGATCCACCTAAAAAAACCTCAATTTCAGTTTTATCAAAAAATTCATTAAACATTTTTTTTGTTAATAAAGAAGTTTTTGGCGTAATTTCAGAAGGTTTTAGCATAATTCTATTTCCTGCTGCAAATGCTTGTGCTACCGGTGAGATTATTAAATTTATTGGAAAATTCCAAGGTTTTATCATTCCAATTGTTCCTAGAGGTTGATACTGAATTTCAGTCTTTGCTCCTAAAAAACTCATAATTAATCTTGTCAAAAAAGGTTGAGTTGCGTTAGCAACTCTCTTTTCAGGTTTCATCCATTTTTTGAGATTTTTAATTGAATAGTCGACACTGCCTAAGCTAGATAATATCTCTGAAAGAAAAGTACTATTTTTATCTCTTGTACCGTAATCGTCATTAATAGACTCTAATATTTCTTCTGAATATTTTAAAAGCATTTCTTTTAGACGTTTCAATCTATCCATTCTCAAGTCGTAACTGGGAGGACTTTCTGAATTATGCAATTTCTTTTGTAGATTAAGAACGCTCTCCATTTCTTTTATTGTTTCTTCTGACATAGTCTCCTCTCCTTCAATTATTAGACTGAACGTTGTTTCTTGTCTTTTTCATTAGATTTTTTAATAGTATTTCTTATATTATCCCAATCTTCATCGGATAAGCTATTAAGATTAGCAAAAGTTCCAGAAGAAGACAGATATTGAGCGCCATCAATTGCAATCGTCTGTCCGGTTAAATATTCACATCCATCGGCCATTAAAAAAGTAGCAAGATTGCCAAGTTCTTCCATTTCTCCAGCTCTTTGTAGAGGAATATTCATATACTGTCCTGTAACTTTTTCATCTTTTTTACTATCTCCAGTTTGAGGCATTAATCTTGACCAAGCTCCCTCTGTAGGAAAAGGCCCAGGAGCTATTGCATTTAATCTAATTCCATATTGACCCCATTCAACTGCCAAAGACTTCGTCATGGCGTTTATACCCGATTTAGACATTGCTGATGGAATAACATATGGAGATCCTGTCCAAACCCAGGTAGCTAGAATTGAAACAATACTTCCTTTTTGTTTGTTTTCAATCCATCTTTTTCCAATTGCATTTGTAATATAAAAAGTTCCGTGAAAGACAATACTTGCGATTGCGTTAAATCCGTTTGGAGATAAATCTTTTGTTCTGCTGATAAAGTTACCAGCGGCATTATTAATCAAGCCTGTTATGGGTTTCTCAGCAAATAGTTCCTCTATAGAAGATTCGATAGCTAGAGAGTCTCTTATATCTAAGGCAAAACAAGAAATATCCCCACCAGTTTCATCTGTTAACTCTTTTACTGTATCTTCTAATACCGATTCTCTTCTTCCGCAAATAACTACTTCAGATCCATGTTTTAAAAAATGTCGTGACATTTCTTTTCCCAGTCCAGAACCTCCACCGGTTACAAGAATTCTCTGTCCCTTCAATGCGTCTTTACTAAACATCCTCTCTCACCTCTGTTTTTATAAAATTAAAAAATAGCTTTTGATTATAGAACATATATAAGATTAGAAATAACCCCATAACCGAAATTAATAAATATGGATAACTAGGATTTAACATATACAGAGGCATTATTGAAAATGGAGTGAGTAAATGACCTAATGGAAAAACAGTGCCCATAAGACCTGAAGCAGAACCCTGTTCATTTTTGTTTATTGACAAGGAAAGAATTGAAACGTTACCTGGTCTTGCAAGTCCTCCACCAAAACCATATATAGCCAATAAAATATAAAAAGAAAATATTTGATTTACGTTAGATAAAAGATAAAAAACTAAAGACATTAGAAATAATCCTATAAACACAAGACCTTTTGGATTCAATGAATATTTATCAACGATCAAAAGTTGAGTAAGAAGCCCGGATAAAGCAACTATTGCAAAACCTATTGAGACAAAAAAATATAAATCTTCAGTTGATTTTAAAATTACATCATTCACAAATAATGATGATGTTAAGACAATACAAGCATTTGATACTCCTAAAAAAGCTGCGATAACTAATGAAGGAAAAACTCTCTTATCAGTAAACTTAAGCTTAGAGACATCTTTATTATTTAAAAATGATGAATCGTCTTTTTTAAGTAACTTAAAGTTTAGAAAACCTATACAAAGACCTAATAAACTCAAAAAAATAAAAGGCATCAATAAATTATTTCCAGATAACAGCATGATTAATCCAACAGCAACTGGCCCTAAAACTACTCCAAATTGCCAACCGGCATCTAATCTTGCAAATCCAGATGTTCTATTTGTTGTATCTGTTATATCTGCAATCCTGCCTCCTGCAGAAGGTCTAACCGCACTACCTAGAAGTCCGTTAATAAGTCTTGCAG
>CABXSA010000015.1 GCA_902514765.1 uncultured SAR86 cluster bacterium | reverse complement strand
TTATGATTTCATCGTAATCTCTTTTAAATTTATCTTCATGATAGGCAACATCGGAGGCAAAGTATGTTGGTTCCTTATTATCTCTTACAAGGACTCTGTCTTTCTCGTCTCCATAGTTTGTAGACTTAAACCAAACAGCACCATTTTTCTTTTCAACTTCATTTTTTTTCAAATTATTTATACTTTTTTCAACAAGATTTTTTTTGTATAAATCAGATTCATTAAACCAGTTATCATATTTAACTTTAAATCTTTTCAGATCTTCTTTTATTTCGTCAGTTTGAATCTTGATGACATACTCTGACAGTTCAGAAAAATTTTTGTGATTGTTATCAATGTGCTCAAACCATTCAGAAATAGTTCCAAAAGATAGATTTTCGTCACCTTTCAAAAGAAATTCGTTTTTAAAATGACTGCTGGCTTTTTTAGCAAGCACCTTAACATATTCACCTGCGTAGCAATTTTGAGGTAATACTACATCCTTTCCATTCAATTCTTGCATTCTTATATATACACTCAAACCGAGCGTCCTAGCCTGCAAACCTCTGTCATTTACATAGTACTCTTGAGTAACTTCATTTCCAGCAACCTTTAATAAGTTTGCTAATGCTGATCCAAAAGCTGCTGACCTTCCATGTCCAACATGTATAGGCCCTGTAGGATTGCTTGAAACATATTCCAAGAGGATTTTTCTGGGTTTTTTTTCTACTAAAAGTTCTTTAAAATCTCCCAGAGCATATTTTTTGATTTGGCTAAAAAATATTTCTTCTTTAAGGTAAATATTTATAAATCCAGCACCGGCAACTTCAATCTTTTCAGAAAAATCTAAACTTCCTAAGTTATTTACAATTTCTCTTGCTAAGTCATGGGGATTTGTTTTCATTTCTTTTGCCATAATCAAAGCTAAATTCGAGGTCCAATCTCCATGAAGAGAATCTTGGGGTTTAGTTACTTGAAAATTCCCAGAAAATTCCGGAAAAATCTCTAAAGATACCTTGCGTAAAGAATTTAAGATTTTATCTTTCATTTACTTGCTTTTCCTTGATATTCCATATTTCGTGTGTCCACTGAAATGAAATCCCCCGGAGAAATAAACAAAGGTACTTTGATTTCAATACCATTTTCTAGAATTGCCGGTTTGAAAGTGTTTGTTGCTGTATCTCCTTTTAAACCTGGATCAGTATCTCTAACCGAGATATCTACAAAGTTATCTATTTCGACCGATATCAAAGTGTCTTCCCAAAAAATTATTTCGTAATTAACTCCTTCTTTCATCCATACTATTTGCTTTTCAATTGTCGATTGTTCACACTCGAATTGCTCATAATTCTTGGTATCCATCAAAACCACTTTTTCATTTTCTTTATAGAGGAATTGCATTTCTTTACTTGAAATTTCAGCCTTTTCAACAGAGTCCCCTGTTTTAAAGGTCTTTTCTAAAACCCTATTTGTTAAAAGATCTCTATATTTTATTCTCATTACTGCTTGACCTTTTCCAGGCTTATGGAATTCATGTTCTATTATTTCGCACGGCGCTTTATCAAGAAGGATCTTCAATCCTTGTTTAAATTCATTTGTGCTTACTTGACTCATTTTAAATCTCTGTTCTTAAAACATTTGTAAAAAATAATACAAGTTGCAAATATCTTGTTTTAACCCTAAAGTTTTACTCTTGTGGTCAAAACACTGCTAGTTTTAGACCATTTTTTTTGCTTTAATCTTAAAAATATCAGGGGATTAATAATGTTTACAACTAAGTTTTATAGAGCAATTTTAACGTTTTTTTTATTAACTGCATCATTATATTTAAGCGCTCAATTAGAGCCAGTATTAGAAGTTAACAAGGAAAGAGCACTAATTGCACAAGCTTCTCAACAAAAAATTGACTCTTTTCAAGCTGACACGGATACGGATTCAGCAGAATATAAAAGCGTCAGCAAGCAAATAGAAGGTTTAAAGGTTTATAACGCCCAAAAAAGAAAACAAATTGAGCGACAGCTTGAAAGAATGAAAGAGATCGAAAAAACAATGAAAGACTCTACTGTTCTTCAACGTCAAATCCCTCCTTTGGCAAGAAGAATGTTCGAAGGTTTAAAGCAATTTGTTGCTCTGGATATCCCTTTTAGAGCAGGAGAAAGAACAGAAAGACTTTCATTTATTCAAGCCGCTTTAGATAATCCTGTCGTTTCTCCTGCAGAGAAACTCAGACAGGTCTTAGATGGATATTCTGTAGAATCAGAATACGGGAGGAAAATAGATACTTATAAAGACACAATTCTCATTAATGACCAAGAAAGAGACGTAAACATTTTAAGAATAGGTAGATTGGTACTTGCATATCAAACCTCAGATTTATCTGAAACCGGAATTTACAATAAAGACACTCAATCTTGGGAATCTTTGCCAGGCAGGTATAGGAACTCCATAAGAGATGGAATTGCAATGGCAAAAAAAGTTAAAACTGTAGATATCTTAGAGTTACCGGTTCCAGCTGCAGAGGTGGTGCAATGAAAACAAAGATCTTAATCGTTTTAATATCTCTCTTTTTACCTTTTGCTTTCTCTCAAGAGGAAAAACCTGATACAGCTCTGTCATTAGAACAACTTCTTGAATTAGTTCAACAAGGTAAATTTGCTGAATCAGAAGAGGCAACAAAAAGAGAACAAAAATTTGCTAGAGAAAGAAGCCGACAAGCTACATTGTTAGCAAATGCAAAAGCTGAAAGGGCAAGACTTGAGGCTATTGCTACTCAATTAGAAGGAAGATTTGAAGCAAATGATGCGAAACTAGTTGTTCTAGAAGAACAACTAAAAACAAGACTAGGGTCCTTGTATGAAACATTTGGACATCTACAGGGAGTAGCATCTGACACTCAACAACAATTTGAATCAGCTGTTACATCTGGACAGTTTGGGCAGGACAGAGAAATTTTTCTAAAAGATCTTGCTAAAAGAATGGGGGAAGGAATTAGTCTTGCCTCAATAGAAGAGTTAGAAAGATTATGGTACGAGTTACAAAGAGAACTTATTGCTTCTGGAAATGTTCAAAAATTTGAGGCAACAGTTGTCGACAATGAGGGGCAAACTTCCCAACAAAATGTAGTCAGAGTAGGAAACTTTAATGCTGTTACTGAAGGAGAGTATTTAACTTATCTCCCGGCTAGAGGTGCTTTTGAAACACTACCTAGACAGCCTGGAAGATACCTTGGCGGGACATATGATGTTCATGACACTTCAACAGGTTTTGTCGAATTTGCAATTGATCCCACTGGACCACAAGGTGGAGCTTTACTTACAAATCTAATTTCTTTACCTAGTTTCTTTGAACAAATCCAATATGGAAGAATTACTGGTTATACAATCATCTTGCTCTTTCTACTAGCAACTGGAATTTTTGGTTGGAGAACATATATCTTATTTAATCTAAACAAGAATGTTAACAAAGAAGCTTCCGGTACTAAGTTAGGGAATAATCCTTTATCAAGAATTTTTGATGTAGCAGAAAAAAACAAAGGTTCTGATGTTGAAACTCTTGAATTAAAACTAGCAGAACAAATTTTGGTTGAAAGAGCATCAATTGATACTGGAATCTGGTTAGTTAGACTTATTTCTGTAGTAGCCCCTTTACTGGGATTATTTGGAACTATTACCGGTATGATTAATACTTTCCAAGCAATAACCTTGTTTGGAACAGGAGATCCCAAAACAATGGCTAACGGTATTTCAGAGGCTCTTGTTACTACAATGCTTGGCCTAATGACTGCGATTCCAGCCACTTTCATGGCAGCAATTATGGCGAATTATGCAAAAAATATTCTTACTGTTCTCGAAGAACAAAGTACTGGGATGATTGCTGTTGCATCTGAAGAAAATAAAGCACAGTAAATATGGCTTTTCTATTCGGACTACAAGACACTCTTCTAGATTTTTTTGAAAAAGGAGGGGGTGTCGTAGTTTTTATAGGACTTTTGATAGTACTGATGTGGAGCTTTATTCTGGAAAGGTTTTGGTACTTTAAATATATCCACAGCGATGTAGAAAAAGATATCCAAAATGAGTGGCAAAACACTCCGGATCATAAATCCTGGTCAGGACATCAAATAAGGTCTATGTTGATTTCAAAAGCTAATGTAAAAATCAAAAGTAATCTAGAGTACATTAGAGTAGCTATTGTTTTAGCTCCTCTTCTTGGTTTATTAGGTACTATTTTAGGAATGATAGAAGTTTTTCATATTTTAGCTGTCACAGGTGGAGGCGATGCTAAAGCTATGGCAGGGGGAGTAGCTAAATCTACCATACCTGCAATGGCAGGATTAATGGCTGCAATACCTGCTACCTTTGCATCAAGAATTCTTGAAGAGAAAGCTAAAAAGCAATCAGATTTATTACAAGAACATTTAACTTTTGAGTAGAAAAAAATGAGAAGATCACTAATCAGTCAAGCAGTCGAAGAGAAAGACGAACCTAATATTACCCCCATGTTGGATGTTGTGTTTATTCTTTTAATATTCTTTATTGTTACAGCAAATTTTATAAAAGAACCTGGACTAGAAATTAATAGACCTGATTCAGAAACAGCTGAAGTGACTGAAAATGCAGCAATTCTCATTGCAATTGGTTCTGCTGGTGAGATATATATGGACGGAAGAAGAATTGATGTCAGACAAGTAAAAGCAAACGTAATAAGAATGATTGCAGAGAATCCACAGGGAACAGTTGTTATTCAAGCCGATGAAAAATCCACAGCAGACACGATAATTGATGTTATGGACGAAGTAAGAGAAGCAGGTGTTATGGATATTTCAATTGCTTCCGAACCAAATTTTTAATGAAAGTAATTTTAATAAAATTGATCAAAAATTTTTTTGATAAATTATCAATCCTCAAAATCAATGAAAAAGATTCCTTTTCTCTTAAAAAACTAGTTGTTGATGACAATCCTTTTCAAAAATATGGACTAGCAGCAGCAGGTGGAACTGTAGTCTCTTTTGCCTCTATATTGCTTATGGCCTTGTTAATTGCTACCGGAGAAGTTTCTTTAGATGATGCAAAGCTCAGAAAGATTGTAGATGTTGTTATGCCTGTCAGAGATCCTGAGCTAATAGATTCGGTAGAAAGACCAGAAGAAGCTGAACCAGAACCTGATCAACTTCCACCGGAAGTTGACATTGAAAACATTGAAGAGTTACTTGATCAATCTGTAAATCCAAATTTAAATTTTAAAAGAAGAAGATCAGGGGTTTTTATGGATGGCTCTTATGTACCAATCTTTCAAGTTCCCCC
The DNA here is from genome assembly GCA_902514765.1 of uncultured SAR86 cluster bacterium. Taxonomy (GTDB): domain Bacteria; phylum Pseudomonadota; class Gammaproteobacteria; order Magnimaribacterales; family AG-339-G14; genus MEDG-81. Next base: position 16,421 of record CABXSA010000015.1, on the reverse strand, counting down.
TCAATATCCTAGAAGAGCAGCTGAAAGAGGAATAGAGGGCTGTGTTGTTCTAAAATATGTTGTCACAGAAGTAGGCTCCGTTAGAGATCCTGAAGTCATTCAATCTATTCCAAATGGAATCTTTGATAGAGCTGCAATCAGAGCTGCGTTAAGATATAAATATAAACCTCTCATAAGAGATGGAAATGCAGTGGAAGTAGAAGGCGTTACACAAAGAATTACTTTTGTTTTGGAAGGTGAAGACAAAGGTCCTGGTTATGTTCCCGAAAATTGTCGAGGAGTGCAGGGATAAAAATGAAAAAATATTTACTAATAATTTTACTATTTTGTAATACCGCATTTTTACAAAATCAAAAAGATGCTGAACAAACTAGGTTCGATTTTCCAGGTTATACCCTTAAAGGATGTTTAGGTTCAGAGCTATCGAAACCAAAGAGGCAGGTAGCAAAATTACCTAGTAAACAAGCTCAAAGGTATCTCAAAGAGCTTTTCCCTTTTTTACAAGCTGATAATGAAGATTTTGTTAAGGCAAAAAACGTTTTAAATAAAATGCAGTCTGACAATTCTCTTACGGAATCGGATAAGGCTCAAATGTATTATTATTTTGCTTATATCGATTCAGTAAATGATGATCTCAAATCTGCAAAACGTAATTACATTAAATTCCTTTCAATAGAAGATGCTGATCCAAGATTAAAATCGAATGTAATTTCCATGTTAGGACAACTTTCTTATTCTGAAGGAAGTTATAAAACTGCAATTGACTACATGGAGCAATGGATTGCTATGGAATCAAATCCAAGTTCACTAGGCTTTGACATAATAGCCGCGTCGTATTGGCAGCTGAAAGATAAGAAGAAGGCACTTAAATTCTCTGAGAGAGCATTATGTGTTGCTAAAGCAAACAAATCTAAACCGAAAGAGTCAACTTATAATTTACTAGTTGCTCTTTATAATGAAAATGAAAGAGTAAATGATATGCTTCCTCTCTTTGAAGAGTTAGTGAGGTTTTATCCGAAGAAGAGATATTGGACTCAGCTCTCTGGAGTATATGGAGAACTTAAGAAAGAAAAAAAACAACTTTCAGCATTGGAGGCAGCACATGACCAAAGGCTTCTAGACAAAGAAAATGAATATGTATCTTTGTATCAATTGTTGATGAGAGCTGAAGCACCGCTTAAAGCTGCCAGAGTTATCAAGTACGGAATTGATAATGAATTTGTAGAAGAAAATGAAAAACATCTTAAATACCTTGCTCAAGGTTGGCATGTTGCCCAAGAACTTGATAAGGCTGAACCCGTTTATGAAAAAGCTGCAATCAAGTCAAAAGAAGGCGAGCTTTATGTTTTTCTTGGTCAAATATATTTAGCCACTGATAGGTATAAAAAAGCTAAACAAGCCCTTCAACTTGGCCTGAAAAAAGGAAAATTAAAAGACCCTGTTACTGTAAATATTCTTCTAGGCCAAGTTGCTTACGAATTACAAGATTTTGAAGATGCGACTAAATTCTTTAGAACAGCTATCGATAGACTATCGGATATAAAAATTAAAAACAAAGAGGCCAGAGAGAAGAAACAAGATAAACTAAGAACTCAAGCTTTAAACTGGTTAACTTATACTGAAAAGGAGAAGAAAAGGGTCGAATTGCTTGAGCTAAGAATTAAAGACTTAGAAGAAAGCTAATTCCTTTTGTAATTCCTAAAGTAGAAATCAACTTTTTCAACTTCATCGTATTTTTTTTCTTCGCTAATTAACTGCCATTCATCCCAGCATATTTCTGGAAAGAAAGCATCTCCATTAAAGTTCATATCTACAAAGGTAATATAAAGGTAGTCGCAATATTCCAAAAAAAGTTCATAAATGTATGTTCCTCCAATGATAAAAAGATCCTTTTGATCTTTACTTTCTTTATATAACTTAATTATTTCATCTCGAGAGTTAAATACTTCAACTGAATCGATTTTGAGATTTTTATTTTTACTCAAAACCAGATTTTTTCTATTTGGAAGTGGCCTGCCAATGGAATCAAAAGTTTTTCTTCCCATCACAATCCAATTATTAGAAGTTAGTTCTTTAAACCTTTTTAAGTCTTCAGGAATATCCCAAGGAAGTTTATTTCCTTTACCAATTACATTATTTTTAGAAATGGCACAAATTAGCTTGACTGACATTAAACTGAAATGGGAGCGGAGATAGCAGGATGGCTGTCATAATTTATGATCTCAAAATCTTCATAAGTAAAGTTCTCAAGTTTATCTATCACCGGATTAATTTTTATAGTCGGCGAATTAAAAGGTTTTCTGGAGATTTGAAGTTTTGCTTGATCTAGGTGATTTAAATATAAATGCGCATCGCCTAAAGTATGAATGAATTTTCCTGGTTGAAGATTACAAACTTGAGCAATCATTAACGTTAATAAAGCATAAGAAGCAATATTGAATGGCACTCCTAAGAAAACGTCAGCGCTTCTTTGATAAAGTTGGCAAGATATTTTAGATTCTGCTACAAAAAATTGAAATAATGCATGACATGGTGGTAAAGCCATTTCATCTACCAAGGCAGGGTTCCAAGCACTTACAATATGTCTTGTCGAATTTGGATTACTTTTTATGTTATCGACAAGGTTTTTTATTTGATCCACAGAACCTCCTTTGGGATTCGGCCAAGAACGCCATTGAGCTCCGTAGACCGGACCTAAATCACCTTTATCATCTGCCCATTCATCCCAAATCGATACGCCGTTATCTTTCAGATATTTAATATTAGTAGAACCAGCTAAAAACCAAATCAACTCATGAATGATAGACTTAAGGTGCACTTTTTTTGTAGTTACCAAAGGAAATCCCTCTTCAAGATTGAAATGCATTTGGTGGCCAAATATACTTTTTCTTCCAGTCCCAGTCCTATCGGTTCTATCGATACCCTCTTCAAGAATTTTTTCAATTAGCTCAAGATACTGTTTCATTATTTTTTTTTAAACTCAAATATATCAAAACTATACCAAAAATAATCATTGGAAATGATAATAGCTGACCTCTCGTTAAGGCATTAAATAAGTCAAAACCTATATGCACATCAGGCGTTCTAAAATTCTCCGTAATTGTCCTAAATGATCCGTACAAAAGGAGAAATAATCCTGACAAAAACATTTTTGGCGGATTCTTTTTAGCTACTAAAAATAAAATAAAAAACATTAAAATTCCTTCAAAAAAAGCTTGGTAAAGCTGAGAAGGATGTCTCACCAAGCCAAGAGGGTCATTGGAATAAATAATCCCCCATGGAACTTCAGTTGGCCTTCCAAGAAGCTCCCCCCCTAAAAAATTCCCTATTCTTACTGAGCCTAAGCCTAAAGGGAGATAAATAGCCATGTGATCAGACAAGCTAAAAAAGGAAATTTTTCTATTTTTTGAAACAATTAAAAAACTTAATAAAACTCCAAGCAATCCTCCGTGAAATGACAGGCCTCCTTCCCATATTTTAAAAATAGCCATTGGATCTCTTATAAGATTATCTAGGCCATAGAAAAACATATAGCCAACTCTTCCTCCAATTATTGCTCCCAAAACACCATAAAAAATAAAGTCGTCAATAAGTTTTTTATTTACTACACCGACATTTGGTGCATAAAGCTTTGCCATATAATTAATTGATAAGATTGCAATTAACCAAGAAATTCCATACCAATAGATAGGCCACCAACCAAAATAAGGTAATGGGATATAAAACGCAATGGGATCTATTTCAACAATCATAGAAAGGTAATAAAAAAGACTCTTAAAGCTGCGATAATTATCAAAATAGAAAACGCTAATTTCAGGTACTTACTGTCGGTCTTAGCTGAAAGATTAGCTCCAAGTCTAGCAAAGTAAATACTGGATAATCCTGTAATTATCACAGCAGGTAAAAATGCTGAGCCCACGAAAAATTCAATGAATTCAATCTCTTTAGAAGTAATAGGGGCGAACAATAAGGCTCCTAAAGCCCCAGACACAGCAAGGGCAAAACCCATTAAAGAAGAAGTGCCTATTGCTTTATGAGGATCTAGTCCTTTATATAAAAAATAAGGAACCATGAGAATTCCTCCTCCAATTCCGACAAAAGACGTAACTAACCCCAATAAACCAGCAACAAAAATCAATTCAAATGAACTTTTTTGAAGATTTTTTGACTTTGGTGAAAAATCAAAAGCAATTTGTAAAGCTGCTAGAATTAAAGAAATAGCAATTATAATTTGAAGGGTAGAACTTTCTATAAATAGTGCTATGTATCTTCCAAATAAAGTCATGGCAAACGCCATCCAAAACATTTTCTTTACGATTTCCAGTTCTACATTGTTATTCTTAAAATGAATATAGGCTGCCATAGGAATAGTTATGGCCATAGTGGTCATAGATGTACCAGTAGCTAATATAGGAATTATCTCTTGAGGTAGATCCAATAAATTGAATAAAAAGACATATGCAGGAACTAAAATCACTCCACTACCTATTCCAAAGAAACCAGATAACAGACCAGCCAAAATGCCTAATAAAACTAAGCCTAGAAAAAATTCAAACATGTAGAAGTAAGATTATCCCTTATTAAAACAGTCTGATAAACTTTTTCATTTTTTTATGTGCCTAATTGTTTTATCTTTCAACCCAAAAAACGACTATAAGTTAGTTCTTACGTCAAATAGGGATGAGTTTTATGACAGGCCAACAGATAGTATGCATTGGTGGAACTCAAGCCCAAGAGTCTTAGCCGGTAAAGACAAAAACCTTGATGGAACATGGATGGCTTTGAGTGAGAATGGAAAGTTTGCAGCTGTAACAAATGTAAGAGAATTTACTTCATTAAGCACTCAGAAAAAATCCTTAGAAAATCTAGCAAGCAGAGGAGATTTGGTTAAAGATTTTGTTTTATCTGACTGTTCTTCATCGCAATATATCGATGAAATAAATTGTTTAAATTACCAAGGCTTTAATCTTATTTTATTTGATGGAATTGATGCGTTGATTTGTTCAACTAGAGGTCTAGAAAAAAAACTTACCGAAGGAGAAACTTACGCAATTGGAAATAAGCCTATAGAGCAGAAGTCAGCAAAGATAAAAAGTGCAGAAAAAGACTTTAAGAAAATTTTATCTTCTGAAATTTCCGGAAAAAAGCTTTTTAATATGATGCAAAAGCCAATGAACAAACCACTTGAGTTCTCTGAAGCTTTCACAAAAGAAAATCATGGTAGGGAGTTTCCATATAGATTTATTGCGACAGATATTTATGGAACGAGGTCAACAACATTCATAACAATTGATAAAAATAATGATGCTGAAATAGAAGAAATTACTTTTAATGAACTTAGAGAAATTGTGGAATCAAAAAAATTTAATTTTAAAATAATATGAATTTCAAAATTAAGACGGGCTATAGATTGAATGTTGCAATGATTGTTCTCAATAATGAAAACGAGAGCTTATTTTGCAAAAGGAGGAACACTGACAATTGGCAGTTTCCGCAAGGAGGTGTAGATGAAGGCGAAAATATTAAGAACGCAATGTTCAGAGAATTAAAAGAAGAGGTAGGATTAGAGAAGGATAATGTAGAAATAAAAGCTGTAAGTAAAAATCTTCTTTATTACGACATTCCAAAAAATATTAGATCCAGAGTTCTTGGCGGAAAGTATAAAGGTCAGGCTCAAGTATACTTCTTACTAAAACTTATTTCAGGAGAAATAGATTTAAGTTTAGAGAATACTCCGGAGTTTGATCAGTATAGCTGGGTGCCTTTTTGGTACCCATTAAATAAAGTTGTAGATTTTAAAAAGGAAGCATACAGAAGTGCTTTAATAGAGTTTAAAAATAAAATAATTTAATGAGTAAGCTGGTAATTTTTGACTTAGACGATACGCTCTTATGTGCTGATAGTGAGTTCCATTTCACTAAATATATTGTAAAACAAGGAATGTTAGATAAAGATTTTTATATTGAGAAGATCAAAGCTTTCGACAAAGACTATCGTTTAGGAAATTTAAATTTCAAGGATTACATGAAATTTCTTTTATATCCTCTAATTGGAAAAGGTAAAAATGAAATAGATTTATTAGTTACGAGCTTCATAGATTTTTCAAAAGATATTTTGATTGATGATTTAACTTTCGAGTTGTTAGAAAAACATAAAAAAGATGATGTGTTAATTGCCTCAGGAGCCTTAGATTTTATAGTTAAAGGTTTTGCTAATTATTTTGGAGTAGAAGAGTTTTTAGGAACAAAAACAGAATTCGTGGACAATAAAGTAACTGGGGAAACAATAGGAGAGCCAAATTTTGATAAAGGTAAATTAGTGCATGTTCAAGAATGGTGTAAAAAGAGGAATGTGAATTTAGAGAAAGCTACTTTTTATACTGATTCTATTCATGACTTGCCTTTATTAGAAAAATGTAAAAATTCTATAGTAGTATCACCTGATGAAAAGCTTAAAAAGCACGCAGAAGATAACAATTTACAAGTAATAAAGAGATAGTTAAACCTCATGAATCTAAATGACGATATAGCTAAGATAAAAGAAGAGTATCAAAAATTTAAAAAATCAAAAAAACTCCTAGATTTGACCAGAGGCAGACCTTCTTCTGAACAGCTAGACTTATCTAATAATTTAGAAACTGTATTGAAGGGAAACTTTGTCCAAGATAGGGTCGACACAAGAAATTACGGACTTCTAGAAGGTCTTCCCTCTGCTAGAAAACTAGCTGGTTGGGTTTTAAACTCAAATCCAGCAAATATTTTTGTAAATGGTACGAGTAGTTTGACCTTACTAGGTCATTATTTGCACAGCATGATTTTTCATGGCGATGGGCAAGCACCGTGGAAAGATCTCGATAAAGTTACTTTTTTGTGCCCAGTTCCTGGATACGACCGTCATTTTGCAATGTTGGAAAAATTGGGAATAAAAATGATACCTGTTCCTTTAGAAGGAGATGGACCCGATTTAGATTCAATAGAAAATTTATTGGAAACCGACGAAACTATAAAAGGGATAATTTGTGTGCCTAAACATTCAAATCCCACTGGCGAGATTTTTTCAAAAGAAAAGATAGAAGCTTTAGCAAGTATCAATAAGGACGGTTTCAAAATTATTTTTGATAATGCTTATGCAGTTCACGATTTTGATAATACAAAAAAACTTCCTGATATAGAAAAAATATTCATTAATAAAAATTATCATGATTCTCTTGTTATGCTTGGTAGTACTAGCAAGATCTCATTAGCAGGATCAGGTTTAGCATTTATTTCTTTATCACCAACCAGTATGGAAAACTTTGTTAATTATTTTTCTAAGTTTTCGTTGGGATCTGACAAAGTAAATCAAGCTAGACATGCTAGGATTTTTGGTTCAAAAAAAGCTCTTAAAGAACACATGAAAAAATTAGCAAAAATTATCAAGCCCAAGTTCGATCTTGTTTTAGAAAAGTTAAATGAGTTACCGGATGGTCTAGCTAGGTGGACCAATCCAAGCGGAGGTTATTTCATTTCTTTTGATTCTCTAAATGGAAAAGCTTCAAAAATTCACAAGCTCTGTGAGGAAGCGGGCCTTAAACTCACTCCTCTGGGAGCAACCTTTCCTTATGGTAAAGACTTGGAAAATAAAAATATTAGGATTGCTCCGACTCAAGTTGAGCTTGACGAACTTTCAGACGCCATGGATTTATTCTGTATTTGCGTATTACTAGCCGAAGAAAGCTAGTTTCTGGTAACTTCTAAAACTTCGTATTTTTTCCCATCAAACGGGCCAAAGTTTTCGTGAACATCCGGATGAGCTACGGGCTCAAAGGAATTATCAGCAAGTAAATTCTGTTGAGAAACATAGGCTGTATAAAAAACTTCCTCATTTTCAGCATAGACATGATAAAAAGGTTGGTCTTTTTTTGGTCTTATTTGGGCAGGTATACTTTGGTACCACTCCTCAGTGTTGTTAAATTCAGGGTCAACATCAAATATTACACCTCTAAAGTCTAGGTGTTTATGTCTAACTACTTGGCCAATTGCAAAATTAGTTTCTACTATATCTTTCATATTCTCATATTAACATTTATACCTTTTATATGGAGTCTATACATATATTTTCAAGCCAAGTGGGCTTGAGAAAGGTAATCTTTAGACTGCATCTCGGTTAATCTGCTGACGGTTCTTTTAAATTTTTCCTCTAGCCTAGATTTGACATAAATTTTTTCAGGGAGTTCAGCTGCTGAAATGATTAACTTTACTCTTCTGTCGTAACATTCATCGATAAAAGAAATAAAACGTCTTGCTTCGTCGTCAGAATTTATGATCGGTACATCGGACAGAATAACGGTATGAAACTCTTTTGATATTTCTATGTAATCTACAGCACTTCTGGGAGAAGAACACATTTGTAAAAAATTAACCCATAAGACTCCTTTAGAAAAAGCCAAAATATCTATTCTTCTATTTTTTATAGTTATGAAATTTTCTTTAGCTTTTTTATTCTGAGTAATTTCATTAAAAATCTTTTCAATGATTTCAATATTTTTGTCAGATGGATAAAAGTAACTTCCACTTTTTTCCAAAGCTCTTAATCTAAAATCAACATCAGAATTTAAATGATAGATTTCACAATTACTTTCAATAGCTTTTATAGCAGGTAGAAAGAGCTTTCTCTGCAAGCCGCCTTCATATAAGTTTATTGGAGCTATATTTGAAGTCGCAAAAAAAGATAAATCAGATTCAAAAAGTTCAGTCATAAATTTTCCTAACAGCATGGCATCTGCAATATCTTCAACATAGAACTCGTCAAAACAAAGACATTCATATTTTTTTGATAAATCTTTAACAATTTTTTTTAAAGGATCAGTTGCTCCTTCGTAATTTTTTAAACGCTCATGAAGGTTTTGCATAAAGCGGTGAAAGTGCAGTCGTATTTTCTTCTCATGATTAATTTCTTCAAATAACATATCCATGAGAAAGGTTTTTCCACGCCCCACATCTCCGTGAATATAAACTCTTTGAGGAGCTTTTCTAGTAAAAAGGCTAAAAAGACCTTTTTCAATATTTATTTCTTGCAAACAAGTATCCAAACGCTCAGCTAGTTTAAGCTGAGCGTCATCTAAGGATATTTCTTGGCTTGATACAGCTCTTAAATAATTTTCTTTTAGGGCTATTTTATTTCCTCGTGAACAGTAATTTCTGGTGCTCCGGCAAGAAATGGTGCAAGTGCTCCACCCAATGTTTTAAAGTGTTCAGTTTGAGAATGATGAGCATGACTTTCGGCATCTTTATATATCTCTATCATTTGATATGTTTGAGGATTATCTGTTTTTAATAGACCATAGTAGAAAACACCAGGTTCATTTGCGTTTGTTGCTTCTACAAGTTTCAGCATATTTTCTTCGAAGTCTTTTTCACTGCCTTCTTTTATATTTAATTTAACAAGTACTCCTATCATGTTTTCTCCTATAATAAATGTTGTTTAAAAATTTAGTATATAAGGCTAAATCATATTGGGAGAAAAGAAAATGATTAAGATTTGGGGAACCGAAGCCTCAAGGGCAATGAGGCCAATTTGGACTGCTGAAGAAATGGGCATAGATTACGAGCTAGAAATGATGCCTTTTCCACCTAGGATGTTCATGAAAGAGTATTTGAATATCAACATGCTAGGAACAATTCCTTATTTGATAGACGGCGATGTGAAAATGACCGAATCTGTTGCGATGTCTCAATATTTAGTTGAGAAATATGGTCCGACCGATTTAAGAGTTATGCCAGATGAGCCTGACTATCCAGCTTACTTAAATTGGCTTTTCCACTCTGATGCAACTTTAACTTTTCCACAGACAGTTGTTCTTAGATACAAACTTCAAGAGCCAGGCGTTGCGGATGCTGCTGTAGAAGGTTACAGCAGATGGTTTGTATCAAGGTGTAAATTATTAGAGACAACTTTAAACGATAGAGAATACTTATGTTCAAATCGCTTTACGATTGCAGATATCTGTGTGAGTTATGCTTTTGTTGTTGCTGAATCACTTGGAATAGATCAAGCATTCAAACCTAATATTAAGAGATACACGGACATGCTTTTTGAAAGAGATGCTTTTAAAAGATCTAAGTCTTATAAGTTTGAAGAAAAATAATTTAATTTTTTAATTTAGGAGATAAATATGATTACCCTTAAAGATGCACAAAAAATTGTTGAAGGTTGTTTAAAAAAAGCCAGAGAAGAGAATATGAAGCCTGTAACAATTGCAGTTCTTGATACTCGAGGAGTATTAGTAAGTTCAGCAATGGAAGATAATTCAGCTCTCATTAGACCTGATATAGCATTTGCAAAAGCATGGGGCTGTATTGGAATTGGTTTTTCTAGCAGAGCGATAAGAGACCTCTATGGCGCTCAACCTGAACAAACTCATTTTTTCAATGCTGCCAGAGCTATATCTGGAAACAAAATAGCTCCATCTCCTGGAGGGATAATGATTAAGAAAGGAGATGAAGTAATTGGCGCTGTTGGCGTTTCAGGAGATTTACCCGATCGTGATGAGATTTGTGCAATAGCAGGAGTAGAAGCTGCAGGATTGACTTATCAAATTTAATGAATGTTAAATGAAGGAAAACTAAATTAATTTATGGATGGAAAATTTACAAATTTCAAAGCATTAACTGAAAAGAAGCGTTTAACAATACCTGCCTTTCAAAGACCATATGTCTGGAAAAGTTCAAATTTCGAAGACTTTGTGGAAGACATTATGTTTTATAACCAGAATAAAGATTATGGATTTATAGGTACGATAATTCTAAAAAAAAATAAAAATAGAAAAAAAGTTAACTATGAAATTGTTGATGGTCAGCAGAGAATAACATCTCTAATGATCTTTTTGATAGCGCTTACAAGGAGATTGAAATTTTTACTTGATGAAAATAACCAAAAAGAATTCGAGTCAAATGCAATATATTTTGATGCAGTAAATTTATATAGAAATAAGTCTGATGGCTCACCAATTCTTCAACCTCATGAAAAAGGTATAGATGGTTTTAAGACAATATCTAACCCTGACTGGAATCCATTACAAGATAAAGAAGCGGATGAAAGTCTTAAAAAATCTAAAGATCCAATCCTAGTAGCATACAGAGAATTTCAAACTCTCAGTGAAAATTTTGGTAAAAATAGAAAAACAAAAATAAAAGATATTACTGAGCTGATAGACGTAATATCCAACTTAAATTTAAATTTGCTGACAGTAGAAAGTGATGAAGAAGCTTTTTATACATTTGAAACTACTAATTCAAGAGGCGTAAGTCTTGGAGTTCAAGATCAACTTCGAAATCATATCTTTTCAGGAGTTGAAGCCAAACTTAGAGAAGAAGTAAGGTTAAGATGGGATGAAGCTCTTGATATAAAAAATCCCTCTCAGATGTTGAGACAATATTATTTTACAAAAAATGGATATATTTCCCAGAAGCAGCTTTATAAAGCTGTTAAAAAATTGAAAATTCAAGGTATGGAGCTCTTAACCGAAATAGAAGAATACTCAAGATTTTTTAAAGTTCTTGAAAATGGTAGTAAAGAAACTTTTTTTTCTTATATCAAAGAATTTATTCCAGAGAGAATAGATAGCCAAGATCTTCATGAAATTTATATTTCTTCTGCTGCTTTAAGAGACTTCAAAACAATACAGCCATTACCTGCTATATATTCATTTCTAAAAAAGTTCAAAGAATTAGAAACAGATTCTTTAAAACCAAATAAAAAGAACATAAAAGTTTTTTTTAAAAATTTTGAAAATTTTCTTTTTATTAACTACAAAATAGGAGAGAACAGAGCAAATGTAATAGAAAATATTACTGCCAATCTTGCCAAAGATTTGAATAATTCCAATTCTTTTGAAGAGTTCAAAAAAAAGATAACTTCTTTTTACAAGTGGCTTGAAGAAAGACTTGATCCCAAAGAAATTTTTAAATCCAGATTTATAGAGCTTAAATATGTTAATCAGACAAAAAATAAACGAGATTTAAGATACCTTTTTTCAAAGCATGAAACTCATCTTATGCAAGTCGGAATATCTGATATTTATAATCCTGAAGAAAGCTATCCAGCAGATTTAGAAAATATAGAGCATTGGTATCCTCAAAACCCCAAAAAGAAAGATAATCTTTCAAAGATTTTAGACGAAAAGCTTCATAACATCGGAAACCTTTTAACAATTAATGCAAAACTAAATAATAACAAATTAAGGAATATGACTCCTCACGACAAATATAAGTATCTTAGAGATGAAGATAAATCAAACAAGTTAAATGTAGTTAAAACTTTTTTGAAAAACTATAGTGAAAATGAATTTAATGATTGGGGTGATGAATTAATTTCTAAAAGAGCAAAAGATCTTGCAGACTTTTCCTACGAAGAAGTTTGGACTTTAGATACAATTTATTATGATCCACAACAACCAAAATCAGGAAAACAATGAATAGTCTGATTTTATATCATAATGGCCCTTCAACTTGTTCTCAAAAAGTAAGATTAATTTTAGGTTTGAAAGGGCTAGACTATGAATCAAAACTAATTGATCTGACCCAGGGAGAACAGCATGATCCTGAATACGTAAAACTGAATCCAAATCATGTAGTGCCAACTTTAGTTACGCCTAATACAGTTTTAATTGAATCATCCTTAATTATTGAGTACCTGGACGACGCATATCCAGAAATATCTGCTAAACCAAAAAACCCTGAAGAAATTCATCAAATGAGGTTGTGGATTAAAAATGCAGATGTTTACCATCAATATGCTGGTCTGATAACTTATGGAATTGCGGTTAGAAATTTAATTTTGGCAAAATCACCAGAAGAAATTGAAGCAGATATTAACAACATTCCAGACCCTATAAAAAGAAAAACTAGGAAAGAATTAGTTGAAAAGGGTATTGAATCTGAGTCAGTCCAAGATGCAATTAAAAAATCTTATGCTTTTGTACAAAAATTAGAAGCTGAATTGCCTGAAGCTGGATGGCTTTCAGGAGATAGTTTTGGATTGGCTGATGCAACAGTAGTTCCATATATAACAAGGATGGAACATCTTGCCTTAGGAGAAATTCTTGATGAAAACTCTTCTCCTAAGCTTTCTGCCTGGTTGGATAAAACAAAAGGGCTTCCTTTTTATAAAGAGGCAGTCGATGATCACATTCCAGAACCACTTCTTGGAATGCTAAATAAATTTGGTTCAGATCTGAAAGAAGACGTTATTCAAATAATGAAGTCTTAATCTTAATTCTTAGGCGGCAAGGGAATCAAAACTGAAGTATTTTTTATGTAGTTTTTGTATTCCTCATTATCTCCCCATTTCTTCTTTCCTCTAAGTTCTAGTAATCTCACACCACTTATTTGAGTCAAAAGAATGATAATAAAGATAGGGGAAATGAGCGTTATGAATTGCCAGCCCTGGAGAACTGGTAAAGCTATTACTGTAATCCCAATCCACAAAATAATTTCGCCAAAATAATTTGGATGTCTTGACCACGACCAAATTCCAGATGTAATAAACTTGTCTTTATTTTCTGGATTTGATCTAAATTTAGATTTTTGATTATCTGCAATAACTTCTATAGTGAAACCCAAAATCCATATCAAGGTACCTAATACCAAGAAGATATCCGCCTCAATCTTATTTTGCGAAGTCATTGCAGCGAGTCCAGCTGCTAAAGATAAAAATACCCACATTCCTTGAATATTCCAAGTCATTAAGAACCACCAAAATTTAGTTTTCATAATGTCAAATCTTCCGTCGCCTCCATCTTTTCTTACTCGAAAAAACAAAAAAGAACCAAGTCTAGTAGCCCATACAACTACGAGTAATGTAATTATGATGTCTCTTAAATATATTTCTTTGATAATCATGAGTGTAAAAAGTACTGCTGAGATAAAAGTAAGTGATCCGGTTAAATCAAAAAAATGTTCTGTTTTATTAATGAAAGATGGAATAAAGACAAACCATTGAATGACAAAAATGAGGAGCACTACAAATCCAAAAAGTGGAATATTTGATATAGAAGCACTCTCCTGGTTGGCAGCAAAGGCTATAAGAGTAGATAGTAAAATGACAATGAAAGAGACTGGTATAGTGGTTTTGTTAGGCATTAATAAATTTTAATACAAAAATCTTGATTTGAATTGAAATTTAGAAGATATTAATGACTAGAAATAAAGAGGTATAAAAATGATGAATTCAAGAATTTGTGAAATGTTAGATATAGAGTTTCCTCTCGTGGCATTTACACATTGTAGAGATGTTGTAGTAGCAGTTTCCAAAGCAGGAGGTTGTGGAGTCTTAGGTGCAGTTGGCATGTCTCCAGAACAATTGGAAAAAGAATTGAAGTGGATTGACGAGCATATTGATGGAAAACCATACGGAGTAGATGTATTGATTCCAAACAAAATGGTTGGAAAAGATGAAAAATTTGATGCTGATAAGCTTGCAAAAATGATCCCTCAAGAATACGCAGATTTCAGAACAGATGTTTTAGAAAATCATGGCATAGAAGCTCCAGAATTAAGAGAAATAGACACTGGCGGATCAGGCTTTGCTCAAAATACACAATCTGATGGAGCTAAAGCCCTTTTAGATGTCGCCTTTAAACACCCAATTAAAATCATTGCCAATGCTCTTGGCGTCCCGCCAGACTGGATGATTCAAATGGGTAAAGATAATGACTGCAAAGTTGCCGCATTATTAGGAACCGCAGAGCATGCGATTAACCAAGTTAAAGCAGGAGTTGATATTTTAGTTGTTTCTGGAACCGAAGCAGGAGGACATTGTGGAAGTGTCTCCACTATGGTTTTAATTCCAGAGGTTCACCAAGCTATTCAACCATACGGCGATGTTCCTATTTTAGCTGCTGGTGGAATTGTAACCGGTAAGCAAATGGCGGCAGCCATGGCTATGGGAGCTTCAGGCGCTTGGTGTGGCTCTGTATGGCTCACCACAATTGAATCAGAAGTAGAGCCTGTGATAAAAGAAAAAATGGTTGCGGCAAATTCGAGTCAAACTGTCAGGTCAAGAAGTAGGACTGGTAAACATTCTAGACAATTAGTTACTCCTTGGACTCAAGCTTGGGAAGCAGAAAGCGCTCCAGAACCTTTACCAATGCCATTACAACCAATGGTTGCAGAGCCAGCTTTGCAAAAGGTAAACAAATTAGCTGCTGGAGGTCATGAAGGCGCAAAAGATCTTGCAACCTACTGGGTTGGACAAGGAGTTGGTCTAATGAACCAAAGCATCTCAGCAAGTGATGTTGTGCAAGAGTTTAAAGAGGATTTTATTAACGCTTTTGAGAGATTAAATAACTTCGTAAGTTAAGAATTATTTAATCTTAGAAATTTCCTCACCAAGTTGATTTGCAACTCTGTCAAAACCTATTAGGTTACTTCGGAAATCTTTAGTAAATGGTTCTAAAGATTTCTTGAGTTTTGAATTAGCCTTCCCTAAAACTTGAAAATTACTTATTGAAAAGTTTTTGACGAACTCGGTTTCCCATTCACTTCCTAGAAAATTATTCATATGAATTAAAGCTGCCTCGTTATTGGGATAAATTTCTAAAAGAAAAACCTTATTCTCTTTTTTTGAAAAATGATATTGATAAACCAATGTTTGCGACTCTTTTTTGTTTACATTGTCTGTGATTCTTGAAACAAAGTTCCTAGCACTCTTTTTTTGCCCATCAATAATTTCCAAATCAATTGCAAAAACTATGACATCAAGTTTTTCATGATGCATGCCAAAAATGGATGTGGAGGTAATTAGTAAAAGTAATGAAAGATATCTCATGAAATTCTCCAATGAAAATTAATGATTCCACCAAGCTTGGTCTGAAAAAGCTCTTATGTCTATTTCATGTGTCCAGGTTGATTTGGTTTGTTTTGCTAGAAAGAGGTAGGTATCAGCAACATTCTCAGGCAAGATCATACCGTCATCCCCTTTTTGTTCTTTAAATTTTTCAAACAAATCAGGACCTAGCATTTTTCCCAGAGTATCCGGAGCATCTACTGCTCCATCAATTATGACATGAGCCACATGAATTCCATCTTTAGAAAATTCGGCATTTAAAGATTGGCATAACATTCTTCTACCTCCCATTGCTGCTGCATGTGAGTGTTGGCCTTTATTTCCTCTTACTGCAGAGGTTGCCGAAGTAACAATGATATTTCCTCCTTGTCTTTCTTTCATCTTTGGCGTGACAACTTGAGCAAGTCTAAATAATCCAAATGTAGCCATGCGCCATCCCATCTCAAAAGCTTTGTAACTTGTCTCGGCTAAAGCACGATCTCCAATTTGAGCTCCGATGTTATAAATAACAGTATCAATAGGTCCAATATCTGATTCAATTTTATTAACTAAATCTTCTATTGAGTTTTCTTCGATAACATTGAGTAAAGAACCAG
>CABXSA010000014.1 GCA_902514765.1 uncultured SAR86 cluster bacterium | reverse complement strand
AATCAGCTTCATCCCCATCAATAACAAACAATGCTTTACCATTTGCTTTACCACCGGACAAATCGATTCCAGCATCTTCTCGAGCTGCCACGTATTCACTTAAACCAACTCCAAATTTAGTTTCATTGGAGACGATTTGTGGCAAGTATTTAGACTTTTGCTCATCGGAACCCGCTAAGTTAATGGCGATTGGCGCCATAACATATGCACCTGCAAAGGGAATCGGCCCAACTCCAGAGCCTAAGCCTTGGGCAACTGCTACGGCAGATAACAAATCCGCTCCTAAACCGCCGTGTTCCTCGGGAACCAAAAGCGCATTGATACCTAGGTTGATGAGACCGCTATAAATTTCTTTTGCCAAAGCTTCATCTTCACCGTTGGCAATTTTTCTAATTTCATCGACTGTAACGTTGTCAGCCAAAAACTTTTTAACGTAATCTTGAAATTGTTCTTGTTCTTCCGATAAGCCAAAAAACATTATGAAGCCTCTGTAACTTTAGGTTCTTTTGGCATTCCCAAACCACGTTCGGAAATGATGTTTTTTTGGATTTGATTGGTCCCTCCACCGATAATCAGACCGAGGAAATACATATAAGTGAATTGGAAAGATCCGTCTTCTTTTAAATAAGGGCTGTCCTCGTACAAAGTACCAATTTCTCCAAGTACATCAATAGCGAGACCTTCAAGCTCATGACGCAACTCAGTTCCGACCAATTTCTGAATCATACCACCCAGTTTGACGTTTTGCCCTGGGTTGATTTTCGAAGAAAGCAATCTCAGGGAATGCGCTTGACTTGCCATAACTTTGCCTTGAACTTGCATCAAGCGGTCGCGATAAGAAGGAATATCTATTAAGCGTCTGCCATCAATGGTTTGTTCCTTCATCATGTTGATTAAAGTATTCAATCTATTCATAGTGGCATTTGGGTCGGCTAATGATCCACGTTCGTGACCCAAAACCGAATTGGCAACTGACCAACCTTCACCACGTTTGGCAACAATATTCTCTTCTGGGACGGTGACATCATCAAAGAAAACTTCATTGAAACCTGCCTTTAAAGTCATATCCACCAAAGGTCTGATTTCAATTCCCGGTGTATCCATTGGAATCAAGATAAAACTGATACCAGAATGCTTAGGCGCTTGCGGCTCAGTTCTGACCAAACAAAACATCATTTGTGAATATTGCGCGGTACTGGTCCAAATTTTTTGACCATTGATCACCCAATTGCCATCAATAAGTTCACCTTTAGTTTGTAGGCTAGCTAAATCACTTCCGGCATTGGGTTCTGAATAACCCTGACACCAAATCATTTCACCATGCAGAGTAGGGCGAATGTATTTTTGTTTCTGCTCTTCGCTACCCCATTCAAGTAAGGTTGGCACCAACATATCAATTCCTTGGCCGCCCATACCGCCTGGGACTTTGGCTTTAGAAAATTCAGTCGCTATGATTCGACTTTTGATGATGTCGGTTTCACCGCCATAACCACCGTATTCTTTAGGAATTGCTCTAGCGATATAGCCTTTTTCAATTAAAATTTGCTGCCACTCTGAACGAGTGACCTCTTTTTTTGATTTTTTAGTTGCAGAAGAACCGTTTAGCGCATCCGACATATTGTTGTCGTTGCTCTCACTTTTGAAAGATATGCCTTGATACTCTTTACAAAATGCTTGTACGTCTTTGCGGAAATCTTCGTATTCTGCACCGTAATTTAAATCCATTTGTTTCTCCTTACTTTTATTGAATGGCGAACAAATATTCTAAGGCCAAATAACCCAAACGCCAACTAGAGAGCAGAGAAAAAGTATTATTGGCGCTTGGAATACAAACTAGCTAAAATCAAAAAATGACTCGTTGGTTTCTTATATTCATTGCTTCTTTGTTAATTGTCTTAGGTGCGCGTTATGCGACTTACTCGCCCCTACCAGCGGAAGTTTTTGCCGATTGCAAAACTCCAGTTACTGAAAGTAAACTTCAAGGTCTTTGGGAATTAAATCGCATCGATAACTACGAAGCTTTTTATAAAGCAACTCAAGAACAAAACTCCGCTGTTTTAAATACTCTTAAAATTTATTTATATCCTTTTCTCTTAGAAAGAAGTCAGCTTTACAGAGTTGAGCAATGTGGGAGAAAAATGGCTCTTACTGTCAATTACCTAAGGTCTTGGTTGATTGCTACAGCAGAAATTGAAAAACTCGGCACTGCAGAAGCAAAAGATTTTAAATCTGAAGTGAAAGAGACTTTTGAAGAAGTCTTAACTGACGTTAAAGATGCTCTAGCTCTTGAAACTAAACCGGAGGTGAACAAAACTTTAGAGTTTATTCGTCACTCGAGTGACTTGGAGATTACAGCAGAATTGAATTTCTCGGGAGAAGAAATCATTATCTACGGGTTGCTTAACGGTAAAAATTATAAGGAAAAGATCTACTTCGATACTGGAGAGTTAGTAAGAGAAATTGCATTTAGCAATTCCGAGTCAGGCTCGACAGATTTTATTTACCGACGCTACCCTTGATCTCCCAATCATAAGTTTCCTTCAATATTCTTTCTATGATGGCATCTCGCTGTACATCAGGGATATTAACTACCATGACATTTTTTGCGACGTTTGAAAAAGCCTCTTTTTCTGTCAACTCACCATTTACTACTTGCTCAACAGCTCCAATTGCAGCCCATTGCATGTAATGTCGCGCAGCTTTAAATTCCATCAAATCCTGAATATCGGTATTTTTTAATTGTTTTGCTTTGATAGCGTTTAAAAAATTATTTTCCATATTCGGCTGAGAGATTTCTTTGAAAACTTGAATAACCATACGTACGTCTTCTAAAAGCCAATGTATCGAAGGAGAGGTTGCCAATAAATTAATACCTCTCAGCAAGCCCAAATACAAAATGTATACGTAATCTCCTTCCTTTTTTAACGTCAAGCTTAAAATTGATTAAGGTATTCTTTACCGTTTTATTGAGAGCTTCTATTTGGATAGCTTCAATGCTGTCAAAATGATTGTAGAAGGTTCCGTAACCTACATTGGCAAGTTTGATGAGTTTTTTTACACTAATTTTTTCACTACCTTTGGTATTAAGATAGTCAATAGCAGCATCAACTAATTTTTCTCTGGTTTTAGTCACTTCTGACACAGTGTACAGTTAAAGTGACAATCCATATAGCATTTGATTTAATTATGTTAAATGAAGATAAAAAAATGTTTTTTATCTCATCAAAGTACCAAAAATACATTGCTTAAACTTTTTGTAACCTTGGTGGGATTTTCAGCGGGAACTCTTGCTTATGCTCAAGAAGAAATTGGAGTTGCAGCTGCTGTAAATACTACAACAACAGATAACTTTTACGATCCATCGGGTATGTTTGCTGAACGTCGTTTGGTCGAAGAGGGTTACAAAATCATTCAAGATCGGACCATTGAAACCGATGAGAAAGGTAAAGCCCAAATGATTTTGATTGATGGTACGGCTTTTACCATCGGTCCAAATTCCAAAGTAATTTTGGATAAGTTCGTTTACAACCCAGAAACCAACGATGGCTTTTTAGAAATGCAAGCTACAGGTCTTTTGAGATTGGTAGGAGGAAAGGTTACCAAAAAAAATGCTGCAACCATAACCACCAATGTTGCGACTGTTGGAATACGTGGAGGAATTGTTATCGTCGATGCTGACAACGAATCTACTTCAGCAGCTTTTGTTTATGGTCAAGAAATGGAAGTTATACCTCTTCAAAACCAAGGAGGTAGAACTTTATTAACGGAAGATGGTTTTGTAGTTGAAGTCAATGATCCTTATGATGATATTGAAACTCCAGAATTATTAACAGCTGATACGTTAGCTGGATATTCTGCCGAACTTGAAGGAAGCGACGAAGAAGAGGAAGAAGAGTCAGAATCAGAAGAAGAATCAGAAGAAGAAGAAGAAGAAGAAGAAGAAGAAGAGTCCGAGGATGAGGAATCAGAAGAAGAATCAGAAGAAGAATCAGAAGAAGAATCAGAAGAAGAATCAACAGAGGAATCTGAAGAAGAATCCGAAGAAGAATCCGAAGAAGAATCAACAGAGGAAGAATCAGAAGAAGAATCAACAGAGGAATCTGAAGAATCAACAGAAGAAGAATCAGAAGAAGATCAAAATGAAGAAACTTCTGACAATGACGAGTCAAGTTCAGAGTCTTCAGATGAAAAAGAAGAAGCACCTGCTGAAGAAACTGGTGCTGATGATGGATCTCAAGACGATACTCCAGAAACTGAACAACAAGATGACTCTCAAACATCACAAGATGAAGAAACCAATGCCGATCTGCCAGGAGATAATAGCTCCGTAGATGACAAACCAACTGGCGACTCAGAAAAACCTGATGCTGGAAGACCAGAAGACAGCGGTGAAGTTGATCTAGATAATGAATTCAATGAAGTTGGAGACGATAAAGAAGAGCCAGAAATTGTCATTGATGAAGATTCCCTTTTAACTGATTCTGGAATTTCCGATAACAGTTCAAATGTTGCTCCGGATCAATTAACCACTTCGGATGATATCGGCGGTGAATTGGGTGATGACCTATTTGAAATAGAGCAAGAAGAAGAAGAGCCTGCTGAAGAAACTACTGAAGAAGTCCAAGACACTACAGCTGAAACAGTCCAGCAAGAAGCCATAGAAGAAAAAATGTCTGCAAATGTTTCAGTTAGAGCTGATTCGTTTATTGAGAGCTCACCAAAAAACACTTTAGTAGCTACAACTGCTGTTGAAGGAAACAATATGACTTATACCTTAGAAAATGACTTTGGTGTTTTTAAAGTAAATAAAAGAGGAAAGATCAAAACCAAAAGTTTTCTTGATTTTGAGACTGCCGAAAAGTATGACTTAGTTCTTCTGGTTACAAATAATAAAGGCAAGACCGTAAGAGTGCCTTTTACCATCAATATTGCTGATGTCTCTGAATTGAGTGCAACTGGAACAGTTCGAGCGGCAGCTTTTCATGAAGGCGATAACGTAAATAAAATTTTGGGCGATATTTTCCCAGTTTCAGATGAAACTCCAACCTACGAAATCACAGGAACAGGTAAAGAATACTTTCGAATAAATAACAATGGAAAGCTTAGACTAGATAAAGCTTTTAATTATTCAGCACAAAGCAAATTTAATTTGGTAATTAAAGTTACTAGCGGTACCGATAGCATCGACGTACCGCTGACAATAAACGTTTTAGAAAACATTGCACCTGATTTTACTACCGCATGTCAAAGTTCTTGTGCTTTAGCTGAAAGCGCTTCTACTGGAACAGTAATTATTAATGCCACCAGAACCGATACCGATATAGATAATCTGACTTATTCTTTGGAAAATAATTTCGGTAATAAATTTAGCATCAATCAAACAACCGGTCAGGTAACTTTAAATAACGCTTTGGATTATGAAACTACAACTTCGTATAACCTGAAAGTTATAGCGACTGACTCCAAAGGAATCACCAAAGAACGCAATTCTACTTTCAATGTTACAAATGTAGCGGTGGGTTTAAGCGGCAGTCTTGTCTCTGCAAGTAAAGCAGAAAATATCGCGACCGGCGCAGTCATTTTAAATTCTGCCGTGAGTGGTTTTCCCAGTGCAGCTTATTCCTTGAGTGGTGGTAATTCGAAATTCGCCATCAATTCATCTACAGGACAAGTAACTCTTGCCAATGCTCTAGATTATGAAACAGCAACGTCTCATACTTTTACCGTGTCTGCTACCGCAGGTGGTGAAACCGAAACTTTTACGAAAACTTTAAACGTTGATAACTATACTTACACTCTTTCAGATTCAGGAGCTTCTACAAGCACTGTAAAAAAAGGAACTTATTTTCGATCGGGACTTAATAATTTCACTTATTTATTGGATGAAGATCTTGGAACCAAAGGCGCATCAGATAGAGTTATTGGTAATTTTGGTACAGGCGTTGCGGGTACTACTTATACCTTAACAGGGAGTAATAGCGATAACTTTACTATAGATTCTGCTGGTAACTTAAGTTGGGCACTCGGTGCTAGCTCAAATGTTTTGCAGATCAATGAAGGTTATGTTCAAAATTCAGCATCGCGATCCCTCAGCATTATCGCTGACATTCCAGGCGAGGGACAAATTTCTACTCCAACAATTTACTTAAAAGGAAAAAATGTCGAGTCGAACGAAAACTTGGTAATGAAATTTGCCAGTGGTTACAACAACAAAGTTCATAATTTCCAAGGAGCAGATCCGTTTAAAGCAACCGCACATCGTAATGTCAGTGGAAGCGGTGGACACAACAACCAAGTAGTAACCGAATCGGTTTTATCAATAGCCGATCGAGTAAGCAGTCCGCATATAGCCTCAGCCAACGATCAGTTTTATACGCGCTATGGTCAAAATGGTGGCAAAACCTATTACCGAACCAGTACGGTAGCGAATGGCGATAACGAACACGGTACTGAAATTTTGGATTTTGAATATTGGTTCCCGGTGGACTCGTCAACCGGTAACGACACTTCTCGACAATATGCCCCAATGTCTGAGGCCAATGCTGGTTGGGATGCTGCGAGACCTACCAGAGAAGAAGCTAAATATGCTTGCTTGGACTCCGGACAATTTTGTGGTGCTGGCACCACCGAACATGCCTTGAGTGGTAATTGGACAGCTACAACAGAAGGCTCCAATTTTTCTGGTTATTTAGTCACGCAAAGAAATTTTAGCCGATCTGTGGATAATCTTTTGAATGCCAACGCAAATGGTTCATCCGTTAGAGATGGATCTGGAACTCATACTCTTTTGGGTGAGTACAATACAGGCTTTGGTGGGACTAACAATAATTACGTTTCAGAATTTGAAATCGTGTCTCTACCTGAAACTTTTAATTATTTTGGACAATCTTTTTCTCACATTTATGTAAATGAAAATGGATTTTTAACTTTTGGAAATAGTGGCACTAATAAACCATGGCACCAAGTAAATATTTCGCCACATCCGGCTACAGGTGGTGGTAGGCCTTTGATGTATTTGCATGAGTCGGGTGCCTATTCTTCTTCCGGCAATTATCTTCCCGATGGCTATCAAATACCTGACGTTTACGGAAAGCCTGGAACAACCCATGCAGATAATCTGGATAACACTATCTTTGCTCTCTGGAATGACTACTATACAGATAGTAACAACGTTAATTGGTCAATACGTCAATTATGGAATAGTACGACAAAAATCCTTACCATTGGTTGGTACAACATCAGAAGTTATAGCTCGTCGAATAATAATGCGGAAGCCAACTTCGAAGTCCAGTTAGATTTCAATGATGACTCTTTCCGAATCGTTCATGGAGATTTTGGATCTTATTTTCCCTCTGCTAGTGCAAATAATGCATTTGTTGGTATTTCTAAAGACGTCTCTTGTGCAACAAGCGCTGAAGACATTTCCATGTGTGAGGGAAAAGATTACATCCAACTTTATTTTCACGATAATCATTTTGGTAGATATGAATCTCCAAATTCAACTAGATTCAACACTTTCCAAAACCCGAGTGGAAGCGATACCCCCAGCAGCATCCACCACATGTGGAACTCCTATTTTACCAATTATCAAACTGTTAATGGGACAAAATATTGTTATACCAACGACAACAATTTAAGTTCAACCTCTTGTGCCAGCTCTTATAATCATAATCAAGCCAAGGCTGGTACCCACTTCACTTTTGCTCCTCAAGGTACGGGCGGGGTCAAAAACGTTCTCCTGCCTTCGAACATCAAACAATCTTATCGTTCTGGTCACATGGGACAATTCATGTGGATGCATTTGGATAAAGATCCAACGAATTTGGCTTATACGCCGCCAGCAAACAATGCAACCGGATTTGATGCTGCAGGACCCAATTCTCGAGACGGCGTAACCGGTGGCTCATTAAGCAGAGGAAGTGTAACCTATCATACGACGGCAACTGATGAAATTGTTATTGGAGGTGAGGTTTATACTGCAAGCAAACTTGAATCTTTTCTAAACAACACCAAAAAGGTAGTTGCCTACGCGCCCATTCCTTTGTTGCACACCAACAAATACGAATTAGCGCAATATGCTGGACAATCGGATGTACGGTTCAGACGAGCGCATACCATCATGCCGAACTTTATTTCTACCGATTATATGGAGAGTAAAGACAACGGAACTGACGCCAATTTTGATTTTCACCAACTGCGCGATGACGATCATTGCAAAGGCAACATCAGTTGTATCGTTTACAACACCGATGGCAGCACCAGTTTCAATGCCCAAGACGGTTCCTCAAATACCAAAACCGAAGCTCACATTGATGGCATGTATGGCTATGCTGCTAAGGCATTGGATCACAATGTGCATGTCGCCTCAGAACGTTTTGGTAATTTAGCTGATAATGCTGATTTCGTGCCTGTTGGACAATCGCTTTGGTATCAGGTTTACAACCCAACCGGCAGAGGTGTGGGTTTGTTTGCGCAACTCAATTGGAGTTGTGGAACCGGTAAACCTTGTGGCGAATCTTCCCCTAATGAAAGTGGTAGACCGCATGATTCTCAACATAGTTTGTTTTCTGTCTTGGTTGTAGATTCCGGCGATAAATCAGATTTTGCTACTTCTGATAATTCGACTGCAGGATATGCAGTTGCTTCAACGGGAACAGTTGTTGATGGTTCGCACTATTGGAGTTACAAACGAAGAGACGGCAGAACCACTTCAACCGATGGTGCTTATGCAGGAGCTGAAAAAGCCTCGCAAATAACTTTTGGTATCAATCCGATAGCTTGTGTTTCGGGACCCGATAATGGCTGTTTCTTTGGGGATAACCAAGGAGCAGGTTCCAGTACGATTGGTGCGCCAGCAACCGCAATCATCACCACCAGCGATCCTTGTAGCTCAGGGCGAGCAACTGCATTTACTGGCTGTCATATAGAAACATCTGGAAGTCCAAAGAATATGGAACTGGGTGTGATGTATTCCATGGCTGCCAACGACTCTGCGACTTTGGCGGATCAGAAATATAAAACCGAAACTTTCTATCAAGGTATTGCCCAACAAAAACAATACGACGGTTCCAACTATGTGGATGCCATAAATTTATCAGGTTCCAACAGTTGGCGTTCTGGCATTACTACTTCTGCGAATACTTGGACTGGAAGATTCTCAGGACATTGGATGACTGATGTGGAGTCAAACCAAAAAAGTATGCCAATGTATTTTCGATCAGGTTTAACAGCTACCTTTGATGAAACCAACGATCGAGTCAAAGTCATCGCCAACAACATAAACATTTATGCCGATCAAGATTGGAACACAAATACCAGTGTCGGAGACAACACTTGGTACCATTCGGGTGGGTGCAGTCATGAAGCTGTTTCTTGGTCTGCTAGCAGCTGTGCGCCGACGACGACGGTTCTTCCTTTTCAAGGAAATACTGGAGCTACTTTACAATTTGGTGACGATGACAATCAAAAAGAAACCGCTAATTTTGCGAACTCCGCCTACATCAATAAAAAAGTTTTCGGCGCCATACTTAAAAACGAATCAAAAAATATTCATTACAGTAACAGTGCTGTCAGTTTTGAAAGTCGAAATGTGGATAATGCCGGCGCAATGGTCACTTGGGATACCATCGATGAAAAAGACAAAGACTGGTTAAGCACTTGTTCCGGATTTCAAAATTCTAATTGTGCAGACCCTGAACCTTCCCTGGAATATATGACCTGGGGGATATGGGCCATGGCCACCAACGATGGTCTTGAATACATGGCTGGCGAACAACCGAGCGCCGTGCACATGGGTACTTGGTATGCCGGTGATTTATTGGATGCGAGCGATTGGCCAGTCAGTCGAACTGCAACACTTGCCGGTATGGCAATGTTCAGCATGTGGAAAAGTCAAACCGTGGGTGGAGTTACAACCAATTACAACTGGACCGAAGGTTCCAGAGCAGATGGTTCTGTGGTCTTTGATGGTTCGGGGAATTACGGCGTAACCATCAATGTTCACGACCTAGGTAGAACCAATTGTGACAACGGTGCAGCTAGTGGCTATGTTTGTAGTTCGGGCTCTGGAGCTTACTCAAATAATTGGACCGAAGGACAAACCATGAGCACCATTACTTGGCAGACAACTGGGACTAATGGACAACCCAATTTTATTGACGGACAAATGCACGCTAATGTGTCTAATGGTGTGAGTACTTATCAAAGAATGAAAGGCAGTCTTTACGGCACTTCCTCGCACATTGAAGTAGGTGCAGAGCTACTTTATTCCAAACAAGACGCGAACAATTATTTGCAAGCGATTGGTACCGTAATTTTATCGGAGTAGTAAAGAGGAATTATGTAAAGGAATTTAAAGGAGCGTAATATTTTAAATAACGTTTGCCGTTGTCTTTTTGGTACTTAGGCGACAATTTCGTTAATCCATTTAAAGGATTACGCTCCCTGGGCCCGGCCTTGTGCCGGGTTCAGTTTTTTTTAATTTGATAGGTATAATGGACAACTTTTTATCATGAGACAATTTATAGATTTTTTTCTAGCAATTCGCGATAGTCGATTTTTTACCGGTTTGGTGATTACGGTGATTGTTGCTTCAGCTATTTATGCTGGCGCTAGTTCGTACAACATTCCTTCACAATATGCGTTGATAATCGACTATCTCGATTACGCCATTACAATTTTTTTCTTAATTGAAATATTGATTCGAATGTTTGCTGAGGCAAATCATCCTTTGAGATTTTTTAAAAACGGGTGGAATATTTTTGATTTAGTCATCGTGGTTGTTAGTTTGATACCAGTTGATGGCGCCTCCAGTGCTTTCGTTGCTCGTCTTTTACGAATTGTCAGAGTGCTGAGAATCATAACGGTGATTCCTGCTTTTCGACACATTGTGGAGTCTTTATTTAGGTCGTTACCGCGAGTTGCTTTCATTGCCTTGTTGATGTTCATTGTGATTTACATTTGGGCAGCAATAGGTACGTTAATTTTCAGCGAAGCCGATCCGGAGCATTGGCGTAACATTGGTATTGCAGCATTAACGCTGGCGCAGGTTGCAACTTACGACGATTGGGCAGCAGTTATGTCTGAAGTAAGCGATGTCTATCCTTTTGCTTGGGTCTATTTCCTCAGTTTTATTTTAGTGACCTCAGTCGTTTTATTGAACATGGTCATTGGGATCATCGTAGATGTAATGAGTCGCGACGCCCGAGAAAATCTTTTTGATAACGTGGACACAAACGACCACGTGGTTACCAAAGAAAACGAAGGATTATGAGCTTCATAACCATCAGTACTTTCAACTATTTTTTGATTGCATGGTTAGCAGTGGGACTGGCGGCCTTTGTTTATTTATTTTTTGAAACTGCCCCATACGGTAAGCACGTCTCAAAAGGTTGGGGCCCTGAGATCTCAGCCAAAGCCGGTTGGATCGTCGAAGAATGTCCGGCGTTTTTCTTGATGCTCTTGTATTTTATTGTGGCTGGTGATTACACCAATCCAGTACACGTTATTTTTACGGTTTTGTATTGCGGTCATTATTTCAATCGAAGTTTTGTTTGGCCAATGCGTGCTCAGTCGACCGATAAAAAAATGCCCTTGATGGTGGTCTTTTCTGCCATTGGTTTTAATTTTGTTAACGTTTTTTTTCAAGGCACATGGATTTTTCTTTTGAGCGACTACACTGGCGCTTGGCTAGTATCAATTCCTTTTCTTTTAGGTCTGGTGATTTTTTTTACTGGATTTTATATCAATGTCAGATCGGACGAGATCATGATAAATCTGAGAAAGGATAGGGGTGAGGGTTATCACATTCCCAAAGGTTTTTTATTCAATAAGGTAAGCAACCCTAATTATCTGGGTGAGTTCATCGAATGGTTAGGTTGGGCCATCATGACCTGGAGCTGGGCAGGCTTAGTCTTTTTCTTATGGACAGTGTGTAATTTATTTCCACGTGCTGTTTCAAATCACAATTGGTACAAAAATAAATTCGAAGACTATCCTGCCGATAGAAAGGCAGTAATACCTAATATTATTTAAGAAACGACATATGGAAAGATTCATTAAATATTTTTTAGGCTCGCTAATGATCTTCTCTTTAATTTTAGCGATTATGTTTATGATTATGCCGACTTATATGGATCAACTGACCGCCTTAGGATTTACTCCTGAGGAAATGCGTATTTGGGTTTATCGAGTTGTTGTACCAACATACTTTCTTACAATTGCTTATTTTTCCTATCGATATTTGAGTGGAAAAAATCCGACTTCAACTGTTTGGCCCATTCTGATAGTAACTCTTTTCTTTTTGGTAACTCAGATAATTGGGTTCATATTTTTTTATTTTCATTGGATTCAAATTATTTATTTTCTTATTACTGTGAGTTCATTTTTCATTTTGAGAGAAGCACATAACCGAAGAAAAAACGATATTTTTGGCAGTTCTTTTTAATCAATATAGGTATTCAATAAAATTAATTTCTAATATGTTGCAGAGACTAGATTTTTTAACCAAATTTTATATACGAACTATTGCTGCTTTATGGATTCTTTTTGTTCCAGTGCTTTATTTGATTTCGCTATTTTTAGGATCGGAAAATACTTCTTTTAACCTTTTTTTAAACAGCTTGTTCGAATGGGTCGTTTTGATCCCATTTGGGCTGGAAAAATCAATACCAGATAACATTGCTCTTTTAGTAAGGTTCTTTTTTTGGTCTTTCTGGGTTTTAACAATCACCCGCTGGGTAATAACTGGAAAACATTTTTACCAATAAAAACTTAAATTCCTATTAGGATAAAAGATACCAAGCCCCCAACAATAACTGAAAGGTTAAATATTTTTTTATCCGACAAAGGCGCTTTGCCATTGTATGCACTGGATCTAAAATAATTAAAAAAGACATACCAAAAAACAAAAGTTATAAAAGGCCATGCAATTAAAAACATGAATCAATAGCAATTAACCAAATATCAATTCACTTAAAAAATACAGTCCTAAATAAGTTAAAGAACCAACCGCTAATGAGCCAAAAAACAACATCAGAGCTACCGATACAATTTCTGTCCAAAGCCATATGGTTTTTTTATCATCATTGAGTCTGATATAAATCTCTACTGCACCAAAGCAAATGGCAAAAAGTGTTGCCAATAAGACTATTATAATGATTTCATCCATGAAGTTATTATAACTAAATACTTTAAAAATTAAGATAGTTACTAACTTTATAGAATATAAGTATTTGAATAAATACTCACTTTTAAATTTTAAGTAGAGGTACTGCAGTGAGCAGATTATAATTTCAGGATGGGTGGATATGATTTTATGGTTGTTCTTTGGATCATTTTCATAGTTGTCGGCTTATTTCGTATCAAAGATGATTACAGAGATTTTCTTAAGACCCAGGCAAAAATGAATATTTCTTTGTTAGCAAAATTGAGTATGTTTACCGGCGGAATTGCAATGACGCTTTTTGGAGTTGGCGGTCTTATCTACTTGTTAGCTAATCCAGGGATGTTTGCTTAGATAAAGTTCTTTAATCAAGAACTAAAACCGCTTCCTGGTTAACTAAAAAAAATCATATATTAAACAAAAGGCAAAGATGTATAATTCCCCTCTCAAATTAAGATTTGCGGGCATGGTATAATGGCTATTACTTCAGCCTTCCAAGCTGACGATGCGGGTTCGATTCCCGCTGCCCGCTCCAGTTTAGTATTCTTTAAACAAGTAACCTGAAGTTAGATGCACAAATGCTTTGACTCCGGTATCAAGAGACTCATCACTAACTTCAAAAAAAGGAGAGTGGTTGCCAGCTACTTTAGTCCAATCCTTTCCAACTTCTGTAACTCCTAAAAAGAAAAAGAAACCTGGTACTTTTTGAGCATAATAAGAAAAATCTTCAGCTCCAGTAGATCGATCTGTTCTAACCAAAAATTCTTTTCTATCAACAACCTTTTCAAGAACCGGAAGGACTCTTTCAGTAAGTTCAGGATCATTAATAGTTACAGGATAATTATTTCCATTTGGAATAATTACTTCAGCTGTTCCTCCGTTCATTTCAGCAGTACTTTTTGCAATGGTTGTCATTTCTTTAATTATTTTAGCTCTCATCTTAGGATCATAACTTCGCACAGTGCCTTCAATAACAACTTCATCTGGAATAATGTTACTTCGAACTCCTCCGTGAATACTTCCCACTGTTACTACCGCAGGCAAGTTTCTTATATCTAGCTTACGGGAAACTATTGTATTGAAGGCGCTAATAATTTGGGAGCTGATCATAATGGGATCAATGCCAGCCCAAGGCGCAGAGCCATGTGCTTGCTTCCCTTTAATAGTTATTTTCCAAGAGTCAGCCGCTGCCATTGTCGGTCCCTCTCTGTAGGCGATGACACCATCAGGAGCATTGTTTACATGTAATCCGAAAACCACATCGGGTTTATTTGTTTTAAAAATTCCCTCTTCGAGCATCAACTTAGCCCCACCTTCTTCACCAACTGGAGGACCTTCCTCAGCCGGCTGAAAGATAAACATGATACTACCAACTAGTTTATCTCGATGTTTTGAAAAAAATTCTGCCACTCCCATTAAGATTGCCATGTGAGCATCATGCCCACAGGCATGCATCACTCCAACGTCCAAACCATTAAAAGTTGAGCGCTCTTTTGAAGCAAAAGGTAATCCGGTTTGTTCAACCACAGGCAAAGCATCCATGTCAGCTCTAAGGGCAACCATGGGCCCAGGTTTATTTCCTCTCAAGATTGCAATTAAACCGGTTTTTGCAACTCCCGTTTTCACTTCTAAATCTAACGATTTAAGATGTTTTTCTATGTACTTGGCTGTTTTAAATTCTCGGTTTGATAATTCAGGATACTGGTGTAGATGTTGTCGCCAAGTAGTGACTTTTTTTAATAAAAAGTCAGACTCTAGATTAATTTGATCAACGAAATACTTCGAAGAAGCAAATGCTGAAAAAGGCAGTAGTAAGAAGATAATTAATAATCTAAACATAACAATCATTTGAATAATTGGTCAGCTACGTAAGGATTCGTAAGTCGTTCCTGACCAAATGTAGAAACTGGTCCATGACCTGGTACAAAAGTCACGTCATTTCCTAAAGGCCAGAGTTTGCCTCTGATCGCATCCAATAAGTCTTGAGTATTACCTCTGGGTAGATCCGTCCTGCCAATGGAACCCTGAAAAAGTACATCTCCAACAATCGCAAGCTTAGATTCTGGATGATGGAAAACCACGTGCCCGGGCGTATGGCCTGGACAATGATAAACATCTAGTTTTTCTCCATCTATTTCAATTTGATCGCCATCAGTTAACCAACGATTAGGTTCAAAATTTTTTGCGGTATCCAAACCGTAACGTTTACCTTGTTCTTCTAAGGCATTAATTAGAAAACCATCGTCTTTATGAGGTCCTTCAATTTCAATATTGTATTTTTGTGCCAACTCGAATGCGCCGCCTGCATGATCCAAATGTCCATGAGTGATAAACACTTTCGAAAGAGTGAGACCTTGTTCAGCAATAAAATTTTCTATCAAAGATAAATCTCCTCCAGGATCTGTAACTGCTGCAATCTTAGAAGACTCTTTCCAGATGACACAAGAATTTTGCTGCAAGGGAGTTACAGGAATGATTGCTGCTTTTAATGTAGCCATGATTAAAAAAAACTGCCATTATTATAACCCATGAATTTTCAACTGTTAGATGGGAATAACTTAAAAATAAGAGCTGCAATAGAAGGCGAGGGACCTTTGGTGGTTTTGGTTCACGGTTGGCCAGAAAGTTGGTACAGCTGGCGTCATCAAATAGAGCCCTTGGCAAAAGCTGGTTTTAAAGTTGCAGCAATTGATGTTCGTGGTTATGGCGGATCTGATAAGCCATATGAAATAGCTGACTACTCTTTGAAGAATCTTGCGGCAGACATTGCTGGTGTTATTGATTCTTTGGGATACAAAGAAGCTTATTTGTTTGGCCATGATTGGGGCGGACCAATCGTCTGGACTACTGGGCTTTTATATCAAAATACCATCAAAGCAGTTGGAGCGCTTTCGGTTCCCTATACTCCAATTGGTGAGAAGTCTCTAATACAATTATTTAGAGAGTTGTATAAGGATAAATTTTTCTACCAATTATATATTCAGGAAGAAGGGGTTGCGGAGGCTGAATTTGAAGCCGATGTTCGGAAAGCTTTAGAAATAACCTACTTCAGTGGCGATGGTAGAGGGATGCAATTCATGATGGAAAATATTGGCAATCCTGCTTATAAAAAAACACCCGAGTCAAAAATGTTAGAAAATTCACCTGAATTTGACACTTATCCAAATTGGCTTACTCAAGAAGACATGAATTATTTCATCAATGAATTTGAGCAGAGTGGTTTCCGTGGCCCTTTTAATAGATATCGCGCACAAGATATTGATTTTGAGGAATTGCAAGAATTTAAAAATGCTTCTTACCCTCTACCTGCTTGTTTCATCACGGGCACTTTAGATCCGGTTAATTTTTTTGCAAGAGATGAGAGTGCGTCAGAGGAAGATATTCTCAAAGCGTTCACGAAGAATTATGATGATTTGCGAAAAGTAGAGATTTTGGATGGTATTGGTCATTGGACCCAGCAAGAAAATCCAGAAGCAGTAACTACCCACATGATAGATTTTTTAAAAAATATTTAAACTTAACGGAGAACGAATATGACATCAAAATTACAAGGCTATTCCACCATCGGAACCAATGACAAAGAAGCCGCTGAAGCTTTTTACGATGGCTTGTTTGCTCAAATAAATGCAGTGAAGTTTCCAGCAAACGATAGAATTACTATGTGGATGTCTGAAGATGGCAGTAAAGTAATATTAGCCACAGCTATACCTTACGATGGAAAAACTGCCTCACATGGCAACGGAACCATGAAAGCGATTCCCCTTGATTCTCACGAAGCAGTAGATGAAATGTATGCTAAAGCGATTGAATTAGGTGCTACAGATGATGGTGAGCCCGGTCCAAGAGCAGGGAACTTTTATGGCGCCTACGTCTATGACTTAGACGGCAACAAACTTTGTTTTTTCAACTTTTAGAGCTCTAAACGTTGTTTTGTCTTAATTTTTTAAAAGCATAAAAAATTAGAACAACGAATAAGAAAGCAGCTGCTAGCTGATATTTAAAAGCTTGAACTAGTATCCAAAGAGATATAAAAATACTTGATACTAAAGAAGGAGGATTATTCAACTCATAATCTCCATCCATCCAAGAGGAGCCCAATTCAACACCACCTTGTCGGTCATCACCATGTAAATAGGCATGCGCTAAATTCATATTCCCTACCACATCTCGTTCGGTATAAGAGGTGATGGTTTTTTTCATGGCATCGAGTATTTCGGGCTTTTCTTCAGTCAAGTCATTTTTTTCAAAAGGATCTTCAATGATATTGAATAATTGGTATGAAGCTGAAACCGGAACTAAAACAGGTTTTACCGAATAAAGTTTCCATTGATCATTGAATAGTGCTCGCTCATCGAACATGATTCTTGTTCCAACAAATGCATTTTTTGGAGGAACAATTTGCCCAGAAAGTAAATTCAACCATTTATCTTTACCGTCAAATTTATCTGACTCAGAAGTTTTAATATTTGCGGCAGTCAATAAAGTTGGAAGTACGTCTTGGACGAAGAAAAACTGATCAGATTTCTCATTCTCGATAATACCTTTCCACCACATTACTGCAGGAACTCTAATTCCTCCTTCCATTGCAGAGGCTTTACTACCACTCAAACCACCGGTATTACCTTTTGCATTTACTAAGTTTGGCGCAACAACTTTGAAAATAGGGCTGATATCAAAAAGGGGCCCATTATCACTAAAAAATAGAATAATGGTCTCCTCAAGTAACCCCTCAGCTTCAATTGCTTTGATGATTCTGCCTATCTCATTATCCAAAGCATTAACATTTGCTGCATATACCTGATCTTTTTTGTCTTCCAGATAAGAAAATTTTTCAATATATTGAAGTGGTGCTTCTATTGGCGTATGGGGAGCGTTAAAAGCTACATATAAAAATAAAGGACGATTCTGATCTTTATTTTTGATTAGATTGATAGCCTCATTTGCAATTAATTCAGTCGAATAACCTTCTTCTCTTAATGTGCTTTCATTTCTGTGCCAATCCAATCGACCCGCAGCAGTATGATCAAAATATCCAATGCCACCGGTCATGTGACCATAACTTGTTTCGAAACCTCTATTCGTTGGCCAAAATTCTTCTTTTGCAGTTCCTAGATGCCATTTACCGGATAACGCCGTTTGGTAACCTGCTTCTTTAAAATATTGCGGCATAATTTTTAATTCAGGAGGCATACCTGTTTGTTCAGCTGCTGGATTCATGAATGGTCTTACGACCCCATGATTGAAAATGTGCAAGCCAGTCAGCAAAGAAGCTCTAGTGGGACTGCAAACAGGATTTGAATAAAACCTATTCAATTCCATCCCATCTTCAGACAATTGATCGATATTAGGAGTCGGAATATGACCTCCGTGATAAGAAACATCTCCCCATCCAAGATCATCTGTAAGAATAATCACCACATTGGGTTTATCCACGGCCATCAAATTTAATGAAAATAGGAAAAAAATTAAAAGATAATACATATTCCTTACCCCTTACTCAGAATAATTTATTTTAAAGCCTGCTCAATATCCTCAACTAAGTCATCCAAAGACTCTAAGCCAACGGATAACCTCACTAGCCCATCAGAAATCCCTATCATTTCTCTGCGGTCTTTGGGCAATGAAGCATGTGTCATTAAAGCCGGGTGTTCAATTAAACTTTCTACTCCACCTAAACTTTCAGCAAGAGCAAAAATTTCAGTTCTCTCAAGAAAACTTTTTGATTTTTCCAAACCACCTTTGATGTTCATTGAAATAATACCGCCAAAACCTTTCATTTGTTTTGATGCTAGATCGTGTTGTGGATGATTTGAAAGTCCCGGATAAATTACTTCTGAAATTTCTTTGTGACTTTCAAAATGCTTGGCAATGGCCAGAGCATTTTCACAATGGCGTTCCATTCTCACTGCAAGAGTTTTTAAACTCCTGAGAATTAAATAACTATCAAAAGCACCGGTAATAGGACCTAAAGAATTTACAATATTTGCCATTCTTGAAACTAGTGCATCATCTTTTTTACCAATGACTAAGGCACCTGCTATCAAGTCAGAGTGTCCTCCTAAATATTTCGTTGCGGAATGCAAAACAATATCGATGCCATGATTTAACGGTTGCTGCACATAAGGTGAAGCAAACGTGTTGTCACATATGCTTAAAATATTCTCCGCTTTAGCAAAATCAGCAATTGCCGATAGATCTACAATTCTCAGTAATGGGTTGGTTGGCGTTTCAACAAATATCATCTTGGTTTTATCTGTTTTAGCTTCAATAACATTTTGCATGTCAGTCATATCGACATAAGTCACCTCGATGCCTTGTGAAAGCGTTTTGATTTCATTGAATAAGCGAACAGTCCCTCCATAGAGGTCATTCATAGCAATGACATGATCACCGGGAGAAAGCAATTCAACGCAAGCGGAAATGGCAGCAACACCAGATGAAAATCCAAAACCAACTTCGCCATTTTCAAGACTAGCAATACATTCCTCAAAAGCCTTTCTAGTTGGATTTATCGATCGAGAGTAATCAAAGCCTTTGTGTACTCCAGGACTTTCTTGTTCAAAAGTTGAAGATGTATAAATTGGCATCATCACTGCACCTGTGGTCGGATCAGCTTTTTGACCGGCGTGAATTGCTCTAGTTTCAAAACCTTCTTTATTTTTTTTACTCATGATTATTAATCAATTAATTCATTTTGTTTTAACCAATCTTTATTGAAAGCTTTGGATAAATATTTATTACCAGTATCACATATCAATGTTACTACTTTTTTTGGTTCTGTTTGTTTTTGACACCACTTTATTGCAGCATCCACTAATGTTCCACAAGAAGTCCCAGCTAAAATACCTTCCTTTCTTAGCAGTTCATCCACTCTTGCAAAAGCATCCTTGTCAGAGACGTAAATTCCTTCGTCGATGATATCTAAATTTAAATTATCTGGAATGTAGTCTTCACCAATACCTTCAACCAGCCACGAACCGCCTTCGTATTTATAATCTCCAGTATTTACCGCATCTGCAACGACCGAGCCAATTGGATCTGCAATGATTATTTGAATATCTTTATTTTGAGCTTTTAAGTATTTTCCAACACCGCTGATAGTACCTCCAGTTCCTACGCCTGCAACGAAGGCATCAACATCACCTTTCATTTGCGACCAAATCTCAGGTCCGGTTGTGGTTTCATGCACAAGGGGATTGGCTGGATTGCTAAATTGATCAGCAAAAAAAGAACCGGGAGTCTTTTTAACGATAGCAGCTGCCATTTCTTGATAATGCTCTGGATGTCCTTTTTCAACATCAGAGCGAGTAAAAATAATTTCGACTCCCATAGCTTCTAAGTGCATTACCTTTTCTTGACTCATTTTATCTGGAATGACTAAGATCAAATCATAGCCTTTCAACTTTGCGGCTAAAGCCAAACCCAAGCCAGTATTTCCTGCAGTACACTCAACGATAGTGCCTCCAGATTTTAGAGCACCGCTTTTTTCAGCTTCTTCGATAATCTTGATACCTACCCGGTCTTTGATAGATCCTCCTGGGTTTAGGTTTTCAAGTTTTACGTATAACTCGCAAGGTCCGGTCTCAATGTTATTAATCTTAACGACTGGTGTATTGCCTACCATTTCCAAGAGATTGTTAAAGTTAGTCTTCATCTTTTTTAATTTTTTTTCTGTCGTATTTTGTTTTATCTTTAAATACTGAAGCTCGATTAAATTTAGCGGCATTTTTAGCAACCGGATTTAATCTTTTTTTCTTTTGTTTGTCTTTTTCCTTTGACACTTAAAACTGAGTTTTATTCGAGAAGATAAACGATTGAAATATTTAAAAACTACGCTATTTTGCTTGAGGCTATGTCAAACGTCTATTGATTTCTTCCTTTAGTAGCCACATACGATCTTGGCCCCAAACGTAATAAGGATTAGAACCATCGGCATCGGTTATTTTAAAGCTAGGCACGCCCCAACAATTACCTTGATACATATCGTTGACATTATCGTTTAGAACTTTTTTCCATTTAGGAGTATTCAAATCTTTTTTCACGGAATTCCAATCTAGACCCAATCCAGTAACGGTATTTCTTAAGTAGTCATCATCCCCAATATTGATTCCTTCTTGAAAAGAAGCTTTAAGCAATTCATCTATGTATTCAAATCCTTTCCCTAAGGAGTCAATTAAAGGAAAAAGGGAATATGCTTTTCTGGCGGGCTTACCAATTGGCGAAAAGACCTCTTTCATCTCATATCCATATTTGCGACCTTCTCTGGCAGCATCTGAGATAATGTATTTCCCCTTGAAAGTTGGAATGACCATCATTCTCATTAGCATCGGGAGAACTGGTCTAGTAATAAGATTGATAGGATATTGATCTTGGAATTCTTTAACTCTTTTTGCGCTGACGAAGGTATAAGGACTATTTAAAGATGGGTAATAAGTTAAATTTACTTTTTTTTCGGCACTCATAGTCTCAGGTGCCTTTGTTTGAAGTAAGCAGACAGGCTCATTATCACCGGACTTGTTAACCCCCAGTTCGGTCAAACGATTTTCTAGATGATTTAAACGATCAACTCCCCAATAGAGCTCTTTCTCATAATAAAAAGCCGAACCAAAATAATAATCACAATCATTTCTGATTGCGTTACCTCTTTTAAGATTCTCAATGACTTCTTGTTCTGAAGTTTTATATTTAACTTCAAGTTCTTCAAGCTTTGCTAAATCGCCATTCCAAAGAGCATGACTGACGGTTTTTGCCAGAGGAGGGAACTCTTCTGAACTCACTGAAGATAAAATGGAGTTAGCCTTATCGACTAAACTTTTTTCAGGATAATTGGTTCCAGGAAAATTAACAT
>CABXSA010000013.1 GCA_902514765.1 uncultured SAR86 cluster bacterium | reverse complement strand
GAAGAGTTTTTAGAAGTACCTGATCTTGAAAACTTAAAAGAAGAAATTGACGAATTTTATTCGATAATCATCTCCGAGCTCAAAGATCATCCAAAGGTCATAAATCATTATGACTTTGAATCAAGAAATCTAATATCATTGTCAGAAAAAAAAATTGGTGTAATTGATTTTCAAGATGCTTTGATAGGGCCTTTGGGAATAGATTTAGCTTCCATCTTCAAAGATCTTTATAAGAACTGGACCAAAGAAGAAATAGTCGACTGGCTTGATTTTTATGTTGAAAATTCTCAAATCGTTAAAACTGCCTCACTTAAAACTGTAGAGGTAAAAAGAATGGTTGATATTGCTAGTCTTCAAAGACAGACAAGGATTTTAGGTAAATTATCTCAAGTATTTTTAGAATTAAAAAGGTCAGAGAGATTGAAAGATTTTAAGACCATTCTTAAATATTTAATGACTACTTCTTTAGAATACGATGAGACAAAACGATATAGTGATTTCTTTAAAAACTTAATACCTATTTTGGAGCAAAGGTTAAAAACACTATGAAAGTATTTATTCTGGCAGCTGGTTTTGGAAAAAGGCTAAGACCTTTTACAGAAAAATTACCTAAGCCATTAATAAAAATTAAAAAAAAACCTCTTATTTATTGGAATCTTGTAAAGATCAGAAAGGCAGGCTTCAAAAATATAGTCATAAACACTCATTATCTATCAAATAAAATTATTAGATCGGTGGGTTCAGGGAAAAAATATGGTTTAAAAATCAAGTATTCTCATGAGGAACAAATTAAAGGCACTGGCGGGGCTTTAGTAACAGCTAGAAAGATTATTCAAAAAGAACCTTTTTTGTTAATCAGCGGAGATCTTTGGAGTGATTATCCCTTTGAAAAATTTTTAGACTTTAAGTTAGAAAAAGCGGCTCATTTAATTTTCGTTAGAGAAAAAAAATCAAAAGATGCATATCTTGAAGCTGGAATCGTTAAAAATTCAAAAACAAAAAATAATTTAACTTATGCAGGTATTGCTGTAATAAATCCAAAAATTTTTAAAGGTTTAAAAGAGGATTATTATGATTTGTGGACTGATTTACTTCAAAAGTATGTAAAACAAAATGAAGTTACAGGAGAGATTTATTCAGGCGATTTAATAAATTTAAACTCAAAAAAAGAGTTGAACTTGTTAGACGGGTTAGTAGTCGAATAGTAAACTTCTGTTTATGGCCAAACAAAAGAATGTAATTGCTCCATCAATTTTATCTGCAGACTTTTCGCAGCTAGGCAAAGAAGTTGATGATGTATTATCGGCTGGTGCTGATTGGGTTCACTTTGATGTAATGGATAATCACTATGTACCCAATCTTACAATTGGTCCTATGGTATGCAAGTCCTTAATTGATTATGGAATAAAAGCCCCAATTGATGTGCATTTGATGGTTAAGCCAGTAGAAAGACTGATTGATGATTTTGCTGAAGCAGGTGCGTCTGTTATAAGTTTTCATCCAGAAGCAACTGAACATATTCACAAATGTGTTCAAACGATAAAAAATTATGATTTAAAAGCTGGTATGGTTCTTAATCCAGCTACTCCTTTAAGTACAATTAATTCAATTCTGCCCGAATTAGATTTGGTTTTACTAATGAGCGTTAATCCTGGTTTTGGAGGACAAAAGTTCATTGATTCAACAATACCTAAAATTAAAAAGCTAAGAAAGAAAATAGATTCACTAGATAAAGAAATTAGGTTAGAAGTAGATGGAGGCATTTCAAAAGAAAATATTTCAGAGGTTTCCAAGGCAGGTGCCGATACTTTTGTTGCAGGATCTGCTATTTTTAATACAAAAGATTACCAAGATACAATCTCAAATTTAAAATCTCTAATTGATTAAATTACTTTTTCTCCTTTTACTAGCTCCAGTTTTAGCCAGTTCTGATAAACAATGCAGTTCAATTTCTATTGAGAAAGTAAATTTATGCGTAGAATTGGCTATTTCTCAGAGAGAAAAATCAAAAGGTCTTATGTATAGAAAAGATTTATCAAATTCCGATGGAATGTTATTCGTTTGGAAAAATGTAGGTAAGAGATGCATGTGGATGAAAAATACTTATATTCCTTTAGATC
Source organism: uncultured SAR86 cluster bacterium (assembly GCA_902514765.1). Lineage (GTDB taxonomy): Bacteria > Pseudomonadota > Gammaproteobacteria > Magnimaribacterales > AG-339-G14 > MEDG-81. The sequence goes on along the minus strand of CABXSA010000013.1, from coordinate 20,118 downwards.
TTGGTTTCTTTAGAGAAGATATGACTTTGATTGAAGTAAAGGAATTATCTCCAAGGTCGCTTAATTCTGTTTGCTCATCTGAACCTGCTAAATATGCTTTAGAACTATCTAAAGGTTGGTTTTCTTCACATAATGTTAAGAATAATTCAAAACTAATCTTAAATTAAATGAAAGAAAAGGAATTCTACAGTCAAAAAGGTACATATAATCGTGTACCTTTATCAAAGAAAATTAAGGCTGAAAAGCTTAAACCTATTGATATTTTTGATAAATTTAAGTCAAAAGGCTCTTATTTTCTAGAATCTGCAGAAGTTGACATGAAATGGGGTAGATATTCGATTATTGGATTACCCTCTGAATCTTCAATTAAAGTGAAGAATTCTGAAATTTTTCTAAATTTAAAGGGTTTTGAAGAAAAAATTTCGTCATCTGATCCCTTAAAATTTATTGAAAATTACTTAGAAGAAAATTTTTACCCCGATACAGGAGATCTACCAATTTTTTCAGGAGGATTAGTTGGTTTTTTTGGCTATGAATCTATTAGGTTAATAGAAACTAAACTTCAAAATACTTCAAAAAATGAAGCTCATGAAATAGAAGATATAAATTTACTTATATCTGACAAAGTGATGATTTTTGATAACCTAGAAAAAACTTTAGAAGTTGTTTTTTATTCAAATCCAAATATTGAAAATTCATACTCAGAAACATTTAGCGAGATTGATGAGTTGATAGAAAGACTAGAATCTCAAGATGATAATAAAAATGAAGAAGTTACATCCAAAAATGAAATAACTTTCAAATCAAATATGAATTTCGAACAATACACAAAGTGTATTGAAAAAATAAAGGACTATATAATTGAGGGAGACGTAATGCAGGTCGTCTTTGCTCAAGAAAGATCAGCAGATTTTGATCTTCCCCCTTTTGAACTCTATAAATCCCTTAGAAAATTAAATCCATCTCCTTACATGTTTTTCTTGGATTTTGGAGAATACCAATTAGTTGGATCATCTCCAGAAATTTTAGTAAGACTTGAGTATGGGGATATTACCGTTAGACCAATTGCTGGAACCAAACCTAGAGGAAAAAATAAAAAAGAAGACCAACTACTTGAGGACGAACTCAAAAATGATCCTAAAGAATTAGCGGAACATTTAATGTTGATAGATTTAGGTCGCAATGATATCGGAAGAGTTGCTGAAATTGGGTCAGTGAATACTAATGAAAAAATGATCATTGAAAGATACTCTCATGTAATGCATTTGGTCTCCAATGTAGTCGGAAAGGTCAGAGACAATATTTCTCCGATAGACGCACTAAGAGCAACTTTCCCGGCAGGAACTCTCACAGGCGCTCCCAAAGTCAGAGCTATGGAAATTATTGATGAACTAGAAGTTTCAAGAAGAAGAATATATGGCGGTGCAGTAGGGTACATATCTTGGTCAGGTAATATGGATACTGCTATTGTCATTAGAAGTGCTGTCATCAAAGATAAAAAAATATATGTTGGAGCTGGTGGAGGCATAGTTGCCGATTCTCTCGCACAGCATGAATGGGAAGAAGTGAACAATAAATCAATGGCAATAGTCAAAGCAATTAACAATATAGGTTCTTGAATGTTATTGATGATCGACAATTACGACTCTTTTACTTATAACCTTGTTCAGTACTTTGGAGAGTTAGGGCAAGAAGTTAAAACTTTCAGGAACGACCAAATAACGATAGCGGAAATAAAGAAATTGGACCCCACATATATAGTAATTTCCCCAGGACCTTGCACTCCAAAAGAGTCTGGGATATCTATGCAAGTTATTGATTCTTTTAAGGAAAATAAGCCTATTTTAGGCGTATGTTTGGGACATCAAGCCATTGGCGCAGTCTTTGGCGCAAATATCATAAAAGCTAAAGAACTTATGCATGGCAAAACCTCTGAAATACAGCATGATGGCAATTTCTTATTTGAAGGCATGCCTGATAATTTCACTGCAACCAGATATCACTCTTTAGTTATTGAGGAAAAAACCCTTTCTGAAGATTTTATTGTTAACGCGAGAACCGTTGATGGTTCTATTATGGGAATTCAACATTGCAAATTGAATGTTAGTGGAGTTCAGTTTCATCCAGAATCAATCATGACCGAAGATGGGAAAAAACTTCTTTCTAATTTTTTAAATACAATATGAATTCAACCGAAATCATATCTAAAGTTTCTTCAAAAAATCTTTCTCAGGAAGAAACTGCATACGTCATGCAAGAAATTTTTGTTGGAAAGATTTCAGATCAAGAGATTGAAAACTTTCTTCTTAGCCTTTCGGGAAAAGGAGAAACATCAGATGAATTAACTGGAGCTGTTTTAGCAATGAGAGCTGCGTCTTTAAAGGTTGATTTGAAGGAGAAAGATAATCTTGTTGACTGTTGTGGAACAGGAGGACTTGGAAAAAGTATGATGAACGTATCTACAACTGCAGGTTTGGTATCAGCAGCAGCAAAAATAAAAATTGCAAAACATGGTAACAGGACAGCAACCGGTAAAAGTGGTAGTGCTGACGTTTTAGAAGCAGCTAATGTAAATTTGAGTCTCAGTCCAATTCAAGTTGCTAAATGTATAGAGGAAATTGGAATTGGATTTATGTTCGCTCAAAATTTTCATCCGGGAATGAAATATGTTATGCCAGTAAGAAAACGAATTGCTGATAAAACTATTTTCAATTTGCTTGGACCACTTACAAATCCTGCAGGTGCAAAAAGACAATGTATTGGGGTTTATGATCCTAAATGGGTTTTGCCTGTTGCAGAAACTCTAAAAAATCTTGGAACAATTAAAGCGATGGTTTTTCATTCAAAAGATGGTCTTGATGAAATTAGCTCAGTAGATAAAACATTTGTGGCGGAATTGGAAAATAACAAACTTAAAGAGTATGAAATTGATCCAAAAGATTTTGATATTCATCATGATGATTTAAATGATCTTCAAATAGACTCTCCATCACATAGTCTAGAACTTATAGAAACAACTCTACAAAATAAAGGCTTTAAATCAGGCGAAGATATAACAAGTTTAAATTCTGCTGCTGTAATTTATGTTTCTGACTTAGCAACTAGCTTTGAAAAAGCATTTGAGATAGCAATTGACGTAATAAAGTCAGGATCAGGTTTTGATAAGCTTAAGGAATTAGCTACTTTTTCAAACAATTTTAATGAATCAGCTTAAAAAAATAATAGAAACTACTAAAGAAACAGTGAAAAAGTCTAATTCTTTTAGGCCTATTTCTTCTTTAGAGGAAGATTTTGAAAAATATGAAAAAAGAGGCTTTATTGAAGCAATTTCAACTAAGGTTTCTAAAGAAGAAACAGCTATTATTGCTGAAATTAAAAAGGCATCGCCCAGCAAGGGCCTTATAAGGCAAGACTTTGATCCGAAAAAGATTGCAGAAGATTATGAAACAAATGGCGCCACTTCTTTAAGTATCCTCACAGACGAACCATTTTTTCAAGGAAAATTGGAGTACCTGGACGAGGTAAGGAACACCTGTGCATTACCAATTTTAAGAAAAGATTTCTTGATTGATCCTTATCAAATTTACGAAACAAAGGCTTCAGGAGGAGACTGTATACTTTTGATAGTTGCTGCTCTTGATTTAGTGCAATTGAAGGACTTTTCTCAATTAGCAGAAGAGTTAAATCTGGATGTTTTGATTGAAGTTCACTCGGAAGATGAATTGAATATAGCTTTATCCGTCGACCCAAGATTAGTAGGTATTAATAATAGAGATCTTACAACATTTGAAGTCGATAAAAATTTAGCGATAGAATTAGCTAAGAAAATATCCAAAAATGTGATTGTGGTGTCTGAAAGCGGTATTAGTTCAAGAGAAGATATCTTATCTTCTAAAGAGCAAGGAATTCATACTTTCCTCATTGGCGAAAGTTTTATGCGAGAGCCAAGTCCAGGCGAAGCACTTCGAGAAATACTTGTCTAAAATTTACTGATTCCTTTTTCCAATATCTTTTCTGTAAAAAGCGCCACTCCAACTAATTTTAGAAGTAGCTTCGTAAGCTTTTTCAAAAGCAGTATCTAAATCATTTCCTAATCCAGTTACACAAAGAACCCGACCTCCATTTGAAAGAATCTCTTCTCCTTCTTTCTTTGTTCCACAATGAAATACCTTTGTAGTTTCATTCTCTTCTCTTATACCCAAGATTGGAAAACCAGTTTCATATTTTTCAGGATAGCCTTTTGAAGCCATTACAACACCTAATGCAAATCTTTCATCCCACTCGATTTGTTCTCCCTTTAATTCTTGTTTTGCAGCCTTTATACATAACTCAAGAAAATCGCTTTTCATTCTCATTAATATAGGTTGAGTTTCTGGATCCCCAAACCTACAGTTGTATTCCAAGACTTTAATTTCTTGGCCATCAATCATCAAACCAGCATACAAAAAACCCTTATATTCTATATTTCTTCGTTTTAATTCATCCAGAGTAGGAAGAATTATTTCTTGCATAATTTCTTCGTTCAGTTCTTTAGTAATTAAGGGAGTAGGGGAATATGCTCCCATCCCACCTGTATTAGGCCCTTTGTCACCGTCATCTCTTTGTTTATGATCTTGAGAACTTGCCAAAGGAATTACATTTTCACCATCACACAAAACTATGAAACTAGCCTCTTCGCCTTTAAGGAATTCTTCAATAACAAGATTATCTCCTGCAGAACCAAGTTTTTGATCTACCATTAAAGAGTTCAAAGCTTCTAAGGCTTCTTCTCTAGAAAAAGCAACGATTACACCTTTCCCACCTGCAAGGCCATCTGCTTTAAGGACAATTGGGATATCACATGTTTCTAAATATTCTCTTGCAGGCTCAGGATCTGAAAATACTTCATAAGTTGCAGTAGGAATGTCTCCTTTCCTTAAAATATCTTTCATGAAAATCTTTGAACCTTCCATTTGCGCAGCAAGTTTATTGGGACCTAAACAAAGCAAATTATTTTTTTCAAATATATCAATCAGACCTAAGACTAAAGGAGCCTCAGGACCGACAATTGTTAGATCAATTTCTTTGTTTTTTGCAAAATCTAATAGCCCATCTAAATCTTCGGCACTTAAGTCAACGTTTTCTGTTTTTGGCTCATCAGCAGTGCCGGCATTTCCAGGAGCAACAAAAACTTTTTCACACAAATTGCTTTGAGCAAGTTTCCAAACAAGCGCATGTTCTCTTCCGCCAGAACCTATTACTAAAACTCTCATATCAATGTCTGAAGTGACGCATGCTGGTGAAAAACATGATCATATTAGCTTCATTAGCTGCTGCAATAACTTCTTTATCTCTTATCGATCCACCAGGTTGAATAACACATTGGATTCCATTTATTGCAGCTTCATCAATGCTATCTCTAAATGGAAAAAACGCATCCGAAGCCATAGTAGCTCCTTTAAGGTTAAAACCTGCTTTTTTGGCTTTACTAACGGCAATTTCAGCACTATCGATTCTGCTCATTTGACCCGCTCCTATACCAAGAGTCATATTATTTTTCGCATAAACAATTGCATTGGATTTGACATATTTTCCTACACGCCAAGCAAATAAAGCATCATTAATTTGTTTGGGAGTTGGTTTTTTCTTAGTTACTACTTTGAGATCTTTTTTTGATACCACACCGTCATCAACATTTTGAACCAGAATACCTTGGTTCATAGTTAAGGTTTTAAACCCAGTTGGTTTTTGAAACAATTCTTTTACTAATAAAAGACGTACATTTTTTTTTGTAGCTATAATTTTTTTTGCAGCAGGATTTATGGCTGGTGCAGCTATAACTTCAACAAATTGATTATCGATAATTTTTTTTGCAGTAAATTTATCCAGTACCTTATTAAGCGCAATAATACCTCCAAATGCAGAGGTTTCATCACATGAAAAAGCTTTCTCATAGGCTTCTAACAATGTTCTCCCAGAAGCTACGCCACAAGGATTTGCATGTTTGACAATGACACAAGAGGGTTTTTCAAAATTTGAAACGCATTCAATGGCTGCGTCGGTATCTGCAATATTATTGTAAGAAAGCTCTTTTCCTTGAATTTGCACTGCTGAAGTGATGCCTGCTCCTTCAGACCCAGAATTTATATAAAAATTTGCTTCCTGATGAGGATTTTCTCCATACCGTAATACTTGTTTAAGTTTATGACTGCTGAAAAAGTTTTCTGGAGCCTCATCATCATAAGTTGATAAAAAGTTTGCAATTGCAATGTCATAATTTGCTACATGTTCAAAAGCTTTCAAAGACAATTTTCTTCGAGTTTCATATGAACACTTACCACTTTCACTCTGTAAGTCAGCGATAAAAGAATTATAAAGATTTGGAGACGAAACTACAGCGACGTGGAAAAAGTTTTTAGCGGCTGATCTCAACATTGTTGGACCTCCAATATCAATATTTTCTATTGCTTCATCCAATTCAATGTTAGGTTTTTTTATTGTTTCCTCGAACGGGTAGAGATTCACCACAACCAGATCAATTTCTTTGATACCGTGTTTTTTTGTTTCGTCTCTATCTTCTTTTCGGCGAGAAAGAATCCCTCCATGAATTTGTGGTACCAATGTTTTTACTCTGCCACCCATCATTTCAGGAGAACCTGAAAATTTTTCAGCAGGAACTACAGGAATATTATTTTTTCTCAATAATTTTTCTGTCCCACCCGTCGATATGATCTCTATATTCAAGTTATGAAGTTTTTTTGCAAAATCTACGATGCCGGTTTTGTCAGAAACGCTGACGAGAGCTCGTTTGATTTTGATTTTACGATTTTTAGCCATTTTTTATATTGTATTGTTTTAGTTTTGTTCTAAGCGTGACTCTATTTATACCTAATATTTTGCTAGCTTGGGATTTATTGCCATTACAAAATTTCATCACTTCTTCAAGCATTGGTTTTTCTACCTCTTTTATGACCATTTCAAAAACATTAGTTGCTTTATTTCCATCCAATTCTTTGAAATATCTTCTAAGAGCTAATCCAACTTGATATTTTAGCGACTTTCTATCCTCTTTATTTTGATCTTTACTTCTCATTAATTCACGTGGGTTTGTAATTCATTTCCCGTAGATATTAAATTTAGTTTGCCTTCATTATTCTCTAATTCAGTAATCGAGCAGTTATCAGGATAGAAAGAAACCACTCTGCGATTACTTTTTAAGGTACTTACAACAATATTTATAACCATAAAGTGAGAAAAAATGATTGTTGGTTCGGTAAAACTTTTTAAGTTGAAAAGAATTTTTGATTGCCAAATTTGTTGAGGCTTTTCCAATTCGTTAATATTTTTTTTGAAAACTTCTTGTAACCAATTTTTACGCTCTAACAAAGATATACCTGGAGATGGGATTTCTCTGAAAGCCTCATTCAAGGACAGTTGCTTGTCTAAGTTTTTTTTGAAATGCAAACTAGTTTCTTGAGCTCTTTTTAGTGGACTGGAGACTAAATTAAATTGATTAAGATCTTCATTTCTAGAGAGAGTGTTAAAACACTCCAGCGCTTGTTCTTTACCAAGTTCGCTTAATCCTGGATCAGCTGATTGGTCCCAAGATTGGGCTGCTTCACCATGTCTAATCAGAAAAATTTTCATTTAAATAAAAACAAGCTAAATATATGCAGTAAGATAAAAGTATGAGAATACCACGAATTTTTCTCGATCAGGAACTTAGAAAAAACAAAACTTACAAACTAGATAAAACCAGTTTTCACCACCTTTTAGTTATAAAAAAAAGAGAAGGCGACAAGATAGAAGTATTTAATTCGAAAGGGCAATTCCTTGAAGCATCTATTTCCCTAATTAATAAAAAAACCTGTGAAATTTTTTCAATAGGTGAGATAAAGATTCAAAAAAAAACCTTCCCAAAAATCTCATTAGGCATTTCTGAAATAAAAAATTTTGAAAAAATTTTAAATGAAGTGACTCAATTGGGAGTTCATCGAGTTGATTGCTTATCATCTGAAAGATCAAAGTTTTTGAAAAAACCCTCAGAAAAAAAAATAGAAAGATGGAAAAAAGTTGTAACAGGAGCCTGTGAACAATCTGGAAACAATTGGATGCCACAAATTGGACATAAGACTTTAGATGAATGGCAAATGGAAATACCATCGGAGAATAAGTTTTACCTAAATCCAGGAGAGAATAAAAATATTGAATCCTTGTCGAAATTGGATGAAATTTACTGTTCGATAGGCCCAGAAGGAGGCTTTTCTCAGAAGGAAATTGATAAAATGAAATCCAATGGTTTAGAAGGCATCTCTCTTGGAGAGTTAGTCATCAAAACAGAAACAGTACCTACTGTATTATTGTCAATGTTAAAAATTTTAAATAAATAGAATGAAACTAGCTTTTGTAATGGATCCCATCTCTCAGATTTCTTATAAAAAAGATTCTACTTTAGCTATGATGGTTGAGGCTCAAGAAAAAGGGCATGAAATTTTTTACATTGAGCCAAATTCTCTTTTTTTTAATTCTGACATACCTTGCGCAGAATTTTCGTCTGTTTCAGTTAAATATGAAGAATCTAGCTGGTATGAAAAAGGGAAAAATAACATCTCGTCTTTAGGTTTCTTTGATGCAATATTGATGAGACAAGATCCTCCTTTCAATATGGAATTCATAAATAATACTTATATTTTGGAAGCTGCTACAAAATTGGGAGTCAAAGTATTTAATAATCCAAAAGCTCTTAGAGATAACAATGAAAAATTGGCAATTCTTGATTATCCCTCTTTGATTACTGATACCGTGGTTTCTTCTTCAAAAGAGATTATTAAAGATTTTATTGATAAAAATTCCGAAGTAGTTATTAAACCTTTAGGTTTGATGGGTGGGGAAGGCATTAAAAGACTTCATTATGAAGACTCAGATCTTCTTGAAACTCTTGATATGATTGATCAAAAAAAGGAAAAAATGATGATACAAAAATTCATTCCTGAAGTGTTTGAAGGAGATAAAAGAGTCATTCTAATTTCAGGCGAAGATTGTGGATTTTCTGTGACCAGGATTCCTCAAGGAGATGATTTTCGTGGAAATCTTGCTGCTGGAGGAAAGGCAGAAGTAAGAGAATTGAATGATAGAGATCTTGAGATTGTAAATGCTATCAAACCCAAATTAATCAAAAACGGCATTTTGGTTGCAGGCATAGACATATTGGGATCTTTTCTGACCGAAATAAACATTACGAGTCCTACTTGTTTTAGAGAATTGTATGATCAACAAGGCATAAACCTCGCCAAGGACTTAATTGAGAAAATAGAAAAAGCTTTTTGATGGCTAATATCTTAGGCATAGATTATGGACAAAAATATATCGGTTATGCCATCGGCAATGACATTACACTTACTTCCTCAACCCAAGGAACAATTATTTTTAAAAATCAAAAAAAACTCTTTCAAGAAATACAAGATTTAGTAAATGAGTGGGAAGTAAAATTAATTATTCTAGGCCTCCCAATAAATATGGACGATACAGAAAGTGAAATGTCTAAAGAGGTTAGAGGTTTTAAGGAAAAAATTGAAAAATCTTTAAACATAGAATGTAAACTCCATGATGAGAGACTATCTTCTTTTGAGGCAAAGCATCAAATGGATATTATTAAAAAAAATAAGATACAACCCAATTCAGGAATTGATGCCTTAGCTGCTCAGGTTATTTTGGAATCTTGGTTAAGAGAAAAAAGTAAAAATGTCTGATTTCATTCCTGAGGATTTTATTCAAAAGGTTCTAGAGGATACAGATATTGTCTCTTTAGTTGATTCTTATGTTCCTTTAAAAAGAAAAGGAAAAGACCATTGGGCGCAGTGTCCTTTTTGCGACGATGGTAATAACCCATCATTTAGCGTAAGTGATCAAAAACAATTTTATTATTGTTTTAAATGCAGAGCTTCAGGAAATGTTATTGGCTTTTTGATGAATTATCAGTCAAAAGATTTTGTTGGAGCTGTGGAAATTTTAGCAAAAAACCTTGGTTTGGAAATTCCAAGGACCAAAACAAACTACGATAGAGAAAAATTTGATGAATTATTTCATTTTAATGAAGAGGCTAAAAACTTTTATAAAAATAATCTTCTTAAACCGAAAGAAGGAGAACACATAAGATTTTATTTGAAGGAAAGAGGAATTTCAGAAGAAATTTCAAAAGAATTTGAATTGGGTTTAAGTTTGGAAGGTTGGGATAATCTCCTTAAACATTTTGAATCCAAAAAGATTGAAGCTAAGGAATCTTCTAAACTTTTTAAAATCGCAAAAAATGAAAGAAAGTATGATGTTTTCAGAAACAGATTGATTTTTCCTATTCTCTCAAGAAGAAACAAAATTGTTGGATTTGGAGGCAGAGTCTTAGATGATCAAGATCAACCCAAATACCTCAATACTCCAGAATCCGAAGTATTCAAAAAAAGCAGAGAGCTATATGGACTTCCAAATGTTTTAGAAAGAAGCTCAAGACCAAGTCAAATCTTAGTAGTGGAAGGTTATATGGATGTTTTGGCTTGTTTTAGTTTTGATTTACCGATTGCCGTTGCAACATTGGGAATAGCGACTAATAAATTTCATTTAGAAACACTTTTTCAAAAGACAGATGAAGTTATATTTTGTTTTGATGGAGATGAGGCAGGTAGAAATGCCTCAAAATTAGCACTCGAAATAGCTATTCCGGTTGTGAAAGATGGCAAAAGAGTTAAGTTTTTATTCTTACCAGATGATCATGATCCAGCAAGTCTTCTGTTAGAAAAAGGAAAAGATGAATTACCTAAGCTCATTAACGATGCTACAAATCTTTCTGACTATTTATTTGAAAGCATTCTAGAAAAACATGACAGCTCTTTAGAAGGTAAGGCTGCAGCATCCAAAGAGTTTGTTTCTTTAGTTAAGCCCATGCAAGAAGGCAACTTTAAAACTATTCTGATCAATGAGTTTTCAAAAAAAATGGATATTGATCTCAGCGAGATTTCACCAACAAAACCAGAAGCTAAAAGACATTCTCAAACAGATGACATGGAAATGGATCTGAGTAAGGTAACTAAGAGCCTACTAAAATGCATTATTCATAATCCAGATTTAGCTAAATCTGAATACTTGGATTATTTTATAGATAATAATGAATTCTTAATTAGTCCCTTAATCTCCTTTTTAAGAGCTAAATCAGATGTATCTTTTCCTATGATTATTCAAGAGTTTCCTGAGCAAAAAAATATTTTGATTGATCTATCAAACGATCAAAACCTCATCAGTCCTGATGAGGGTTTGAAGTTCATAAAACAGGCAGTTGATTACATCGAAAGAAATCAAGGGGACAATCTTTTGGAAAAATTGAAGATAAAGTATGAAAAAAATGAGTTGGATTCCAAAGAAAAAATAGAGCTTAAAAAACTTCTTACTTCTAAATTTGAACAACTCACTGAGGACGAACTATCCTTATTTAAAAAGCTCTAATTGATAAAAATTTAATAGTTAAGACTTTCAAACTTATATATAATCAACTTCCCAAAACATGATTGACGACGATTTAGAGAATAGTGGGCTGAGAGAGCTCATTGAAAAAGGCAGAGAACAGGGATACATCACCTTTGCTGACATTAACGACTATTTACCCGATGAAGTTTCTGATCCAGACCAACTGGATGAAGTTATCCAGATAATAAACGATTTAGGCCTTCAAGTTCTAGAAGAGGCTCCAGAAGAAGGTTCTAATTTTTCTCCTGCAAATCAAGATACTCCTGAAACTCCAACCGAAAACGAAATGGGTACCATTGAGTCGGAAGTTGGCAGAACTACCGATCCTGTAAGGCTCTATATGAGAGAAATGGGCTCTGTTGACTTGTTAACAAGAGAAGGCGAAATCGCAATTGCAAAGCGTATTGAAGAAGGCGCAAGAGATCTTCTTCATGCCTGTGCCTTCTATCCAGGAATCATTGAAGACGTTTTATTGGAATATGAATTAATAAAAAAAGAAGACAAAAGAATCACTGATTTAGTAGTGGGCTTCATGGATGAAGAAGAAGATCTTCCAGCCTCAACGGATGAAGTTTCGGCCGAAGCAGATGATGAAGAAGAAGAAGATGTAGGTATTAATATGGAAGAACTTGCTAAAAGATTCTCTTCCATCAAAAGGCAATACAACAAGTCACAAAAAACCATTTCTTCTTCTGGCAGAGATAATGTTAAAGCCCAAAAAGATCTTGATAAACTAGGAGAACTTTTTAAATTTCTTAAGTTGTCACCAAAAAGATTTGAAACTATATCTCTTACAGCTAGGGCTCTGGCAAAAGCGATTAGGGACTCTGAAAGAGAAATCTATGACATTTGTACACAAGATTGCAACATGCCAAGAAAGGACTTTTTGGAAATCTTTAGAGGCAACCAAACGAATCTTAAGTTTCTTGATAGCACCATTCGCTCTAAGAAAAACTACGCAAAGCTTCTTAAAGATGTAAAACCCGATGTAAATAAAATTCAAAAAAGAATATTATCTCTCACCGAAAATGTTGGTATGAATGTTCAAGAATTAAAAGATATCACTTCAAAAATGGCAAAGGGTGAAACCAAAATTAGAAGAGCAAAAAAAGACATGATTGAAGCAAACTTAAGACTTGTTATTTCAATTGCAAAAAAATATACAAATAGAGGCCTGCAATTTTTAGATCTCATTCAAGAAGGAAATATTGGTTTGATGAAAGCAGTTGATAAATTTGAATACAGAAGGGGATATAAATTTTCAACCTATGCAACCTGGTGGATTAGACAAGCAATTACCAGATCGATTGCCGATCAAGCAAGAACTATTCGAATTCCTGTTCATATGATTGAGACCATCAATAAACTAAATAGAATTTCTCGTCAAATGCTCCAAGAACATGGCAAAGAGCCTACCCCAGAAGAGTTATCAGAAAAAATGGATATGCCTGAAGAAAAAATCAGAAAAGTTTTAAAAATAGCTAAAGAACCTATTTCTACTGAAACTCCAATAGGGGATGAAGACGACACCACTTTAGGTGACTTTATTGAGGATCCTTTGCAAGATTCTCCAATTGATGCTGCTACAGAAAACAATCTACATGATGCTACTGATGGAGTCTTGTCGAGCTTAACCGCTAGAGAAGCAAAAGTATTGAGAATGCGTTTTGGGATTGGTATGAATACCGACCATACTTTAGAAGAGGTAGGCAAACAATTTGACGTGACTAGAGAGAGAATCAGACAAATTGAAGCAAAAGCTTTAAGAAAACTCAGACATCCTTCAAGATCTGGACATCTTAAAACTTTCCTAGACGAATAAATTCATTCAGAATGATTATTAAAAAGGGCCTGTAGCTCAGTTGGTTAGAGCAGCGGACTCATAATCCGTTGGTCGGAGGTTCGAGTCCTCCCGGGCCCACCAAGTATCAATAAGTTAGGAAATAACTCTCTGTCAGAGTTAACTTTTTTAATTTTTCTTTCTATAGGCGTAAGATCGCAGGATTTATTTTGATAACTCAACATATTGTCGAGTAATTTTTATTTAGGATTTTTGATAGCTCCAGACCAATCAATAAACTTTTTAGGTCTTTGGTTTTCTGAAAGTATTTGTATCCCGTACTCTTCTCTAAGATCACAAATTTTTCTTTCTAAGTAAGAGTCTGGAACTTTTAAAGGCCATTTTTTCTTCATTTTAAATCTCATTTTTAAAATTCCAAAGATAGATTTGTAAATATTAAACATTGAAATAATTGTCTTTTTGAGACCAACTTCTTTCCACAAATACTTCATATGATTTTTTAAAAAAGGGTCTTTAAAGTAGGCAAGATAATCTTTCCACTTATAAGAACACAAAATAAGACCATGCAGATCATTAATAGATTCCTCTTCAAAAGTTACACCATTCCCAAAAATGATATGGGTACAATCATGACATTGCCAGATTTTATAATCATCATCTAATCCGTCTGTGCCAATTTTTTTATTATTTTCTTTCAGATAACTTAAATAAATCTCCAGGCCTTCAGCAAGAGTAAGTTCGCAGTTTTGTTCTTTAAAAGCTAACATTAGGTGAATTATAACTTTTATAAGGTTTCGTGTTTTCCCAATTCATACCTAGCAACGGTGCGTCTATGAACTTCATCAGGACCATCACCAATTCTTAAATATCTGACAGAGGCATACAAGCTCGCTAAAGGTGTATCCTGAGAGACTCCTGCGCCACCGAAAATCTGAATGGCTTTATCAATCACTCTAGTTGCCATTAAAGGAATAGCAACTTTAATCTGGGCAATTTCGCTTTTTGCAATTTTGTTCCCAGCTGTATCCATCATATGAGCTGCCTTTAATGTCATTAATCGACACATTTCTATTTCTATTCTGCAATCAGCTATAACATCGTAATTTCCACCCAGTTCAGCTAAAGGCTTACCAAATGCTTTTCTGCTTATAGAGCGTTTACACAACAAATCTAGTGCTCTTTCTGCAACTCCTATGATTCTCATGCAGTGATGAATCCTGCCAGGCCCAAGTCTTCCTTGGGCTATTTCAAAACCTCTGCCTTCTCCTAAAATTAAATTCTCTTTAGGGACTCTCACATCTTTAAATCTTAAATGAGCATGTCCGTTAGGCGCATGATCTGCTCCATAAACGGTAAGCATTCTTAGATTTTCAATTCCTTTAACATTAGTAGGAATAAGTATTTGAGATTGTCTTTGGTGTTTAGGATTTTCTGGGTTCGTAACCCCCATAAAGATCATGACTTTGCAATCTGGCCTGCCAAACCCAGAAGTCCACCATTTTTCACCATTTATTACGTACTCATCTCCATCCTCTTCTATCTTACTTTCTATGTTAGTAGCATCAGACGAGGCAACTTTTGGTTCTGTCATTGCAAAGGCTGATCTAATTTCACCATTCAAAAGAGGTTGCAGCCATTTTTCTTTTTGGAAGTCTGATCCAAACTTATCTAACACTTCCATATTGCCTGTATCTGGCGCGGAACAATTAAAGACTTCTGAGGCAAAGCTTACTTTACCCATCATTTCAGCTAGAGGAGCGTATTCCAAATTAGTTAAACCAAAACCACTATCACTTTCAGGTAAGAAAAAATTCCATAAGCCTTGATCTTTTGCTTTAAGTTTTAATTCTTCTAATACTTTAGGAACTTGCCATGGATTCCCAGATTTACGAAAAGCTGTCATTTCTGAAGCATAAAGTTCTTCTGAAGGATAAATATTTTCCTCCATAAAATCTGAGACTTTTTTTATAAGATTTACGGTTTTTTTAGAATGTTCGAATCTCATTTAAAAAAATTATAGTTATTTATTTTGTAATTATAACTTTAATAAACAAAAGACTTTGAAAGATCTGAAGGATATACTAATTTTTTCGGGGGAGAATCCATTAAATACTATTTAGTAAACTTTTTGTTTTTTGTAAATTTAATATTTGCGAATTATCAGTTTGAAACAATAGCCTCTAATCTTGATGATGCATGGAGTTTTGATTTTTTAAGTGAAAATCAAATAATATTTACTGAGCAGCCGGGAAAAATAAAAATCATTACTATTTCCACAGGTGAAATTATAAATGTTGAAGGCGCTCCAAAAGTACAATATGCAAGTCAAGGTGGACTTTCCGAAATTGTTTTAGATCCAAATTTTAAAAAAAATAACACTCTCTATCTTACATATTCAGCTCTCAATGAAAGAGGAAAATCTACTCTTTTTTTGCTTTCAGCAGAATTAAATAACAATAACTTGATTAATAAAAAAATTATTTTCGAGGCAAAAGCATTTAGAAGAGTTCCAATCCATTTAGGTGCAAAAATTGATTTTCTATCTGATGGAACTTTGCTGTTAACCAGCGGAGATGGTTTTGACCACAAAGAGAAAGCTCAAAGCATGGATAATCATTTTGGAAAAATTGTAAGAATTAATAAAGACGGAACAGTACCGCCTGATAATCCTTTTGTAGGTGAGAATAGCGTGCTTCCAGAAATCTTTAGTTATGGGCATAGAAATATGCAAGGACTGGTTGTTATGGATGATGGAAGAATTTTTGAACATGAACATGGACCAAGAGGAGGAGATGAATTTAACTTAATTGAGCCCGGCAAAAATTACGGTTGGCCAGCAATTACTTACGGAATCGACTATTCAGGCGCAGTCATCAGCCCCTTCACAAAAATGGATGGTATGGAACAACCCTTAAAGTACTGGGTACCTTCAATAGCTCCCTCAGACATGATTTATTATGACGGAGATTTATACCCTGAGCTTAAAGATAGTTTTCTCATCACCGCTTTAGTATCCAGAGATGTAAAAAAAATTAAAAAGACAAATTCTCTTATTTCTGAAGAATCCATTTTTTCTAGTCTAAATAGTCGTTTGAGAAGTATTGGAGTCTCTCCAAGCGGCGAACTTTATCTTTTAACAGATGGCAGAAGGGGAAAATTATTGAAAGTACTTTCTAATAAGGAATGAAAATAGCAAAATATCCATTTGCAATTCTTGTTGCGGCATTGTTTACCGTAGCTTTGACCACTCCAATTTCATCATTTGCAAACATAATATGGCTTTCTTCAATGAATCTGCCTGTAAATTTTTTTTCTTCCTTAGAGATCATCTTGTTTGATTTTCAAAGACTTGGAATTCTCCTTTATGGAATCATTATTATTGAATTCGCTATAGCATTTTCTTTAGTTGGTGTAGTTCAAAAGTATGTCCCAGATACTAAGTACCTTTATCCAATTGCAGGAGCCTTTATCACAGGCTTAACTCTTTTTTTATTGGTTGAATTTACAATACAAACTGAAGTTCTTGGGGGCAATAGGACTATATTGGGAAAATTCTTACATTGTCTCGCTGGTTTTGCTGGAGGATATTTATTCAATATTCTTATTTCTAGAGATAGAAAGATTTCATTTGTTATAAGAACCTTAGGCATTATCTATGCTTATTTAATTTTAGGATTGGTCTTAAATTGGATTTTTACACCTTTTAGCGCAGCCTCTGATTTTGGATTTATCTTTAATGAGCTTAATTCAAGCGCTCAAAATGCTTTGCTTAGAGACTTTACCTCGTTTTTCGTCGCAACTTTTTTGTTTTCTATAATTGGCGTAATTACTTTAAACTCTGCATGGTTCTTCTCTGCCGGAATTATTTATGTTGGTGCAGGAATTTTCAATCTCATAGCTATTTATGCTCACGGCACAGACTATAATCAAATATTTATTGGAGAGTTCTTACTAGGTAGTTTTCCCATTGCTTTGGGTGTAATGATTTCTTATCAAAAAAAGAAAGCTGAAGTATAGTCTTGTATTATGAATAATTGGCAAGCAACTGCTTTAAATACAGCTCCGGATTCTGAAAACCAAATTCATAGTGATGAACTGGCAAAAGAGTATGGCTTTAAAGGCGGGCTTGTTCCTGGAGTTACAGTTTCAGCTTATTTACTCCATCCTGTGATCGAATCCTCAGGCATGGCTTGGCTTGAGAAAGGATATGCCAATTGCAAAATTACATCTCCTTTGTATGATGGAGAGAATTTTGAAGTTATATCTGAAATCCTGAAAGAAGGGCATACAAACACATTTTTAAAAAACCAAGATGGAAAAATCACTGCAAATGCTGAATCAAAAATTTTAGAGAATTTATCTTCTAAACCAAAATACAGAGGAGATCCGTTAATACAAGAATATTTTAAAACTCCTGTTGCATCCTTCGCTGAATGGAAGAAGCTTAAAAAAGAGGGGTGCAAAGCATTTAAATTTCATTGGGGTGGAGATAATCCTCTAATTTATCTTTCTGATGAAAAAAAAATACCCTTAATTTTACAACCAAAAAAATCTGGTCATGCAAATCTAAGTTTTCTTTTGGGATGTGCTAATTGGATATTAGCTGGTAATGCATTTATGAATCCTTGGGTTCATCTTGAAACAAAATCTCAAAATTATAAAGCTGTATCTTTTGAGACAACCTTAATCGCTGAAATGTCCGTTATGGACTTTTATGAAAAGAAAGGACATGAGTTTATTGAAGTGGAAGTAAATTTATTTGAAGAAAAATCAAAACAGTGTTGCATGAGTATCAATCAGCTAGCAATCTTCAAGTTAAGAAAATAAATATTTTTTATCTGTCTACTGGTTGAGCGGTATGAAGAAGAGTTGCGACTAATTTCTCTTCTGCATTATAGATTCTACCTTCAGAAGTGGCGCTGCTTCTTCCTAGCTTTATAATTTTGACTTTCATTGTCGCTGAGCCTATTGGTAAAGGTCTATGAAACAAGACATGCAAATCTGTTGTCATGGGTGCTTTTTTTTCTTCATAACCAGAAATCATTGCCGCTGAAGTTGCGTCATCTAATGCCGCCGTTATCATACCTCCTTGAACAAATCCCATTGGATTTGAACATTCTTTTTTAAAATGGCATGTAAAGACCATTTCTTCTTCTTTGGTTTCAACATACTTTAGACTTAAGAATTCCATGGATTTGCCAAAGAATTCCTCAGAAAATTTTTTTAATTTTTCTTCATTTTGCATTTTTTACCTTAATGTTTCACTTATTAAACTTCCTAAGACTATGACTGTAACAATAAACCATATCGACCATCCATAGGGCTTTAAAGGACTATCTTTCATTCTAGAAGAAAATACGGCCATATATGAGGCCATTAACCAAGCAATAAGAAGAAAGTAAAACATATTGTTAAGTATCAATATCCTTCTGCAACAGCATAAAGTCTTTTTGCTCCTCCATCTAAAACTTTCAGAGCAGCTTGATATTCTTTGCTTTCGTAAGCTTGAAGGGCAATTTCATAAGAAGGAAATTCAACTACTACATTTCTCATATAATCTTCTCCTTCTTTTGTTTCTTGAAGACCACCCCGAACAATGAATTTTCCATTATATTTTTTCAAAACTTTTTCAGCTAATTTCCCGTAAGCTTGCTGTTTTTCTGGTAATACGACATTAGCTTTAGCAATCCAATAACCTTTTTTCATATTTTTAAATTCAAAATTAATAATTAAATCCTAAATCAATCTTACTAAATAAGAATTGTTTTTTTAAAACTTTTCTCATTTATGCTTTTTTTCTTTTTATCAACAAGATAGCTACTCTTATTTTTTTTAAAAATTACTGATTTAAAAATTTTTTCGTTTTTGATATGAAGTGCAGCTCCACCATCAACCGCATAGACATTTTTGATCTTATTTCTAAGTAGTAAGTTCTTTACAGCTGGTTTTCTCTCTGGTTCTTCATCGTAGTGAGGGCAACAGGTACCTTTAACAAAGTTGAGGCATGGCATCATTTTTAAATTTGATGCCCAAGAATCAGTTATGCCGTTTTGAAACCAACATATCGCTCCTGCACTGACACCACTCATTACTATTCCATTCAGATAGGCTTTTTTTAGAATTTTATCTAATCCCCATTCTTTCCAAACAGCCAACATGCTTTTAGTATTTCCTCCACCAACAAAGATGGCATCCTGATTGAGAATTAATTCATTTAAGTCTGGAGTTCTTTTAAAGAAGTCTAAATGAGAAGGGTGGCAGTTTAAGTTTGTAAACGTAGAGTAAAAATTGACTTTATAACCTTCATTATCACCTGTAGCAGTTGGAATAAAACAAATTCTTGGATTTTTCTTTTTGGTTTGTTTCAAAATATAATTTTCAATTATGCCTTGTCCAGGATTTGCGCCAAACCCACCTCCGCCAATTGCGATGATATTTCTTGAATTAGGCATCTGCACCTCTTAAAACATCTTTAGGCGTTTTGGCATTTAAATAAAAAGTAAACAATGCAGCAATGATCCCAATTACCAATATTGAGCTTATCGCACCAATTAAAATCACCTCCCAGTAGATTTTGGGATTTATTTCAAAGACAGTTTTTTCAATAAAAAAGGTTGATATCAAGGCTAATAAGCTACCAAGAAGTCCAGCAAAAAATCCAATTGTTAAGAATTCAAGAAAAGTATTTTTTTGCATAACCCCTTTATTTAAACCCAAGGTTTTCAGAATAGCATTTTGTTTTTCTCTTTGTTTAAAACTTTCTTGAATTGTTGCAAGCATTAGAAATAGTCCCGCTATCAAAGTCAGCCCAAGAATTAGTTTTAATG
>CABXSA010000012.1 GCA_902514765.1 uncultured SAR86 cluster bacterium | reverse complement strand
GTAATTCCTTAATGAATTCAATAGATTTAGGACATTTATAAGCGGCGATTTGTGTTCTTGTATAGCTGATAATTTCATCTTCTGATAACGAAGTATTTTCTGTAACAACCACAAAACCCTTCACTGATTCACCCCATTTTTCATCAGGAACACCCACTACAGCAGCGTCTAGAATTACATCATGACTCATCAGGGCATTTTCCACTTCTGCTGGATAAATATTTTCACCTCCTGAAACAATCATGTCCTTAACTCTGTCGTGAATGAATAAATACCCTTCATCATCAAAAAAACCTGCATCGCCCGAATAGAACCATTCGTCTACTATTGACTCTTTAGTTGCATCAGGTTTATTCCAATAACCTTTCATATTTAAATCAGACTTAGAAATAACTTCTCCGATTTCTCCAGTTTTTAAATCGTTTCCGTCCTCATCTACGACTTTTAGTTCTACGCCTTTGAGAGCTTTGCCGCACGATCTTAGTTTTCCTCTTGCTGGATCATGATCTTTTGGCATCATGATTGTAATTGCACCAGTAGTTTCAGTAAGACCATAAACTTGATATAAGTCACATTGCATAATTTCCTTAGCTTTAATTATGGTGTCATCAGCAATTGGTGATGCTCCATAAAGAACAAAATTTAGAGAAGAAAAATCAGTTGTTTCAGCATTTGGATGACTTATCAAAAATAAAATTACTGCAGGAACAAAGAGCGTTGATCTTATTTTTTCCTGCTCAATAAGTTCCAAAATTAATCCAGGATCTATATCTGCAATGATTATGTTTCTACAACCGAATATATATCCCCAAATTCCCCAGTTTGTTCCTGCGACATGATAGCCTGGCATACAAACCAAATTTGTTGTCCTCTCTTCAAAAGGAACAATTCCATCAATAGATTCATTAGCAGCAGCAAAATTTCGGTTTGTTAACTGAACACCTTTAGGATGGCCTGTGGTGCCTGATGTATATAATTGAAGAATATCATCCTGATCAGATGATTTGAGACCAGTTTTAGAAGATCTTTGAGAACTTCGCCAAGATAAATAATCTTCATATACATTATGCCCCCCA
This sequence comes from uncultured SAR86 cluster bacterium, assembly GCA_902514765.1. Classification (GTDB taxonomy): domain Bacteria; phylum Pseudomonadota; class Gammaproteobacteria; order Magnimaribacterales; family AG-339-G14; genus MEDG-81. Next base: position 21,363 of record CABXSA010000012.1, on the reverse strand, counting down.
TCGACAGCAATGACTTTTTTAATATTTGGCAAATCTTTAAGAATTTCATCTATAACTGGATAAAACTCCTCTCCAACAAATAAAACTTCACTCTTAGAATCATTCAAAACATAACTAACTTCAGGAGGAGCTAATCTCCAATTTACACCAACCGCAACTGTATTAGATTTTAAGGTTCCAATTAAAAATTCAAAAAAATAATCAGAATTTTTTCCGTAATAGGCTATTCTTGAATCAGGTTTGCATTCTAGATTTATTAAGCCATTTGCTACTTGATTTGAATATACATCCAACTCCTCATATGTGGTTTCACGGTCTAGAAATTTATGAGCGATTGCTTTAGGAGTTTTATCGAATCGCCATTCAAACAATTCTTGAACTGTCTTATTTTCAGGAATTTTCATTTTAATACTTGTGTTATTTTTAAATTTGTTTTCTGTAAACAAGTTAAGTTTGACAGAAAATTAGTTTGATAGTAACGAAAAAATTTTAAAAATTGAAGGTCCATTTTCTCTATGTTTTTATACATTTAGCTAAATCACATATATATGGGGAGGTACCTTATGGATAAAGCGTTCGATATGATTAGAGACTTAGTTACCGGTTTAACCGGGATCTTAGTCGGTGTAATCGGTCTAGGTGTTGTTGCCGGTATTGTTTTTGATAACAATGCTTGGTTTTTCGGCGGAGTTCTTGGAAATCTTCTTGGAGTCATCCAACAGTTGGGTGATGCAGGGATTGTTGGACTTCTAGCTGCAGCACTGCTTTATAAATTACTTAAGTAATTTTTAGCTTTGAGCCGGAGATAGACTCCGGCTCAATTAAAAAATCATGGAAATATTTAAATTTAAAAAGATTAGAAAGTTTTTATATAAATCTACAGAGGTTCTAGGACTTTTTATTGCGATATCGCTTTTGTTTGGATTGATATTTGGTCCGGAAACGCCAGTTTTTGGGAATGTATTAACTAACTTTTCCGAGGTAATGAATTTGTTCGGTGAAAATGGTTTATTAGCTCTCGTATCTTTGATAATAATTTTTGCTATTTTAAAAAAATAGTATCAGTAGCTCAAAAAATAAATTTGGTATCTACCTATATTTATTTTTATTGAAAAAGGTTTCAAGAGACGATATGCATTTAGTTACTGTATTCGAAATAAAGAAGCTTAATTTATCTTGAATATTCTGTTTTGTTATATAGGAAATTTCAAAAATCTCATGTTTTTTTGATAGATTTAATAGGTACTCATCACTGGTTGAAATTTCATCTACCAAACCCACTTCCAAGGCTTTAATGCCTTCCCAAGTTTCTCCCGTAGCTATTTTTTTCATATTTAAATTAGGTCTAAATTTTTTAATATGATCTTTGAAGAGAATATGAATATCCTCTAAATGCTCTTTAAACTTTTTTCTCCCTGCAGGTGTAGTCTCACCAAACATAGTTATAGTTCTTTTGTATTCTCCGGCCGTATGAAGTTCATATTCCACATTATTTTTTTTAAGTATCTTGTGAAAATTAGGAATTGCCGCAACAACGCCAATGGATCCAATAATTGCAAAGGGTGATGAAACAATCTTATTACAAACACATGCCATCATGTATCCACCTGAGGCAGCAACTTTATCAACACAAGCGGTAACTTTTATACCAGCATCCCTTAATCTTTGTAGCTGTGCTGCACACAATCCATAGCCAATAACCGTGCCACCTGGACTTTCTAACCTTAAGACTAATTCTTGGCATTTTGTTTCACTCTTTAGAATAGCAGTAATCTCTTCTTTAAGATTATCAACGCTTGAAGCTTCTATATCACCATTAAAATTTAAAACAAATACGGGTTTAGGTACGGCTTTGTTTTTTTTAGCCTTTAAATTTTTTTTCTTTTCTTTTAGGAGCTTTTTTCTTTCGTTTTTATTGAGTGAAAGGGATTTCACAGCGCCAGCCATACTATCCAATTTATTGGAAAGATTTGTTATTTTTAAAGTTCCTGAGGTTGAAGAATCCTTACCTCTGGATGAGAAAAAAATTAAAAAAGGTATAGATATTAAAATAATAAAGGTAATTGTCTTTAATAAAAAAGAGCCATAATCAATTAAAAATTCCATAAGGCAAAAGATTTTATCAGGAAAATTATAATTATCTAGGAAGATTCAGTTCTTTTGTTCCACCCATATAATCAATCAAAACATCTGGAACCATAATTGAACCTTTTTCTGTTTGATAGTTTTCTATGATTGCAGCTAATGTTCTACCAACTGCTAGACCTGAACCATTAATGGTATGACATAGAATGTTTTCTTTTGATTGTTTAATTCTGATTTTCATCCTTCTGCTTTGAAAGTCTTTAAAATTAGAACAAGAAGATATCTCCCGATAAGTTTTTTGACTTGGAAACCAGACTTCTAAGTCATAGGTTTTTGATGAAGAAAAGCCTGTATCGCCGCTGCACAAAATAACTTTTCGGAAAGGTAAATTTAAATTAGTCAAAATAGCTTCGGCATCTTTAGTTAGATTATCAAGCTCAGTTTCAGAATCTTCGGGGTGAACAAATTTTACTAGCTCAACTTTTTCAAATTGATGCTGACGAATTATCCCTCTTGTGTCTTTTCCGTAGCTACCAGCTTCCCTTCTAAAACATGGAGTATGAGCAACGTAACTAATTGGTAACTCATCTGAATTTAAAATTTTATTTCTATAAATATTTGAGACAGGAACCTCAGCAGTTGGTATTAAATACATCTCTTCGTTAGAAATTTTGAATGAATCTTCTTCAAATTTCGGTAATTGTCCTGTTCCTTCTAAGGAATTTTTGTTAACGAGATATGGAACATAAATCTCTTCATAGCCATTTTCAGTGTGGGTATCCAACATGTATTGTGATAAGGCTCTGTGTAATTTAGCCATTTCATTTCTTAATACAACAAATCTAGATTTTGCAATTGTTACCGATTCTTCAAAATTTATTCCATTAGATAGTTCTCCTAATTGCTGATGATCTTTTATTTCAAAAGAAAACTTGGGGATGATTCCTTTCTCATAAATAATTTTATTACTTTCTTCAGATTTACCTTCAGGAACATCTTCAGACAATAAATTGGGTATTTCCAATAAAAAATTATTTAAATCATTTAATGCTCCATCAAGATTTGTCTTAATTTCTTTCAAATCATTTGATATTTTTTTTGCGTCTTTGAGTTTTGAATCCTTTACGGCCTGATTTTTTTCTTGAGCAATTTCTTTAGCAAGAATATTCGATTTTTCTTGGAGAGACTCTGTTTGTATTTGCAGTTTTTTTCTTTTTGAATCTATTTTTTCGAAAGCTTTTACATCAAAATCAAACCCCCTTTTTTGAAGATTATTTTGTATTTCATTTAAGTTATTTCTTAAGAGGTTAATATCAAGCATTTCAGTTGAGAATAATAAGATTTGTATCTTTATTATAGTCAAATATTTTCTTATCTAGCTCATCATTTAATTTAATATCGAAGAAATTTATTTTTGTAATAACCCCGAATTGATCTGTATATGAAATTGATTTCAATTTTTCATTATCACTGGTTAAAAAAATATTTGATATAAATTCTGAATTTTCAGAATTTTTTAAAAATCCACAAACTTTTTCCTTCGAGCTTAATAATAAAAATGCAGGAATTTGTGATTCAATATTTTTTAGCTTGTATTTTATTGTTTCATCAAGTTCATAATCTGTCCTGAAGACATCTTGATCATTTACGATTAATTCGGTTTTAGAAGGGTTTGAGGTAATTATTTTAAATAAATTTGGTTTTTCAAAAAATACTTGTCCTTCAACATTCGACTTATTTACTCCTTTAAAGGATTGAATGTAGCCTAAAGATAAAGTATTTACATCTGAGCTATAAATATTTAGGTTATTGAGTTCTGTGCAAGTAAAAATATTAAATGAAAGAAAAAAGAAAATTATGAAAAGCTTATTCAGCATTTGCGTTTGGCGCTAAAACTTCTCTATTACCATTAGTATTCATTTCGCTCACCAAACCAGCATCTTCCATAGCCTCTATCAATCTAGCTGCTCTGTTGTAACCTATTCTAAATTTTCTTTGTACTGCAGATATAGATGCTCTTCTGGTTTCAAGGACAAAAGCAACAGCTTGATCATAAAATTCATCTTTTTCAGAGTCTCCCTCTCCTGCTGAATTTGCATCTACTGTTTCAGGGGCTTTAGTAACTTCTTCTAAATAATTTACCTCCTCTTTGTTCTTCCAGTCCTCTACTACTCGCAAGATTTCTTCTTCACCAACATAAGCACCGTGAACTCTTAAAGGGATAGAAGTTCCAGAACCCACATAGAGCATATCTCCCTTTCCAAGAAGTTGTTCTGCACCTACTTGATCCAAAACAACTCTTGAATCCATTGATGAAGCAACATTAAATGCCATTCTAGCTGAAATATTTGCTTTGATGAGTCCTGTAATTACATCAACGGATGGTCTTTGGGTTGCAAGAAGCATGTGTATACCAGCAGCTCTTGCTTTTTGCGCTAATCTAGCAATGAGATGTTCGACTTTCTTTCCCACCACCATCATTAAATCAGCTAGTTCATCTACAGCTATCACAATTAAAGGAAGTTCTGTCAATAATGGTATTTCCGATTCTATGACTTCTTCACCTTCCTTAGGTTTCCAGAGAGGATCTTTTAATGGTTTTCCGTTTTTAACTGCTTGAGCAACTTTAGTATTAAATCCATTTAGATTTCTTACAGATAAAGCAGCCATAAGTTTATATCTTCTCTCCATTTCGTTTACACACCACCTTAAACCATGAGCGGCTTCAGACATATCAGTAATAACTGGAGTTAGTAAATGAGGTAAGTCTTCATAGACCGATAATTCAAGCATTTTTGGGTCGATAAGAACCAATTTCACATCTTGTGGCGTTGCTTTATAAAGAACACTCATCAGCATTGAATTTAAAGCTACAGATTTTCCAGACCCGGTAGTTCCAGCAATCAAAAGATGAGGCAAACTGGCCAAATCTTCTAAAATTGGTTTTCCCTCAATATCTTTTCCGTAAGCAAGTGTTATAGGACTTTTTGATTCTTCAAAAACTTTTGAAGCAATAACTTCTCCAAGTAAAACATCTTCTCGATCTGCATTTGGTATCTCAATTCCAATAGTTTCTCTTCCCTGAATTACCTCTACAATTCTCAAACTACCTACCCCCAGAGATCTTGCTAAATCCTTATTTAAGCTCGAAACTTGCGAAACTTTAATACCTTTGGGAAGTTCTACTTCAAATCTAGTAACAACTGGACCTCGCATAGTTTCCTTGACAACAGCATATTCGTTTTCAGGACCAGTAATCTTAAATTCTGCCAACTTTGTAATTAATGCATTTTTTAGAATATCCAATTCATAAGCTTGTTGTGAACTGAACTCTTTAGATTCAGTATTTTTTTCTTGTAATAAGGAAATTTTAGGCATTTCTCCAGGAAGAGATTTTTCAAATAACTCCTTCTGTTTTTCCAAATGTACTTTTTTTCCTTGAGGGACCTCTTTAACAACTTTTTTAACAGAGGTTTTAGGCATTTCATCCATCTTTTTTTTATGCTCATCTAAAAAAGACTGACGATTTTTCTTTTCAAGTCTTTCCTTATGTTTATTTTGAAAAAAAGTAAAACCGTCTTTTAAAATTTTTGAAAGTTGATAAGAAACATTTACAAACAGATCTTGAATGTTAAACATTAAATTTTTCCAAGAAATATTTACGGTTAAAGTAAAACTTACTAGTAGGAAAAATAAGGTAACTATCGTTGTACCAATTGTTGCTAAATAAGGAAGTAAAAAGTTTTTTATGGTTTGGCCTATATAACCTGCTGAGCTCTCAGGATAAAAATCTTGATAAGGCTCAATATGTATAGCAACAAGTGTAGCCAAAGAAAAAGAAGTAAAAATAAGTCCAAATAAAAAAAATAAGATCTTTTTAATTTTAAAAGTTGTCTCTTCTGTTCTCTCAGAAAATAAGTAATGCACTGGGATCCAAAAACATGGAATTAATATTAGCCATGCTGTAATCCCTAAAAGCCAATAACTTAAGAAAGATAAATATGCTCCAATCAAACCAATGCTATTAGTAAAATTACCTTGAGGGAACGTTTCAAATTCTTTTTGATCTAATGGATTGAAGGTCCACAAAGATATAAGAAAAATAATCCCAACCAACAAAAGAAATAAAACTAAAATATCAGCAACAATTCTTTTGGCGGCAGAAGAAATGCTCAATGAATTAATGAGTTTTGATAATGATGAAGATACTCGTTTGTCTGACACGTTATCTTTGTATAATGTTCCATTATAACTTCTACAACGATGACAGATACAAATAATTTAATAATTCTTGGTTCTGGACCTGCTGGATATAGTGCTGGAATTTATGCAGCAAGGGCTGGCTTAGATCCAGTTTTAATTACAGGTTTAGAAATTGGTGGACAGCTAACAACTACAACAGAAGTAGAAAATTGGCCGGGTGACGCCCATGGTTTAATGGGCCCTGATTTAATGGAAAGAATGAAAACTCATGCAGAAACATTTGGAGTTGAAATCGTTAACGACCACATTGATGAAGTCAATTTATCAGCAAGTCCTTTTTTACTAAAAGGAAATAGTGAGTATCAAACTAAATCTCTAATAATTGCAACTGGAGCCTCCGCTTTATATCTTGGGTTGGAATCTGAACAAAAATATTTAGGAAGAGGAGTAAGTGCTTGTGCAACTTGCGATGGCTTTTTCTATAAAGATAAAGAGGTTTGTGTTGTTGGTGGGGGAAATACTGCTGCTGAAGAAGCCCTATATTTATCCAACATTTGTGCCAAAGTACATCTCATACACAGAAGAGACAAACTCAGAGCTGAACAAATCTTACAAGATAGAATTTTTGAAAAACAAAATGAAGGAAAGATTGAGATTCACTGGAATGCTCAATTAGATCAAGTTTTGGGAGATAATAATTTAGTTACTGGTATATCTCTTGATACAGGAAGAGAAATAGATTTAGAAGGAGTATTTATTGCTATTGGTCATAAGCCAAATACAGAAATCTTTAATTCTCAGTTAGATATGAAAAATGGTTACATTACAATAAATTCTGGATTAAATGGAAACGCAACTCAAACAAGTGTTGAGGGAGTATTTGCTTCTGGGGATGTAGCTGATTCCATTTATCGTCAGGCGGTTACTTCAGCAGGATCAGGCTGTATGGCAGCTTTAGATGCACAAAAATATCTTGAAGAAAATTTTTAATCTTTTGATTAATTAAGCACATGAAATTTCTCAAATTAGAAAAAAAAAGTAATATTGCTTTTGTTTCTTTTATAAGAAATAAATCTTTAAATGCTCTCAATAGCCAAACATTAAAAGAACTGATTAACTTAAACAGAAAAATTGAAAGTGACTCAAAGATTAAGGTAGTTGTATATCGTTCTGAAGGAGAACATTTCTCTGCAGGTGCAGATATTAAAGAAAAACAAAAAAAACTATCTAGATTAGAAATATGGAAAACCAATTTAGGTAAAGAAACTATCGAGTCTATTTTGAGATTAGATCAAATTTCAATTGCATCTTTAAAAGGATATTGTTTAGGAGGAGCGGCATGTATTGCTTCAGCTTGCGATTTTAGAATTGCTTCCAAATCTACGATGGTAGGATATCCTGAAATCAATCTTGGAATGAATCTCAATTGGTTTGGCCTTCCCTTGCTTTTAAGATTAATAGGTCCATCAAAGACAAAAAAAATGGTTATTGGTGGGGAACTTGAAAATGCTTCAACTTTGTTTGAATGGGGTTTTGTTGATGAACTTTGTGATAATAAAGAATTAGAAAAAAAGACTTTAAGTTTAGCTAAGAAATATGCCTCTAAACCCACATTGCCTGCTCAAATGATTAAAAGAAGCTTGAATGCATTGGTATACCAAAATGATCAGTCCATAATGCATATGGACTATGACCAATTTTTACTTGCAAGAGAATACTCTGAAAAGTAATTTAACTAATTTTAGTTAATCTTTCTTTGGAAGAATTATATTCTGATACTAATTTATCCACAGTATCTTTAACAGATGAAATCTCCTTAATTGAACCTATTCCCTGTCCAGAGCCCCAAATATCTTTCCAAGCTTTTTTTGAGTTATCTCCAGAAAGCCCGGAACTACCAAAGTTCATATCGTTTTTATCAGCATGAGGAAGGTTGTCTGGATCTAAACCAGCATTTACTACACTGGGTTTCAGATAATTTCCATGAACACCTGTAAATGTTGGGCTATACATAATGTCATTTGCTGCACTATCTACAATCATTTGTTTATATCCTGGAGATGCGTTGGCCTCTTTAGTAGCTATAAATCTTGTTCCAATATAAGCATAATCAGCTCCTAATGCTTGCGCCGATAGAACCGATGATCCTTCTGAAATACTTCCTGATAAAGCAATAGGTCCATCAAAAAATTCTCTAACTTCTCTAACCAAAGCAAATGGACTTAAAGTACCAGCATGACCTCCTGCTCCCGCACATACTAGTATCAAACCATCAGCTCCCTCGTCTACTGCTTTTTTTGCATGTCTAACGTTAATGACATCATGCATTACAACTCCACCATAACTATGAATTGCATCAACTACAAACTTTGGAGCCCTTAGACTAGTAATGACCATAGGTACTTTATGTTTGACGCAAATATCTACGTCATGCTCAAGTCTATCATTTGAACTATGACATATCTGATTTACAGCAAATGGAGAAACAATTTCATCTGGATTATCTTTTTTAAACTGCTCAAGTTCAGATGAAATTTTGATGATCCATTTTTCAAGTTCTTCAGCAGGTCGAGCATTTAAAGCAGGGAAAGAGCCAATAACACCTGCTTTGCATTGAGCAATAACTAACTCTGGATAAGAAATAATGAAAAGAGGAGCTGCCAAGACTGGAAGTCTGGTATTTTTAAATAAATCTGAAACTGACATTATTGATTAGCTACCCAAAAAACTATTATTCCTGTTACAGCTAGAATAATTAGAACAGACATCAACGAATCAAGTTTACTATCTTCATTAGCTATATCTTCATTAAAATTTTTATCTTCAGTCATGTAAGACCCTCACTCGCCCAATTTGATTTCCTTTTAATATATTTGATATTTCATTTGGAAGTTCTTCCAAGCTGATATTTTTTATATTGTCGTCGATATTGTTTAATTTCCAAGAAGTAGAAAAATTTTCCCAAACTTCTTCTTTTGTTTCAAGGAGAGATTCCGCAGAATCTACGCCAAAAAGAGATAATCCTCTAAGAATAAAGGGAAATATACTTGTGTCTAAAGAAAGTCCCCCGACCATTCCGCAGCACGCTATGGCTGCTCTTTGTGAAGTTGAACAAATTAAGTTTGATAGAATTTTACCTCCTACTGCATCTATCCCTCCTGCATATAATGGCTTTTGCAAAGGAGAAATTAGTTCAAGATCAAATTCATTTCTATCAATTATTTTTTTAGCACCTAAAGATTTTAGTAAATTTTCTTGATCCATTTTTCCAGTAATCGCAGTCACTTCAAAGCCGAGTTTTGAAAGAAGCATCAAACTAATTATTCCCACGCCCCCAGTAACTCCTGTTACAAATACATCTCCATGCTCAGGTTTTAAACCATGATTTAAAAGTTTTCTTAAACATAAACCAGCAGTCAATCCTGCAGTTCCAAAAGCCATTGACTCAGAAAGAGAAAGATTTTGAGGTTTTTTAACAATCCAATCGTCTGGAACTCTTATATATTCTCCAAAGCCTCCAGATGTATTCATACCTAAATCATATCCAGTAACTATAACTTCTTCTCCTTTTTTAAACTCAGAGCCAGTTGTTTCTTCAATTATACCTGCAGCATCTATTCCAGGTGTATGCGGGTAATTACGCGAAACTCCTTTATTTCCTGAAGCGGATAACGCGTCTTTATAATTTAGGGAAGAGAATTTTACTTTGATCAAAGTGTTATGTTCTGGAAGAGATGAAAGTTTTACTTTTTCAATAGAATTAACAAAAGTATTGTTTTCTTCGCTTGTAACTAATGCTCGATATTCCATAATCTTTAAAGGCTGTATTTAAACATACGCACTCTCGTTAACAAAGCATTCAAAATTAAATAATTTTTTATACAAATAATCTGCACTAAAAACTATCAGGCTTTTTTATAAATTCCTTCAATTAGCTCTTTTTTGGTACAAAACTCCTAATTTTAAATATTTTTAGTTGAAATTAGACTCAATGTCGCACTTGTATAATTGTTTTTTTTTAAATTAATAAAAAAGGAGTATTCATGAATATTTTAAAAAAAATATTTTTTGTGTCTTTATTTTCCTTAAGTAGTCTCAGTTTTACAGAAGTTTCCTTATCTGGAAACGTAGCTTTAACTACTGACTATGTTTGGAGAGGAATGACTCAAAATGATGGAGATCCATCAATTAGTGGTGGCTTCGACTTAGAAGATGATAGTGGATTCTATTTAGGTGTGTGGGCAGCTAATGTAAGTGGCGGTACTAGTTCAATAGAGTTAGATGGTTATTTAGGTTATTCAGGCTCATTTAATGATGATTCTGGCTACGATATAGGTTTTATAGCCTATACCTATCCAGATAATGATGCGTTAGATTTTGAAGAGCTATACTTAACTATTGATTTTTATGGAGCATATGTATCTTATTACAACGGAGTAGATACTGCTCCAAATTATGCTGAAGTTGGGTATTCAGTTGATGCTGGACCAGGATCTTTTTCAATCTCTTATGGAGATTATGAAAATACTGGTGAAAATTATCTAGTTGGATATGAATTTCCAGCAGGTGATTTCACACTTGGTTTTTATTACTCAGACTTTAACTCTGATGCAGGCGCAGCAAGTGACCAAGATGGTGGTTTTTTCACTATAAGTTACTAATTTAATTCCTCCCAGTTGCTTACTGGGAGGTACCAAAAAAACTATATTGGTTTTATTCCCCCTTTCTTAAAAGCTTTATAGTTTACAAACCCTTTTAAATCTGTTTGTTTTAAAGGGGTTTGTTTGTTTTTTATCCCTTTTTATGTCTCCTCATTAGTGTTTTTTTTTAAATAATTCTTTATGAATGAGCTCTTTTAATGTTTAATGCCTCTTATCTTTTATAAATTTATAATGGAGATGATATGAAAAGTATAAAAATTGCTATTACTAGCATGTTTTTAGTAATAAGTTCTTATGCATCTGCTGTAGAAATTTCAAGTAATGTAGGCTTAAGTAGTGACTACATATGGCGTGGAATGACTCAGACAAATGGAGACATTGCTCTTAGCGGAGGTTTCGACCTTTCCACTGATATGGGTTTTTACTTGGGAACATGGGCATCTAATGCAAGTGCAGGTACTGCGTCTATGGAATTAGATATCTACCTTGGATTCTCTGGTGAAATGGCAGAAAATATGACTTACGATATAGGTTATATTTCTGTGATATACCCTGGTAATGACGCTTTGGATTTTGAAGAAGCGTACGTTGGGTTCAACATTTACGGCCTTAGTATTTTATATTCTGACGGTCAAAATGATGGTCCTTCTTACAGCGAAATCGGCTATTCAGTTGATGCTGGACCTGGATCTTTTGGTATTTCATACGGTGAGTATGAAGATACTGGAGATAATACTCTTATCGGATACGATTGGAATGTTGGTGACTTCAGTCTTGGTTTCTATTACTTTGACTTTGAAGCTACTGCTGCAACCATGAGTGATGATGATGGTGCTTACGTTTCTTTAAGCAGGTCATTCTAAGAACTTGATTCAAGTTAAAATTAAGCCTCTCAATTATTGAGAGGCTTTTTTTTATGAAAAATATATTTCAAAAAGTTTCCATATTTATTTTATCTTTTTCAATTTATCCAGAAAGTGAAATTGAATTTTCTTTCAATAGTGATTCTATTTGGAGAGGACTTACACAAAATAATGGCAATCCGACTCTCGGAGTAGAAATTAATTTTGCTCTAAATAATGGTTTTTTTTCTGGAGCTTGGATAGAAAGTTGCTGCTCAGAAAGCCCTTCTTTCCCAAATCGTGAAGTTGGTTACCTGGTTGGATACGAAAAAAATATTGATGAGAATCTTTATGTTTCTTTCAACTATGTTGGAACAAATTATCCTGACTCTAAAATTGATAATTATGATGAATTGAAAATTAATTTAACTTTTTATAATTTTGGAATAACTTATTTTAAAGGTCTAGATAATTTTCCAGATTACTATGAGCTTGCTTATAGATATGAATTTTTAAATAATTCTTTAAATCTAACCTATGGGGATTTTGATTCTTATAAAAATCTAAATTCTTCTAATGGGGTTAATTATTCTATTGGAGTAGATACCATACAAAATAATTTTACTCTGAGCTTTTTCTATTATTATTTTAATGCTAATAGCTCAAATGAATTAGACGATGATGGATTTGTATTTTCAATTTCTAGGAAGACATCTTTTTAAAAATTTTTTCACTTCCATAGGGTATAAGAATAAAAGTTAGAATGTTTTCCTCAATAGAACTTAAATCTTTTATTTTTAATTTACTGCAATATTGCTTGAGGTTTTCTCTAAAGTCCTCAAACTTTTCTTTAAGGAGATCTGCAGGACGATCAGTTATTTGTTTTTTTTGTTCTAAAGCTTTTTTAAAAAGGTCTGTATTTATTTCTCCTGGTAACTTTCCATAATACCCTAGAATAAGATCAATAATTTCTATCGATAATGTTTCATATCTTTCATTTAAAATATTAGAAAGTGCCTGCGCCCCTATGATTTGCGATGCAGGAGTTACAAGCGGAACAAATCCAACATCTTTCCTAACTTCATATATTTCAGAGACTACCTTTTCTAAAAGCTCTTCTTTATCAAGGCTTTTTAATTGAGTTTCTAAATTGGAAAGCATTCCTCCTGGCACCTGATTAATTAACATTTGTAAGTCAACTCCTTTCATACTTCCCTCAAATTCCTTGTATTTATTTCTAACTATTTTGAAATATTCTGAAATTTTTAAAAGATCATTTAAATTTATATCTAAATCTATCTTTTTCTCTCTAAACAAATAAACCATAGTCTCTGTAGCTGAATGCCCATAACCCATACTCATTGACGAGATAGATGTATCAATATTATCTGCCCCAGCTTCAACTGCTTTCATATTGGTTAAATTAGACATTCCAGTAGTAGCATGGGTATGAAGATGAATAGGGATAGATATTACTTTTTTTAATTTAGAAATTAAATCATATGCGAATTCTGGACTTAAAATTCCTGACATATCTTTTATACATAAAGAATTACAATCTAAATCCTCTATTTCTTTTGCTAAATCAACCCAAGTTTCCAGTGTATGAACAGGACTGATTGTATAGGCAATAGTCCCTTGAGCATGTTTACCATTTTTTTTTACAATTTCTACACTGTGTTTGATGTTTCTAATATCATTCAGGGCATCAAAAATTCTAAAAATATCGATTCCGTTAAGAACAGACTTTTCAATAAATTTAGAAACTATCTCATCGCTATAATGTTTGTACCCAACTAAATTTTGACCCCTTAAAAGCATTTGTTGTTTTGTTTTGGGCATAGCTTTCTTTAATTCTCTTAATCTTTCCCAGGGATCTTCATCTAAATAGCGTACACAAGAATCAAAAATAGCTCCTCCCCAGGTCTCGATAGAAGAGTAACCAATATCGTCTAATTTAGAGGCAATAGGAATTATGTCTTCTAATTTTAAACGTGTTGAAAGGAGAGATTGATTTCCATCTCTAAGAACAACCTCCGTAATACCTATTTTTTTATTCACTATTTGAAAAACTTGTTAATTGTTCAGATAAAAACTTACCAACAATACTTGGTAATGCATAAGTTAAATCATGATGACCATTTTCAATTACTTTAAATTTTATATTGGGATAATCCAATTTCAGGTGACTCAAACCATCAAAAGGCACAACCTCATCTGCATCGCCCCATATGACTGAAGCATTTATATCTTTCTTTCCTAATTCCTGATACATCTGTTGAGTATTAAATAAATTAAAATTTTTTGCAGTTGAAATTAGAGATCTTGTAAAACCCTCATATTTCATTTGCTCCTTATAAACAGTGTTTAATTCATCTTGCGACAATCTGTTCTCATCTTCATTGGTTGTCAGTTCAATGGATGAATTACCCCCATACATTAAAGATGGGAATACAATAGAAATATATTTACTAATAAATGGAAAATTAAGGATCTTAAGATAAAAATTTGATTGAGATTTTCTCTTAAACATATAACCAGCAGGAGCTATAAAATTTACAGACTTAACTTTGCTTGGATTTTCATTAGCAAAATATCCAACAATTGGTCCTCCCATGGAATAACCTATAAGATGGACTTTCTGTTTTATTTTTAGATAATCAATTAATTCTATAAGTGTTGAGATATAAAAATCCTTTGTGTAGTCAACTTTTGGTCTTGATGAAAAACCTCTTCCATAGTGATCGTAAGCAATGACGTCATACCCAGCATCAGTCAAATACGGAATAATTCCTTGCCAAACAATACTCGGGGTAGAAAAACCATGCACCAAAATAACAGTCTCTCCTATAGGATTATTCGAAGTAAATATTTGATAAAAAATGTTCCCATTTTTTAATTCTGCAAATTTTCCACTCTCTGGTTTGATAATTTTGGAAGGATTTTTTAATTTAAATGACGAATATATATAAGGAATAAAAATGATGGCTAAAATTAAAAAAATAGAAAATAAAAAAAAATTCACCTATTCATCATAAATCCTAATATCATTTTTTTCTATATGAAAAATAGTTATCAAAAAGATCCATTCATTGGTTTATCTCATAGAGGCAATTCTAAAAAATTTATTGAGAATAGCTATGAAGCTTTTAATTCTGTCATTCAAATGGGTTATAAATTTATAGAAACAGATTTAAGAATGACTTTAGATAGAGAGGTAATAGCTTTTCACGATCCAGATTTAAAGAGATTATTTAACCTTGATTTGCAGGTAAAAAATCTTACATTCAATGAAATAACTAATTTATTTAGAGAAAAAAATTGTCGCTTACTTACACTTGAAGATGCTTTCAAAGAATTTCCTACTATTCATTTCAACATTGATTTGAAAGTTAAAGAAGTAGTACAAGATAGTATTGATATTGTTGCAGATTTGAATGCATTCGATAGAGTTTGCTTTGCGTCCTTTCGTTCTAGTCATACTGAAAAAGTATTACAAAATAATCAAAATGCAATTGTTTCAATGGGTATTAAAGATGTAGCTCTATATAAGTTTTTTAAAATCCATAATAAAAACATTAAAATTATACAAATCCCTCTTAAATGGAAAGGTATTAAAGTACTGACAAGAAACTTAATTCAAAAAGCATATAAAAGTAACTTACTAGTTCATGTATGGACAATAAATGATAGAAATATAATTAATAATTTAATTGATATTGGAGTCAATGGTATCGTTACCGATGAGCCAGAATTGTTAATGGAAATTATGAAAGAAAGACATTTAATCTCTGACTAAACTTGCTCTTGGCACATAGAACAAAATTAAAATTCCTGGAATAAATAGAATTAATAAACTTATAATTCCGGCTTTAGGGTTATTAAATATATAAGCCATCCAACCTACCAGAGCAGGACCAACCACAACAGCAGATTTTCCAATTAAATTATAAAAACCAAAAAACTCAGTTGCCTTTTCTTGAGGTATTAACCTGCTAAAAATTGTCCTACTTACAGATTGAACGCCTCCTTGAACTAATCCAACAAGTCCTGCAAGAATAAAAAAGTCTGTAGCGCTTGTAATAAATAGGCTGTAAATACAAATAAAAATATATATTAAAATTCCAACTACCAGCATATTAAATAATCCAAACTTTTCGGCTAAATATCCATATGCAAAAGTTGCAGGAAAACCAACAAATTGAGTAAAAATCAGAGCAATTATTAATTTAGAAGAATCAAATCCTAAGTCTGTTCCATATGCAACAGCCATTCTTACAATGGTATCTACAGCATCAATGTAAAACCAATATGCTATTAAAAATATCAATACAGGTTTATATTTCTTAATTTCTTTGAATGTATTAAAAACTCTTAAAAAAGATTGTTTAAAAGGATCTTTAAAATCTGTAATTTCCTCATATTTTCTTTGTTTAACAAATAAGAACAAAGGAATTGAGAATACAAGCCACCAGACAGCAACAGATAGAAAAGAATACAAAACACCTTCATTTTGAGAATCTAAATAAAAAAATGAAGGATATAAGTACATCGATACATTAATCAAAAATAAGATCCCTCCCCCTAGATATCCCAAAGCAAATCCCATTGAAGAAACGTAATTTCTATCTTCATTAGACGAAACATCTATTAAAAGAGAATCATAAAAAATATTTGCTCCAGAAAAACCAATTACCGATAAGCCAAAGATTATTAAACTCCATTGCCAGAAACCATAGGAAATAAAGAAAAGAATACTTGTTGAAATGATTCCCAACAAAGCAAAAATCGATAAGAAAAACTTTTTCTTACGAGATAAATCAGCCATGGCTCCTAGAAAAGGAGCAATTAAAACAATGATTAAACCTGCAATAGAACTCGCAGTTCCCAGTAAAGCAGTTGAGGTAGCATCATCAAGATCGCCTGCCCAATAGGATTTAAAAAAAAGAGGAAAAAAACCTGCCAAAACAGTAGTAGCAAAAACAGAATTTGCCCAATCATAAAGGGACCAGGAAATTTTTTCTCTAAAGGTATATCTTTTTGTGACAATCATTCTTTTTAAAAAGGAATATTATGTATTATACCAATATGAAAGATTCTGAAATCACAAAGAATTTGATCGTTTTTTTTCTTCTCATCGCAGGATTGACATTTATGCTTGGTCTTCTCGGATACTTCATTCAAGAGTCAGATTTCAGACAAGAAATTGAAGAAGAAAGTAGAGCTAGTTATCTAGAATCTAAATAGACTCCAATAAATTTTTTCTCATAAAGTTAAGAGATTCTGCCCAAGGCTTCGCCTGCTCTAATTGACCCGCTAAAGAAAATAATAAATTTTCATTTCCAAAAGATGCTGAAAACATGGATCCTACTGGAAGATTATCTTTTGTTCTAAATAAGGGAACAGACATAGAAGGCTGTCCAGACTGGTTGAATAATCCTGTAAATGGAGAGTATTTAGTAAGTCTTTCAATGTATGTTTTCATATCTTTAGTATTCATATCTATAGTTCCAATTTTTATCGGGGGGGATGCTAAAACTGGTGACAACAATATGTCATATTGGTCAAACATTTTTTCTAGTTCTTGCCCTAATCTATGATTAATTTTAATTGCATTTACATAATCACTAGCGGAAAAATTATTCCCATTTTCTAACATTTGCAGAGTAACTTTTTCAAAGAATTCATTAGAAACTTCCCTTCCTGTTTGGTCAGACTGCGATTTGACCGCATAAGCTACATTAGAAGATATAATCGTAACGATAGCTAAGGAAATTTCTTCAGAAGAAAAATCAACTTTTGTACTCTCAACTGAATGTCCCAATGATTGACACAAATCTATTGTTGAGTTCATTACCTCTTTGACTTCTTTATCAACAGTAATACTCGAATCTTCCAAATAACCAATTCTAAGGTTTCCTGGCTCGATATTAATTTGCTCTAAAAAGCTTTTTTCTTGAAAGGCAGATCTATATGGAGCTCCTTTTTCATGACCTGAAGTAACATCCAACAAAGCAGCAGAATCTCTTACAGAAACTGAAACACAATGAAAAATTGACTGTCCACCCCATCCTTCTAGAGATGCAGGACCTAAAGGAGTTCTAGCTCTTGTAGGTTTAAGTCCAAAAAGACCACAACAAGAAGCAGGAATTCTTATAGAGCCTCCCCCATCACTAGCTTGAGCCATTGGAACTATCCCTGCAGCAACAGCAGATGATGCACCGCCACTAGATCCTCCAGAGGATCTATCTAAATTCCAAGGATTTCTAGTCGGCCCATACAATACTGGTTCTGTAGTAACGGTTAATCCAAGTTCAGGAGAATTAGTTTTACCGAATATATTTAATCCAGAATCTAATGTCCTTTTAACCAATTCACTTGTATGATCTGCCTTGATATTTTCTAAAACTCTCGAACCACCAGAGGTTACAGTTCCTTTTAAGTAATTATTTAGATCCTTTAATAAGAAAGGAACACCATTAAATATTCCTTTATTGGTCTGATTTTTTAAATTTTCTTTTGCCAGATCAAAATGTTTAATAGGAATAGCATTTAATTTAGGATCTAACCTTTCAGTCAATCCTATCGCTATGTCTAGTAGTTCTGAAGAAGATATTTGTTTCGTTCTTACTAACTCAGCTAATGCTAGGGCATCATGAGAAAAATATTCTGAATTATTCATTACCTATTAAATAATATCTGTTCTGCGGATGAACTATCAGCGTAAAGCTTTCCATCTACTACAATAGGCTTCCCATTTATGATTGTTCCTAAGACAGTAGAAGAAAATATATGTCCATCAAAAGGAGTCCACCCACATTTTGTTTTTTCAGTCTCGTTCGATACAGATGTTGTCTTATCAAGGTCAAACATCATTAAGTCTGCTTTATAACCTTCTCTTACATACCCTCTATCTTGAATGGAAAATCTATCCGCTACCTTATGACTCATGTAAGAAATAACTTCGCCAAGGGAATAATGTCCTTGTTTATAAAGTTCTATCATCATATGAAATGAATGCTCAATCAAAGGGATACCTGCTGGAGCTTTTCCATATGGAAGTTTTTTATCTTCAAAGGAATGTGGAGCATGATCAGTAGCTACATAATCTATAAAGCCATCCTTAAGAGCTTTTCTTAGAGCATTTCTATCCGATGTTTTTTTTATGGCAGGATTACAAACAATAAAATTTCCTAACTTTTCATAATCACTTTCATCAAACCATAAATGATGAACACAAACTTCACAGGTTATTTTTTTATTTTTTAAATCCGTATTTTCAAAAAGCTCAATCTCCTTTTCAGTAGTCAAATGAAGTACATGCAAATCTGATGAATGTTTTTTGGCTAAATCAATGACCTTGGAAGATGATTTGTAACAGCATGTATCATCACGAATGATTGGATGAAAACTTGCATCTAGCTTCTGATTTTGTAAATTTACTTTATCTGAATTATTTTTTATAGTTTCGTTATCTTCGCAATGAGTAACAATGGTTACTGGGCAAAATTGAAAGATTTGCTCTAAAGCAAAATCATCTTCAACCAATAATGTTCCAGTAGAAGTACCCATAAAAACTTTTAAACCACAAGTTTCCTTAGGATTTAATTTTTTTATTTCTTCTAAATTAGTTTCAGTAGCTCCAAAATAGTAAGAATAATTTGTCCAAGATTTATTTGCGCCTAGTAAATTTCTGTCGTTCAATAAATCAATAGTAGTTGTATTTGGATCAACATTTGGCATGTCAAAAGTAGAAGTAACTCCTGAAAAAACTGCTGCTAAAGATTCTGAACGTATATCCCCTTTTTCAGTTAATCCCGGATCTCTAAAATGGACTTGATCATCAATAATTCCAGGAGCTATATAATTTCCTCCAAGATCAATTATTTCACTGGACTCTGAAGTAATTTCAGAAGCTATCTTTTCTATTCTGTCGCCCTTTAAACCTATATCAACCGCTGCGATAGAATCTTCGTTTACCAAATTACAATTTTTTAATACTAAAGAAAAGTTGCTCATTTTTTAAACTGACCTCACCATAATAGTTCCATAATTATTGCCTGAACCTATTTCAAAACCTGATTTGATATCGATCAGAACTTCTTCAACTAAAGATATCATTTTTTGACTATTTCCACAGATAATTAATATCGGACAATCCTCTTGATTTAAGTACAGATAATTTTCTACTTCAATTTTTACTTCTGCATGTTTGATTCCATGCAAATCAAGAGTATTAAACTTCATTATTAAAGATTGAGATTTCCACACCATCGGGATGCGTTTTTGAGTATTCTCTTTTGGCGGGAATAAATTTACTAGTATATTTTGGTGACGATCTTACGTAATCTAAATAATCTTCTAGATTAAAAAGAATTACGTTATCTGCAAAAATCCAAGCATTATCTTCGATCAAATCATTTTCTTCTAAAGTTTTTAAATCTTTTAGATATAAATCTTTCCAATGATCTATAAAAATAAAATCATATTTTTCTTTTAAGGTTGGAATTACTTCATTTGAGTTACCCATAATTAAATTATGTTTATTTGTTAATCCAGCTATATTTATGATTTCAGATGCAATTTCAGCAAATTTATTGTTTGATTCAATTGAAGTGAGCTTAGAATTATCATTTAGGTTTTTAAGAATTCTAATTGTTGAGTACCCTAAATAAACTCCTAACTCAAGAATGTTATTTGCCTCTGATTCATTAATTGCATTTTCTAAAAGAAGACCTTTTTCTTCTCCAATATTCATAAGAAAAGTTTTTTTATAAGCGTAATTGTCAATTATGGTTAGAACAGAATTTGGATTATTTGGCTCCGCTTTAGAGCGCACATTAGATAGAACCTCTTCTTCTTTAGGTTTCTTTATTTTAAATTTTGTAGATATATATTCAACGAATTCTTGAGAAATTAAGCTTAGTACTCCTAGAAAACTTTTTCTGTTAATCCTTAAGGGCATAGAACTTTTTTTTCTTTCTGATTGATTGTTTCTCATTAACCTAAGATAATTTATTTCCGATCATGTTTTTATATAAATTAATATTTAGGATAGTCTTTATTGGATTTCTTTCAATATCTATTTTTGCCGATGATGATAAGGTCGACAAAGAAGATAAAAATGAAGATAGTCTTGAATTATTTCTTGAGGAATTAATTTATTATCCTGGTTTATTTGATTCTTATAGAAACGATAAAAATGGAAAAGTCTATCTACTCATAAATAAAGATCAATTGGGTAAAGAATTTATCTATTTTGCACAAATTCTTGATGGCATAGTTGAATCAGGCACTTGGAGAGGAAGTTATCTTGATAATGGAATTATCAAATTTTTAAAATATTTTGATCAGATAAGAATAGAAAGAATAAATACTGCATATATATTTGATGAAAATAATCCTTTAGCTAAATCCAATAATGCAAATATCTCAAATTCATTAATTGATTCAATCAAAATAGAAAAATCTTCAGAGTCACAGGATAAATTCTTAATAGATATTACATCGTTATTATTAAGCGAAAATCTATCTAAAATTACAGCAATCTCTTACAAAGAAAGCTCTAAAGA